>NZ_CP133777.1:1915713-2234999 GCF_034347385.1 Actimicrobium sp. CCC2.4 | reverse complement strand
GGGAAACCCGCTGGCCATCCGCAACGCCGGCCAGCAAATGCATCCTGCCGCCATCGCCCGATAAATGACGCGCAATGAATCCGGCATCGGCACCCAGAGCATCGGTGACGCTGACGACCAGCCGCCAGAGAAATTCGGCACCATGGCTCGAGGACAGCGCGGTGGCGGTTTTCAGCATCACCGACGCGGTATCGCTGTGATCGGCGCGCGACCGCAATCCGAGCAAGGCCACTGCCATCAATCGCGTCAACCGGACCAGCAGATGGACTTCGGCATCCGGCAACTGGCCGGACGTGTCGCGATACAGCGCGAGAACGCCGAAGGTGTGTCCGGTATCACTCAATGGCAGGCAAATCATCGACCTCAGGCCATTGCCGATGATGGCATCGCGCCAGGCCAGCAGCCGCTCGTCGGTGCGCATCTCGGCACACTCGACGATCTGTCCGGTACGCACCGCTTCACCGGTCGGACCGCTGCCGAATTTCGATTGCAGCGACCAGCTGGTTTCTATGCCTTCGAGATAATGTTCGCCGCCCGACTGAGCAATTGGCCGGATGGTCAGGGAATCATCTTCAAGCGCCTGACCGATCCAGCAAAAACGGTAGCCGCCGGCCGCTGTCATCAAGGCGCTGAACCCATTGAGCAGCAGATGCTCGCTCGACGCCAGCGCGATCAGGTCGGCACAGGACGACAGCATCTGCAACGCGCGCGGCTGCAGGTCGTCGCCCGCATGCACATCCACCTGATTCCCCGGAGTCTCCATCCTGTCTTTCCCTAGCCGGCCATTGTTGGCGCTGCATTGTGGCACGGCTTTTTTGTCTGATAAAGCATTGTTTTATTTACATCTTCGTAGCAATGACCAACAGAAACGCAGCATCGCGCTGAAAACGAAGCCGTCTAACAATTGATTAAAACTGAGGGTTGATTTTCCTCAAACAATCGCCACATCAGGCACTTCCGGCGACGCCGTGAACGTACACTTCGACACTTTTCGCATTACGGAGTAACGCATGGAGCACTCTCTTTGACCACTTCCGCAGCATCGTCTCTTTCTTTTCCGATCACCGACTGGGTCAGCCGCAGTCGCCAGAGCGTCTGGCATCCCTGTACGCAGATGCAGCATCTCGATGCGATGCCGTTGATACCGATCAGCCGTGGGCGTGGTGCCTGGCTCATCGACATGGAAGGCAAACGCTATCTGGACGGCATCAGTTCCTGGTGGGTCAACCTGTTTGGCCACGCTAATCCGCGCATTAACAGCGCCCTCAAGTTGCAGCTCGATGAACTCGAACACGTGATGCTGGCCGGCTTCACGCACGAGCCGGTGGTAGCGCTGTCGGAACAATTATCGGCGCTGACCGGCGAACGGCTGGGCCATTGTTTCTATGCCTCCGATGGTGCCTCGGCAGTCGAGATCGCGCTCAAGATGTCTTTCCATTACTGGCAGAACCGTGGTCGCACCGACAAGCGCGAATTCGTTTGCCTGGCCGGCAGCTATCACGGCGAAACCATCGGTGCGCTGGCTGTCACCGACGTGCCGCTATTCCGGACCGCCTACGGCCCGATGCTGCAGCAAGTCCACGTCGTACCCAGCCCCGATGCGCGCAAGGCCGAACCCGGCCAGAGCGCCGCCGATGTTGCTCTGGCGGCAGCCGCCGCGCTGGAGCACTTGCTGGAGCAGCGCGGCGAGCACATCTGCGCGTTGATTGTCGAACCGCTGGTGCAATGCGCCACCGGCATGGCGATGCACGATCCGGTCTACCTGCGCACGGTGCGGGCGCTGTGCGAGCGCTACGACGTCCACCTGATCGCCGATGAAATCGCGGTCGGCTGCGGTCGCACCGGTACCTTCTTTGCCTGCGAACAAGCCGGCATCTGGCCCGACTTCCTGTGTCTGTCAAAAGGCATCAGCGGTGGCTATCTGCCCTTGTCGGTGGTAATGACACGCGACGCCATCTTCGAGCAGTTCTACGATCCGGCGATGGCACGCGGCTTTCTGCATTCGCATTCGTACACCGGCAATCCGCTGGCGTGCCGTGCGGCGCTGGCCACGCTGGCGATTTTTGCCGATGACCATGTGCTGCTGGCGAACCGTCGGCGTGCGGCCCGCCTGACTGCCGCACTGGCCCCGCTGGCAGCGCATCCGCAGGTCAGTCACTTCCGGCAACGCGGCATGATCTGGGCCTTCGATGCCGTCACCGATTTGTCGGCGGGCGATTTTTCGCGGCGGTTTTTCAGCACTGCGCTGGAACACGAACTGCTGCTGCGCCCGATCGGCAAGACCGTCTACCTGATGCCGCCCTATATCCTCGACGATGCCGAAACCGATCTCCTCGCCAGCCGCACGCGCGCCGTGTTCGACCATGTGGTGGGCGCATGACGACCCGCCTGATCACGTCGCTACAACAGCGTCTACATCAACTCGAGGTACGCGGCCTGCGCCGTCGCCGGCGCACCACCGACTCGCCCTGCGCACCGCAAGTGCAAGTAGACGGCCATACCAAGCTGGCGTTTTGCAGCAATGATTACCTCGGCCTGGCCGCCCATCCGCAAGTCATTGCGGCGTTACGCGAAGGTGCCAGCCGCTACGGTGCCGGCAGTGGCGCCTCACATCTGATCAGCGGGCACTCGCGCGCCCACGCGTTGCTCGAAGAACGGCTGGCCGAATTCATGGCACCCGACATCGAGGCGGCGCGCACACTGACGTTTTGCACCGGCTATCTGGCCAACCTGGCCATCCTGTCGGCACTGACCGACCGCGATACTGATTTGTTTTGCGAACAATTAAATCACGCGTCATTGATCGATGGCGCACGGCTTTCGCGGGCCAGCGTGCAGGTGTATCCGCACGGTGCGGTGGACCAGCTGGCCGTCATGCTGGCGGCCAGCCGCAGTCCCGGCAAGATGGTGGTGACCGACAGCGTCTTTAGCATGGATGGCGATCTGGCCCCGCTGGCTGCCTTGCTGGCACTGTGCGAACAGCATGATGCGTGGCTGCTGGTCGATGACGCGCACGGCTTCGGCGTACTCGGCCAGCATGGCCGCGGCGCGCTCGAACACGCCGGTATCCGCTCGCAACGGCTGATCTACATGGGCACGCTGGGCAAGGCGGCCGGTGTCGGCGGTGCGTTCGTCGCGGCGCACGAAAGCGTCATCGAGTGGCTGCTGCAACGCGCCCGCCCCTACATCTACAGCACCGCAACGCCGCCGGCGCTGGCCCATGCGCTGCTGACCAGCATCGACCTGATCGCCGGCACCGAGGGCGTGCACAGGCGCACGCATCTGCGCAACCTGATCGGCGAATTCCGCAGCGGCCTGCAATTGCAGCACTGGCATTGCCTGCTCTCGGAAACCCCGATACAACCGGTCATCATCGGTGGCAATGACGAGACGATGGCCGCTGCCGCCAGCCTGTACGAACGGGGCTACTGGGTCGGTGCGATCCGGCCCCCCACCGTGCCGGTCGGCACCGGCCGGCTGCGCATCACGCTATCAGCCGCGCATTCGCGTGACGAAGTCGCCCAGCTGGTCGGTGCATTCAACGGCTTGCAGGCATGAGCGCGCGCTTTGCGTGCTTCGTGACCGGCACCGATACCGGCGTGGGCAAAACGCTAGTCAGTGCGGCGCTGGTGCACCTGCTAGCCGAAGCCGGACTTGGGACGGTCGGCATGAAACCAGTCGCCGCCGGCGCGACGATCATCGATGGCCGGCTCGCCAACGAGGATGTCGACCAGCTCGCTGCCGCCGGCAATCTGGCGCTGCCATCTGCATGGTGCGCGCCCTACATCCTGCATGCGGCCGCCGCACCGCACATCGCGGCAGCGCGCGAAGGCGTGTCGATTTCACTGGACCATTTGCTCGATTGTTACCGCCAGCTGGCGGCCGGTGCCGACGCGGTCGTGGTGGAAGGCGTAGGCGGATTTAGCGTGCCGCTGTCGGATGACGCCGATACCGCCGACCTGGCGCAGCAACTGGGTTTGCCGGTGGTGCTGGTGGTCGGCATGCGGCTGGGCTGCATCAGTCACGCGTTACTCACCGCTGAAGCGATACGCGCGCGCGGCTTGCGGCTGGCCGGCTGGGTTGCGAACCTTATCGATCCGGAGATGGGCTATTTACCGGACAATATTGCCGCGCTAGTGGCTAGACTGGAGGCGCCGCTGCTTGGCGTGATACCGGCGTTGGGCGGGCAGGCTTCGTTCATTGACGCGTCGCGTTTTCTGGAAGCCGAATTAATGGCTGGATGGCCGTCGGCATCGGCCCATACCGACAAGTAGTTTTTTCAATCCTCATACCTGTTGTGGTGGTTCGCAATGCGATACTGTCGGCACACCAGACCTCCTTCGCCACGGCACACGCGGCGAAGGGTGCCTTCATTGCCACACACCACGGTTTTTACCGGATCACAGGAAAAAACCCCGCTCATGCCCCACGATACCGCGCTCATCTCCACCATTGCCTATGCGCTGGTCCTCGGACTGGTCTTCGGCATGATCGCTGTCCGCCTCAAATTACCCGCACTGATCGGCTACCTGGTCGCCGGCATGCTGATCGGACCGGCGACACCGGGCTTCGTGGCCGATGTCGCGCTGGCCGGCCAGCTGGCCGAGATCGGCGTGATGCTGCTGATGTTCGGCGTCGGCCTGCATTTTTCGATGAACGATCTGCTCGAGGTGCGCGGCATTGCCATCCCCGGGGCGATCCTGCAGATCGCCGTAGCTACGCTGATGGGCATGGGCGTGGCGCATCTGTGGGGCTGGAGCCTCGGTGCCGGGCTGGTGTTCGGCCTGGCGCTATCGGTGGCCAGCACCGTGGTGCTGCTGCGTGCGCTGGAAGATCGCGGCGTGCTCGAATCCTTCAATGGCCGTATCGCGGTCGGCTGGCTGGTCGTCGAAGATCTGGTGATGGTGCTGGCGCTGGTGCTGCTGCCGGCGCTGTCCGGCGCACTCGGCGGACATGTCGCGCCGGATGCCGGCGCCCTGTGGCCGACGCTGGCCAAGACGCTCGGTCTGGTCGCGGCCTTCCTGATCTTCATGCTGGTGGTCGGACGGCGGGTGTTTCCGTGGATCCTGTGGCAAGTGGCCAAGACCGGCTCGCGCGAATTGTTCACCTTGTGCGTGATCGCGGCGGCCGTCGGCATCGCCTTCGGTGCGACCAAGCTGTTCGGCGTGTCGTTCGCGCTGGGCGCGTTTTTTGCGGGCATGGTGCTGCGCGAATCCGAACTAAGCCATCGCGCCGCCACCGAAACCCTGCCGCTGCGCGATGCGTTTTCGGTGCTGTTCTTTGTGTCGGTCGGCATGCTGTTCGATCCGATGGTGCTGGTCAACAGTCCGTGGCATGTCGCGATCGCGGTGGCCATCATCATGTTCGGCAAATCCATCGTGGCGCTGGCGCTGGTACTGGCGATGCGCTATCCGCTCAATACCGCGCTGACGGTCTCGGCCAGCCTGGCCCAGATCGGGGAATTCTCGTTCATCCTGGTCGCGCTGGGCGTCTCGCTGGGCTTGCTGCCGCAGGAAGGCCAGAGCCTGATTCTGGCCGGCGCGATCATTTCGATTGCGCTCAATCCGCTGCTGTTCACCACCATCGAGCCGGCCCAGGCATGGATACGCAAGCGCTCGGCGCTGGCACGCAAGCTCGAACGCAAGATGGATCCGCTGGCCGAATTGCCAACCACCACCGAGCACCACCGGCTGACCGGTCAGGTCGTGCTGGTCGGCTATGGCCGGGTCGGACGGCATATTGCCGCGCAGCTGACCGAACAGCGCATCGCCTTCGTCGTGGCAGAGCAGAACCGCGACATCGTCGAGCAATTGCGTGAAGACGGCATCGCCGCGGTAGCCGGCAATGCGGGCGAACCCGCCGTACTGATCCAGGCCCACATCGCCCGCGCCCGCTTTCTGGTCATCGCCACGCCGGACACCTTCCATGTCCGCAAGATGATAGAAACCGCCCGCATGCTCAACCCGGCCATCGAATGCGTGGTGCGCACCCACAACGTCGAGGAAGCCGAGCTGCTGCGCAAGGAACAGGTCGGAAAAGTCCTGATAGGCGAAGAGGAACTGGCGCTGGGGATGATGCGCTGTGTGCTGGCAGGGATGGGAAAGCCGGACCCGGTCAAGGACTGACAGCGCCCCTCGCCCCGTCCACATCCTGATCCAGTCCGTATTTTTTGAGCTTGACGTACAGCGTGCTCTTCGCAATCCCCAGATGCCTGGCCACCTGCGTCAGGTTGCCGTGGTCCGCCGCCAGCGTGGCGCGAATCGACGCAAGTTCGACACCTTCGAGCTTGCCCCGCGTCGCATCAGCCGGTAGCGGACCCGCGGCCAGCGCCGGTGCGATCGCCTCGGGCAGTACATCGAGTTGCAGCACCGGTGCGGTACCCGCCATCAGGAACATGCTTTCGATGGCATTGCGCAGTTCACGTACATTGCCCGGCCACGGATGCTGCCCGAGCGCAGCGAGGACGTCCGGCCCGATCTCCTTGCCGGCCATGCCATAGCGTTCGGCGAACTGCCGCAGAAAATGCGCCGCCAGTGCCGCGATGTCGCCACGCCGTTCGCGCAGCGGCGGAATGCGGATGCTGGTCACCGAGACCCGATAAAAAAGATCCATCCGAAAACGGCCTTGCGTGACTTCCTCGTGCAAATCCCGGTTGGTGGCCGAGATCAGCTTGAAGCTGATTTTTCTCGGCACTGTCTCGCCGATGCGATAAATCTCGCCTTCTTCGAGCACGCGCAAAAAATGCGGCTGCAGCTCGAGTGGCATCTCGCCGATTTCATCCAGAAATAGCGTGCCGCCATTGGCCGCTTCGATCTTGCCGGCCATGCCGCCGCGGCGCGATCCGGTGAACGCGCCTTCGGCATGGCCAAACAGTTCGCTGGCCAGCAAGTCCTTGGACAAGCCGCCGCAATTGAGCGCGACAAAGGGCTGCGTGCCGGGATGGCCGGCGCGGTGTATGCCTTGCGAAAAATTTTCCTTGCCGACGCCGGTCTCTCCCAGCAGCAGCACCGGCACATTGGTCCTGGCCAGCAAGCGGGCTTTGCTAATCGCGTGCGACAAGGACGCGCTTTCGCCAACGATGCCGGCAAAATCCTGATGAGGATGGTCGGCGGCGGCGACCCTGGAAACCGACGGCGATACCGGTCGGGCCGGCAGCGCCGGTATCGTCAGCAAGGTCCCAATCCGCTCGCCGCCGACGACCACCGCTTCCAGCCAATCCGCGCGCAGCCATGCCGGTGCGACCGCGCCTGCCGTCGATGAAAACATGCCCAGGTTGAGTGTCGCGATCGGGCCGGGGCTGTTCAGGTCGAACGCGATACCGCGTGCCAGCAAGGCGTCGGCCGCACAGCCGTTGGCCTTGATCGGATAACCGCGACGGTCACAGATGATGACGCCGTCATGCAGGCTGGACATCTTCGCCATGCTGCGCTCGAGCAGATGGTAGCGCACGTCCATCTCCTGTCTGGCCAGCTGGCTTTCAATCCGGCCGGCGGTAGTCACTGCCAGCGCCAGGCAATGCGGACTGAAGGTCTTGCCCAATCCGGACACATCGATTGCGCCCAGGATGCGGCCGTCGTAGGGATCGCGGATCACGGTCGCCGAACACGTCCAGTCCTTGATGCCGGCGCAAAAATGTTCGGACGCATGAATCTGCACCGGCTGGCCGATCGACAAGGCGGTGCCGATGGCATTGGTGCCGCAAATGCGTTCGTTCCAGCTGCTGCCGGCGCTCAGGCGAATATCTTCTGCCGCGCTCAGTGCACGCGGGTCGCCTTCAACGCTCAGGATCATTCCTTGTGGATCAGTCAGGATCATGATGGTCCCGGTTTCTGCCAGCAGATCGCGGGCCGTCGCCATGACTTGTTGGCCGGCATCGAGTAAAGCGCGATGCTGCTGCTGCAAACCCGCGAGTGCCTCCTCCGACAACGCGACCGGTGCTTGCACCCGCGAGGGATCAACCTTGACATCGAGACAGCGACGCCAGGAGTCATCAATCAGGCGGCGCAATGCATTGGCCGGCGGCACTCGTCCGGTCAGAAAACCATTCCACGCTTCCATGATGCTGCGGTCGTTAGGCGGATTGAACAGGCGCTGCTTGTTCGGCATGATCTTGTCTCCAGCTTGGGTGATTGCTGCGCCGGTGCTGTGCTCATCGAACCGGTCGCTGCATCGATCTCGTTTTAAATGCTTTTTTAGCATACACGCCTATTTCCGGCACCACTGTGCTACCGGAATGTTCATCACGCCTGCCATCGTCCGGAAACCGGACACCGGGAGACCGGCCGGCCGGAAAACGGACGGTCGAACGGTCCGCCAATCACGCTGCGCCATCGCGCATTTTTGCCTTCGCGCCATAGCAGCGCCGCCGGTTTTTTCAAGCGCTTTCCTGTCATGGGCATGGTCCTTGCGGTGCATTGCCTACGCTGCACCGGCGCTGGTCGCAGCGACTTGATATCAACCCATAGAGGAGACGCACATGCAAACGCAACATTCACCGGTTCAGGTGATGGGCATCGATGCCGGCGGCACGATGACCGACACTTTTTTTGTCAGAGAAGATGGCTCGTTCGTGGTCGGCAAGGCGCAAAGCAATCCCGGCGACGAATCCCAGGCGATCTACGAATCATCGATTGATGCACTGGCCGAATGGCAGCGCCAGGTCGACGATGTCTTCCCGGAGTTACTCACGTGCGTCTATTCCGGCACCGCGATGTTGAACCGCGTTGTGCAGCGCAAAGGACTCGATGTCGGGCTGATGTGCAACCGCGGTTTTGAAGACGTGCATTCGATGGGACGGGCCGCGCAGAGTTATCTAGGCTATGCGCTGGAAGAACGCATCCACTTGAATTGCCACCATTACGACGAACCGCTGGTACCGCTGTCGCGCACCCGTGGCGTGACCGAACGCACCGATGTGCAGGGACAGGTGGTCATTGCGTTGCGCGAAGAAGAGGTGCGCGTAGCCAGTCGCGAACTGGTGGCGCGCGGCGCGAAAGCGATCGTCATCAGCCTGCTGCAATCGCATAAAAATCCGCAGAGTGAATTGCGGGCACGCGATATCTGCCGTGAAGAATTGACCAAGATGGGCGTCAATATCCCGGTCTTTGCGACTGCGGACTACTACCCGTCGCGCAAGGAAAGTCATCGCACCAACACCACCATCCTCGAAGCGTATGCGGCCGAGCCATCGCGCGAGACTCTCAAGAAAGTCAGCGATCGCTTCAAGAAGCACGGTGCCAAATTCGATCTGCGCGTCATGGCAACCCATGGCGGCACCATCGGCTGGCGTGCCAAGGAACTGGCCCGCACCATCGTCTCGGGTCCGATAGGCGGCGTGGTCGGTTCCAAGTTCCTCGGCCAGAAACTGGGCTACGACAATATCGCCTGCAGCGATATCGGCGGCACCAGCTTTGACATGGCCATCATCACCAAAGGCAATTTCGCGATCCAGTCGGATCCGGACATGGCGCGCCTGCTGCTGTCCTTGCCGCTGGTGGCGATGGATTCGGTCGGCGCCGGTGCCGGCAGTTTCATTCGTATCGATCCGTACAGCAAAGCCATCAAGCTCGGTCCCGACAGCGCGGGTTACCGCGTCGGCATGTGCTGGCCCGAAAGCGGTCTTGATACCGTCTCGGTGTCGGATTGTCATGTCGTGCTGGGCTACCTGAATCCGGATAATTTTTTGGGTGGTGCGATCAAGCTCGATGTCGAGCGTGCCCGCAAATATCTGAAGCTGCAGGTGGCGGATCCGCTCGGACTGTCGGTCGAGGATGCGGCTGCCGGCGTCATCGAATTGCTGGACCTGAATTTGCGCGAATACATGCGCTCGGTGATCAGTGCCAAGGGCTACAGCCCGCAGGACTTTGTCTGCTTTTCGTACGGGGGTGCCGGTCCGGTGCATACCTACGGCTACACCGAAGGACTGGGCTTCAAGGATGTCATCGTGCCGGCCTGGGCAGCCGGGTTTTCTGCCTTCGGTTGCGCCTGCGCCGAATACGAATACCGCTACGACAAGAGCGTCGATATCAGCATCGGCCCGAAGGCCAGCGATGCCGACAAAATACAGGCGTGCCAAACACTGACCGAGGCCTGGGGCGAGCTGGCCAGCAAGGTCGTCGAGCAATTCGTCCTCAACGGCTTCAAGCCGGAAGAGGTGCTGCTGCTGCCCGGTTACCGGATGCAGTTCATGGGCCAGTTGAACGACCTTGAAATCAATTCGCCGGTCACCAGCGCCACCACTGTCGCCGACTGGGAAAAAATGATCCAGGTATTCGACGATACCTATGCCCGCACTTATGCAGCCTCGGCCAGTTCGCCGGAACTCGGCTTCGGTGTGACCGGCGCGATCATGCGTGGCAGCGTGGTGTCGTCGAAGCCGGAACTGCCGGAAGAAGCCGATGCAGGTCCGGTGCCAGCGCCCGAGGCGCGCATCGGCAGCCGCCCTTTCTATCGCCACAAGAAATGGGAAGACGCGCAGATCTGGTCGATGGAAGCACTCAAGGCCGGCAACCGCGTGGTCGGTCCGGCCATCGTCGAGTCCCCGTCGACGACATTTATTGTGCCGCTGGGTTTTGAAACCTGGTGCGACACGCACCGCCTGTTTCACCTCAAGGAAGTCAAACAAGGAGACCGTTCATGAACAAGATGTCCGCCAAAGAAATGGGCCTGCCCGATCTGCTGGGCAATGGCAAAACCCTCAAGCAGCACCGCGATGCGATGCTCGCACGTACCAAAGAAACCGGCTTTTACAACGGGCTGGAAACCCTGGCCTTCAAGGAAGCCGAACCGATCATTTATGAAAAACTGTTTTCGCGTATCCGTGGCGGCCTGGTGCATGCCCGCGAAACCGCCAAGAAAATCGCCGCCTCGCCGATCGTCGAGCAGGAAGGCGAGCTCTGCTTCACGCTCTACAATGCCGCCGGCGATTGCATCCTGACCTCGACCGGCATCATCATCCACGTCGGCACCATGGGCGCGGCGATCAAGTACATGATCGAGAATGCCTGGGAAGTTAATCCCGGCATCAACCCCGGCGACATGTTCACCAACAACGATTGCTCGATCGGGAATGTGCATCCGTGTGACATCGCCACCATCGTGCCGATTTTCTGGGAAGGTAATCTGGTCGGCTGGGTCGGCGGCGTCACGCATGTGATCGATCTGGGTGCCATGACACCGGGATCGATGTCGAGCGGGCAGGTCTCGCGCTTCGGTGACGGCTTGCAGATCACCTGCCGCAAGACCGGTGCCAACGATGTACCGCTACGGGATTGGCTGCACGAAAGCCAGCGCAACGTGCGCACTCCCAAGTACTGGATTCTGGACGAACGCACCCGTATCGCCGGTTGCCATATGGTGCGCAAGCTGGTCGAAGAAGTGCTCGCCGCCGAAGGTGTCGACAACTACCTCAAGTTTGCCGATGAAATCATCGAAGAAGGCCGGCGCGGTTTGCAGTTGCGGCTCAAAGCGATGACGGTTCCCGGCGTCTACCGCCGGGTATCTTTTGTTGATGTGCCGTATGACCATCCGGACATGAGCCTGGCGTCCGAGTTCGGCAAGCTCAACAGCATCATGCACGCGCCGTGCGAAATGACGATCCGCCCCGACGCCAGCTGGAAGCTCAATTTTGAAGGCGCGAGTCGCTGGGGCTGGCATGCCTACAATGCCAACCATGTCGCCTTCACCAGCGGCATCTGGGTCATGCTCACGCAGACGCTGGTGCCGACTGCGCGCATCAATGACGGTGCCTACTACGCGACCGAATTCAAGATCCCCAAAGGCACCTGGATGAATCCGGATGACCGCCGTACCGCGCATGCCAATGCCTGGCATTTCCTGGTCTCGGCCTGGAGCGGCGTCTGGCGCGGCATGAGCCAATCCTACTTTGCGCGCGGCTATCTGGAAGAGGTCAATGCCGGCAATGCCAATGCCTGCAACTGGCTGCAAGGCGGCGGTATCAATCAGGACGGCGAAGTGCATGCGGTCAACAGCTTCGAGACTGCCGCCTGCGGCACCGGTGCCTGCGCCGTCAAGGATGGCTTGAATCACAATGCGGCGGTGTGGAATCCCGAAGGCGACATGGGCGACATTGAGATCTGGGAACTGGCCGAGCCGATGCTGTACCTGGGACGCAATGTCAAATCCAACTCCGGCGGTTACGGCAAGTTTCGCGGCGGGTGCGGCTTTGAGACCCTGCGCATGGTCTGGAAGGCGCAGGACTGGACCATGTTTTTCTCGGGCAATGGCTACATGAACAGCGACTGGGGCTTGATGGGGGGCTATCCGTCCGCCACCGGCTATCGTTTCCAGGCCCACAAGACCGACCTCGAAGCCCGCATCCGCGACGGCCTGTCACTGCCGCTGGGTGCCGACCGCAATCCGGCCGACGCGCACTACGAGAAGCACATCGGTGCCGATGCCAAGGTCAAGCGCGACAAGCAATGCACCACCACCGAAGCGATCTTCGAGAACCATGATCTGTACCTGAACTATCTGCGCGGCGGCCCGGGCTTTGGCGATCCGCTCGATCGCGATTGCGCCAACGTGGCAACCGATCTCAACAGCCGCTTCGTGCTGCCCGAGTTCGCCGAGAAAGTCTACGGCGTGGTGATAGCACAGGATGCCGACGGTATCTGGAGCGTCGACGTCGCCGGCACGGCCGCCCGTCGCCAGCAAGTGCGCAAGGAACGCATCGCCCGGGCGATGCCGACCAGAGACTGGATGAAACAGGAGCGCGAGCGCATCGTCACCAAGACAGCCTCGGTCCAGGTGCGGCACATGTTTGCGACCAGTTTTGATCTGAGCGCCAAGTTCAAGCAGGAGTTCAAGACCTTCTGGAATTTGCCGGCCGATTGGGACTTGCCCGAGTCCGAGCTGGGTGTGCCCTCGTTCGGTTCCAAGCACCGGATGGACCTGTCCAAATTGCCGGACGTGCGCACGGTGGTGCTGGTCGAAGAATGAGGGTGTGACGCTGTGCAGGAATGCTTGCAAGCCGGACCATACCGGTCCGGCCAACCACAATAACTGGAGATGAACCATGTCTGTCTACACACAAGAGCAAGTGAACTACCTGGTCGAAGGCAAACTGGACTGGGACACCACGATGCGCATGCTGTCGATGCCCAAGGACGACGACCGCTTCCGCATGTATTTGAATACGCTGCAAGCGAAGCTGCCGTGGGATGACAAGATCATCCTGCCGATCAGCCTGCACCTGTATATCGCCCAGAACAAGACCACCAAACAGTGGGTCACCAAATGCAGTTGCGGCCATGAATTCGGCGACTACCGCAACAACTGGAAACTTGACGCGCTGGTGTATGTCCGCGACACGCCGGCAGCGATGGAACAGGTCTATCCGGCCTTGATGGCACCCGACACCACCTGGCAGGTCTACCGCGAATACTACTGCCCCCAATGCGGGACCATGCACGATGTCGAAGCACCGACGCCGTGGTATCCGGTGATCCATGAATTCGAGCCGGACATCGAGGCTTTTTATAAGGAGTGGGTGCATTTGCCGTTGCCGGAGAAGGCGAACTGAGCTGATTGGCTGCTCGTGCGATAACTGCTTCGCGCGGGCGCAAAACACCCTACCCGCCCGCCTCATGTCGTAGGGTGCAATAACCGCAGGGCATTGCACCGCGCACGGACCAATCGGCGCAACGGTCTTCGGTTATTGCACCCTTGTGTTGTGGTTTTGAGGTTGATGTTGATGTTGACCTGGCAGTTGACTTTGACCTGTCCCGCCTTTTGGGAACCCGAAGGGCAGCCTCCTCGCGGTCGCCTTTTTTTTGGGGTACTTCTTTTTGGCGAAGTGTATGTACCCGGTCCATACAGCGAAGCAAAAAGAAGGGACCGCCTGCCGGTCCGACAGCCGGGCCGCCCCCGGCTAGGTCATGACGGAGAAACAGCCCCGCAAGTAACCCCAGTAAGGAAATTGGATGGCAAGCGCTCCGAATCCGCAAGCAGGGTCAGAGTAATTTTCGCGATACCCTTGCGAAAAAAAACTCTGACCCTGGTTGCTGCCAATGTGGTTTGCGACGGTTAGCGAAACCGCGCCCCCCGAAATTTGACGGGAAGGACTGACGCCGTAGTTGAAGTTGAAGTTGAAGTTGAAATTGAAGTTGACCTGTCCTTACCCGTCACCATCGGGACGGCCGCTCACTTATCTTGGTCATTCTTTTTGGGCAAGAATCGTAGGTACCCTGCGACGCTGGGACCGCTCTTGGCAACGTTATCGTTGGGATGAATGCCTCCTTCATTCACTGGTACTTCTTCAAAGTCAAATGGACTGATTCCTTCCAGGCAGGCTGCATTGATTCCGTATTGATCCGGATTTGACCGGCGTTGATGGTGCGTGTAAATTCCGCACCTCGAGCAAAAATAGTGTTTTGCCTGCATCGTGTTGAACTGGTAAAGAGTCAGCGTCTCCTCGCCGGTAATGAATTCGATATCCTTCAGCGCTGCCGAGACTGCAATCGCTCCGCGCATTCGGCAATACGAGCAATTGCAACGCCGCGCAGTGTTGAGCCCGTCGGTGAGCCGGACTTGGAATTTTACTGTTCCGCAGTGGCATGAACCTGGCATTTGACGGACGTTCTTCTCCATACTTTTCCTTTTTTTGAATGACGGCAATTGGCCGCTAAATGTCTCTTAACTTCGGCGACGCGCTTGCCGGTCGACGGTGATATTTCATCTGTTCGGCGATTTCAAACGCGTCATCGACCTCAATGCCGACTTGGTGTGTCGTACTTTGCAATTTTGCATGCCCCAACAGCCGCCGGACCGCCCGCACATTCTTTGTTCGCTGGTCGGTCAGCATCGCATCAGTACCTCTCATCGTGTACGCCTCATCAGCTGCTGAGTCGAGCCCGGCTGTCACCATACAAAGGTCACTATCGGCGCCAACTGAAGAATAGACAAGTGCGAGACCACCAAACAGTGGGTCACCAAATGCAGTTGCGGCCACGAATTCGGCGACTACCGCAACAACTGGAAAATTGACGCGCTGGTGTATGTCCGCGATACGCCGGAAGCGATGGAACAGGTCTATCCGGCCTTGATGGCACCCGACACCACCTGGCAGGTCTACCGCGAATACTACTGCCCCCAATGCGGGACGATGCACGATGTCGAAGCACCGACACCGTGGTATCCGGTGATCCATGAATTCGAGCCGGACATCGAGGCTTTTTACAAGGAGTGGGTACATTTGCCGTTGCCGGAGAAGGCGAACTGAGCTTTTACTTCGAATTCACCGTCTACCGTTCGTGGAGTGCTTACCGCGATCCCACTATTTACCGTTCGGCCTGACCCTGTCGAAGGCGCACCGTCCGCAGCGCCTTCGAAAAGTGTCCTTCGACAAGCTTCCTTCGACAAGCTCAGGATGAACGGTTTGCGGGTTCGCTGACTCATCAGATATAGCCGTCATCAACGAGCCAGCAGCAAACCGGCAACTTCCCCCTACTCCAGTTCTTCCAACCGAATCCGCGTCACCTTCCCGATCACCGTCGCCAGCGCCTCGATGCGCGCAATCGCGACATCGACACGCTTCTCTTGAGTCTGATGCGTCAGCATGATGATGTCGGTCTGGGTCTCGCCATCGGCCGGTTCCTTTTGCAGCATCGCGTCGATCGAGATATCCGAATCCGCCAGGATGCGCGTGACAGCCGCGAGCACGCCGAGCTGGTCGGCCACATGCAGGCGCAGGTAGTAGCTGGTGGTGATTTCGGACATCGGCAGGATAGGCGTGTCGGTCATCGCATCCGGCTGGAATGCCAGATGCGGTACGCGGTGACCCGGCTCGGCCGTGAACAGGCGCGTGATGTCGACCAGGTCGGCGATGACGGCTGACGCGGTTGGCTCGGCGCCGGCACCCTTGCCGTAATACAGCGTCGCACCGACCGCATCACCCTGCACCACCACCGCATTCATCGCGCCCTCGACATTGGCGATCAATTGCCTGGCCGGGATCAGCGTCGGGTGGACGCGCAACTCGATGCCCAGCGGCGTGCGCCTGGTGATGCCCAGCAGTTTGATCCGGTAACCGAGCTGTTCGGCATAGCCGATGTCGATCGCCTGCAACTGTGTGATGCCTTCAACGTGGGCCTTGTCGAACTGGACCGGAATGCCGAACGCGATCGATGCCATCAGCGTTACCTTGTGGGCGGCGTCGATGCCTTCGATATCGAAGGTCGGATCGGCTTCGGCATAACCGAGCTGCTGGGCTTCGAGCAGCGCGGTATTAAAGTCGAGCCCCCTGTCGCGCATCTCGGAGAGGATGAAATTGGTGGTGCCGTTGATGATGCCGGCGATCCATTCAATGCGGTTGGCCGTGAGGCCTTCACGCAGCGACTTGATGATCGGGATGCCACCGGCCACCGCTGCTTCGAAGGCGACGATGACGCCTTTTTCTTGCGCTGCCTTGAAGATCTCGTTGCCATGCAGGGCCAGCAAGGCCTTGTTGGCGGTGACCACATGCTTGCCATTAGTGATGGCTTGCAGGACCAGGCTTTTGGCGATGCCGTAGCCGCCTATCAGTTCGATGACGATGTCGATGTCGGGATGGTTGACGACCAGATTGGCATCGTCGACGACTTCGCATTCGTTGTTGGTCAGCGCGCGGGCGCGTTCGACATTGAGGTCGGCGACCATCGCGATTTCGATCCGGCGACCGGCGCGCCGGGTGATTTCTTCGGCATTGCGCTTAAGGACATTGAATGTGCCGGCACCAACGGTGCCGATGCCTAACAGGCCTACTTTGATGGGTTTCATAATTGTGCTCTTGGTGCTGCCGGCGTCATCGCCGGCCTGGGTGGATTAGGAAGTGCCGTGGCTTTTGCGGTAGCCCTCGAGGAAGCGCGCAATGCGTCCCATCGCGTCGGTCAGGTCATCGGTGTTGGGCAGGAAAACCACCCGGAAGTGGTCGGGCGTCGGGCAATTGAAACCGGTGCCCTGCACGATCAGCACGCGCTCCTCGGCCAGCAACTGGTACGCAAAATCCTGGTCATTGGCAATCGGGTACATCGCCGGATCAAGCCGCGGGAACATGTACAGCGCCGACTTCGGCTTGACACAGGTCACGCCCGGGATCGCCGTGAGCAACTTGTGCGCGAGGTCGCGCTGGCGCAGCAAACGACCGCCCGGACCGACCAGGTCATTGATGCTCTGGTAACCGCCGAGCGCGGTCTGGATTGCGTACTGCCCGGGCGCATTGGCGCACAGGCGCATCGAGGTCAGCATGTTGAGGCCCTCGATGTAATCGCGCGCATGTTTTTTCTGGCCCGAGACCACCATCCAACCGGCGCGGTAACCGCACGAGCGATAGTTCTTCGACAGGCCGTTGAAGGTAATGAACAGCACGTCATCGGCCAGCGACGCCATTGAGGTATGCGTGACGCCGTCGTACAGCACCTTGTCGTAGATCTCGTCGGCGAAGATGATCAGCTGGTGCTGGCGTGCCAGTTCGACGATCTGCAGCAGCAGCGCATCGGGATACAGCGCGCCGGTCGGATTGTTCGGATTGATGACGACGATGGCGCGTGTGTTGGCGTTGATCTTGCGCTTGATATCCTCGATATCGGGAAACCAGCCGGCCTGCTCGTCACAAACGTAATGCACCGGATTGCCACCCGACAGGCTAACCGCGGCGGTCCAGAGCGGGTAATCGGGTGCCGGCACCAGCACCTCGTCGCCGGTATTGAGCAGCGCGTTCATGCTCATGACGATCAGCTCGGAGGCGCCGTTGCCGAGGTAGACATCATCGATCGTGACACCGGCGATATTCTTTTCCTGCGTGTAGTGCATGATCGCCTTGCGCGGCGCGAACAAGCCTTTGGAATCGGTATAGCCCGACGCGTTCTGCATGTTGCGGATCATGTCCTGCACGATTTCATCGGGGGCATCGAAACCGAACACGGCCAGGTTGCCGATGTTGAGCTTGATAATCTTGTGGCCCTCGTCTTCCATCTGCTTGGCTTTTTCCAGCACGGGACCACGGATGTCGTAACAGACGTCTGCCAGTTTTCTGGATTTTTGAATCGGTCGCACGGTAACGGTTCCTTCAACGGGTGACAGTGTTTGTTGCATTGCGAAAAGGGGCTATTTTGCCGAATGCGCGGGCATTTATCAATCGGTAACGCCGGCATAAACGGACATTCACCATGGTGATCACACCATGAAGGGCTCGACTGCCGCTACAATGCACCCTCCGGATTCTAACCTTCTGATTGGCTTGCATCGCATGAAGCTGCATCACACCACTACCCAGCAATACCAGACCGTCACTTCCTACGATGCCGATGGCGTCGATATCAACCTGCGTCATTACACAACGAGCTTGCTGGTGCTGCCCGAAATGGCGCCGATTGACTGGCCGGTAACGGGATTCGAGACGCTCACTACCGAGCACTTTGATCACATCAACTCGCTGCAACCCGATGTAGTCATCCTCGGCACCGGCGTGCGCCAGCGCTTCATCCATCCGCGCCTCTGTGCTTCGCTGACAGATCGCCGCATCGGCGTCGAGTGCATGGATAACCAGGCCGCCTGCCGCACCTACAACATCCTGATGGCCGAGGGCCGTAAAGTGGCACTGGCGCTGATCTTCGAGGCACCGCCGACCTGATGGCCGATCTCCATAAATCCCGCGCTTTCGTCTGGACCCTGGCTTTCTTCTTTTGTGTCATCTGGTTCTACGCACTCGATGCCCGCATCTTGGTGCCGACCGATGAAGGCCGCTACGCCGAAATCGCGCGCGAGATGGTCGCCACCGGCGACTGGATCACCACCCGCCTGAATGGCATCAAGTATTTCGAAAAGCCACCGCTGCAAGTCTGGATGACGGCCATCACCTTCGAGCTGTTCGGCCTGGGCGAATGGCAGGCGCGTTTCTGGACCGGCCTGTGCGGCTTGATCGGTATCGCTGCGGTCGGCTACACCGGCCGCAAGGTGTTTGGCGGGCGGGTCGGTTTTGATGCCGCGCTGGTCCTCGGCTCGAGTCTGCTGTGGGCCATGCTGGGCCACATCAACACGCTTGACATGGGCTTGTCGGCGATGATGACGCTGGCGCTGTGCGGCTTGCTGGTGGCGCAACGCAATGACGCCACCGCCACCGAGCGCCGCAACGGCATGCTGCTGTGCTGGGCCGGCATGGCACTGGCGGTGATGTCGAAGGGCTTGATCGGCGTCTTGCTGCCAGGTGCGGTGCTATTCGTTTATACCTTCGTGGCGCGCGACTGGATGATCTGGAAACGCCTGCATGCGGGCTGGGGCCTGGTGGTTTTTTTCGTCATCACGACGCCCTGGTTCGTGCTGGTGTCGATCGACAATCCGGAATTCCCGCAGTTCTTTTTTATTCACGAACACTTCCAGCGCTTCACCAGCAAGATCCATCACCGCGCCGGCCCGATCTATTATTTTGTGCCGCTGCTGTTACTCGGCATGGTGCCGTGGCTGGGTGTGCTGGCACAGGGGTTCTGGCAGGGCGTGCGCAATCGCGGCAATGGCTTCCAGCCCGAAAAAATGCTGCTGGTCTGGGCGGCGTTCATCTTTTTCTTTTTCAGTATCTCGAGCTCGAAGCTGCCGTCCTACATCCTGCCGATCTTCCCGGCGATGGCCTTGCTGATCGCCTGCTATCTGCGCCATGTCACGCAACGCGCGATCGCCATCAATGCCGGCGTGCTGGTGGCCATCGGGCTGGCCGGCCTGGCTCTGGTCAATCGCATCCCGCCGCTGGCCAAATCGGATTTCGAGCTACCGCTCTACACCGCCTATATGCCGTGGGTTGCCGCTGCCGCGGCGATCGCAGCTTGTGGCGGCGTGCTGGCTTTTCTGGCGCGCCGGCATACCGAACGCTCGGTCGTGCTGATCGCCGTCGCCGGCTTTCTGGCCAGCCAGTGCCTGATGCTCGGCCATGATCCGCTCGGACGCTTTGCTGCCGGCTACGAGTTGGTGCCGGCCGTGCAAGCCGAGATGACACCGCAGACCCATATGTACCTCGTCAATCGCTACGAGCAGGCCTTACCGTTTTATCTCGAACGCACGATGACGCTGGTGGCCCATGCCGACGAGATGGAATTCGGCCTGGGCCGGCAACCCGAGCTATGGATCCCGGACCTCAACGTCTTCGTCGCGCAATGGTCGGCCCGCTACGGCACCGGCGCGCGCGAAATCGCCATCATGCATCCCGATACCTATCGCGACCTGAAGCAACGCAATATCCCGATGCGCGTCATTGCCAGCGATCCGCGCCGGGTCATTGTTTCCAACCAACCGCAGCCTCTGTCCTGATCGCCACGCATGATGAATCTCCCTACCTTCGGTTTTATCCTGACCGGCATCTGCCTCAATGCGATCGCGCAGCTGCTGCTCAAAGCCGGCACGAACGCTGTCGGCGCGATTCATCTGACCGCCGAAAACTGGTTCTCCACCGGCATCAAGCTGGCCACGCAATTGCCCATCCTCGGCGGCCTGACCTGCTATGTCGTGTCGGTGCTGGTCTGGATCATCGGGCTGTCGCGCGTCGATGTGACGATTGCCTATCCGATGCTCTCGCTGGGCTACATCATCAACGCCGTCGGTGCATGGTATTTCCTTGGCGAGATGGTGTCGATGCAGCGCATCCTCGGCATCGGCGTGATCATTGTCGGCGTGATCCTGCTGGCGCGTTCGTAATCCTTACTCCTTGTTCGCGGACACGCTGCGCGTCCGCGCCCTCCTGCTTTCACTCAGACCCGATGCCATGACACAGCCCTTCCTGCCGTTTTCCAAACCCACCATTGATGAAGCCACCATCGCCGCCGTCGGCGACGTGCTGCGCTCGGGCTGGCTGACCAGCGGTCCGAAGGTGCAAGCGTTCGAGGCGCAGCTGTCGGCATACTTCGGTGGCCGGCCGGTCAGGACCTTCAACTCCGGCACCTGCACGATGGAAATCGCGCTGCGCATCGCCGGCATCGGCCCCGGCGATGAAGTCATCACGACGCCGATTTCATGGGTCGCCACCGCCAACGTGATCATCGAAGTCGGTGCCACGCCGGTGTTTGCCGATATCGATCCGGTCACCCGCAACATCGACCTCGACCTGGTCGAGGCGGCCATCACACCGCGCACCCGCGCGATCATCCCGGTGTTTTTGTCCGGCTTGCCGGTCGACATGGACCGCCTGTATGCGATCGCCAAAAAACATAATCTGCGGGTGATCGAAGATGCCGCGCAAGCAATTGCATCGAGCTGGAAAGGCCAGCGCATCGGCGCCATCGGCGACTTCGTGTCGTTCAGCTTCCAGGCCAACAAGAACATCACCACCTCCGAAGGCGGCTGCCTGGTCTTGAACGATGCTGCCGAAGCACGGCTGGCCGAAAAGTACCGGCTACAAGGCGTCACCCGTACCGGCTTCGATGGGCTTGATGTCGATGTGCTGGGCGGAAAATTCAACATGACCGATATCGCCGCCGCGATCGGCCTCGGCCAGTTCGCGCATATCGACGCCGTCACCGCCACCCGTCGCCGGCTGGCGCAGCATTACTTCGCGCTGTTCGGTAGCGACTTCGAAGCCCGCACCGGCGCGCAGTTGCCGGTGGCCGACTTCGAACAATCGAACTGGCACATGTTCCAGCTGGTGCTACCGCAACGCATCACCCGCGCCGATTTCATGGAGCGGATGATGGCGCTGCAGATCGGCATCGGCTACCACTATCCGGCCATCCACCTGCTGTCGCTATACCGTGCGCGCGGCTTCACCGATGGCATGTTCCCGGTTGCCGAGCGGGTCGGCCAGCGCATCGTCTCGCTGCCGATGTTTGCCACGATGACAGAGAGCGATGTCGAACGCGCTGTCGCTGCGGTACTCTCCGTCCTTCAATAATATTTTCCATCACTGATGAAACCACAACTGTCCGTCGTCATCCCGATCTACAACGAAGAAGCCGGCCTCGCCAAACTGTTTGCGCGCCTCTATCCGGCGCTCGATGCACTGGGCTACAGCTACGAAGTCATCTTCGTCAACGATGGCAGCCGCGACACCTCCGCCGCACTGCTGGCCGACCAGTTCCGCCTGCGTCCGGACGTTACCCGCGTGGTGCTGTTCAATGGAAATTACGGCCAGCATATGGCCATTCTGGCCGGCTTCCAGGCCACCCGCGGCGAGATCACCGTCACGCTCGATGCCGACCTGCAAAACCCGCCCGAAGAAATCGCCAACCTGGTCAACAAGATGCGCGAAGGCTTCGATTATGTCGGCTCGATCCGGCGCGAGCGGCAGGACTCGGCATTCCGCACCTATGCCTCGCAGGCGATGAACCGGCTGCGCGAAAAACTCACGCATATCCAGATGACCGACCAGGGCAACATGCTGCGCGCCTACGGTCGCAACGTCATCGACCTGATCAACCAGTGCAGCGAAGTCAACACCTTCGTGCCCGCGCTGGCCTACACGTTTGCCCGCCATCCGACTGAAATCACGGTCGAACACGAGGAGCGCTCGGCCGGCGAATCGAAATATTCGCTCTACAGCCTGATCCGCCTGAACTTCGATCTGATCACTGGATTTTCGCTGATACCGTTGCAGTTTTTTTCCATCTTTGGGATCGGCCTGTCGTTGATGTCGGCCTTGCTGTTCGTGATATTGCTGGTGCGTCGCTTCGCGCTCGGGGCCGAGGTCGAAGGCGTGTTCACGCTGTTCGCCATAGTGTTCTTCATGATCGGCGTGGTGCTGTTCGGCATCGGACTGGTCGGCGAATATGTCGGCCGTATCTACCAGCAAGTACGCGGCCGTCCGCGCTATGTGATCCAGGCGGTCTTGCAGGATACCGTCGAGCATCGGGAGCATTGATGCGCGCCGTCGTCTTTGCCTATCACAATGTCGGCGTGCGCTGCCTGCAGGTCTTGCTGGCGCGCGGTGTCGAGATCGCGCTGGTCGTCACGCACCAGGACAATCCGGCCGAAACCATCTGGTTCGAATCGGTCGCTGCGCTGTGCGCCGAACACGGCATCCCTGTGACCACGCCGGATGATCCGGCCAGCCCTGCCCTGCTTGACCAAGTGCGCGCGATCGCACCGGATGTCATCTTCAGTTTTTATTACCGTCACATGTTGCCGGTGCCCTTGCTGGCGCTGGCGCGGCTGGGTGCCTTCAACCTGCATGGTTCGCTGCTGCCTAAATACCGTGGCCGCGTACCGATCAACTGGGCCGTGCTGCATGGCGAACAGAGCACCGGCGCCACGCTGCACGAGATGGCCGCCAAGCCCGACGCCGGTGCCATCGTCGCGCAAACCAGCGTGCCGATCCTGCCGGACGATACCGCCTATGAAGTCTTCGGCAAGGTCGTCGTCGCCGCTGAAAAAACACTGTGGGACGTGCTGCCGGACATGCTCGCCGGTCGCATTCCGCGCCTGCCCAACGACATCAGCCAGGGCAGCTATTTCGGTGGCCGCACACCCGCCGATGGCCAGATCGACTGGCAGCAACCGGCGCAGCAGGTCTACAACCTGCACCGCGCGGTGGCACCGCCGTATCCGGGGGCCTGGACCATACTCGATGGTGTGACCTACGTGATCGGCAAGGCGCGACTGTCGGCGCAGACTTTTCCCGACTTGGCACCTGGCCTTGCGGTAGTGGATAATCGCGTCCTGGGAATTTGCGGCGACGCTCGCGCACTGGCAATCTCGACATTGCTGGTCGACGGCGTCCCGCTCACGCCGGCGCAATTACAGCAAAACATGTCCGGCAAAACGAACTGAAAACATCTACGAAAGCATCTCCATGAAAAAAGTCCTCATCCTCGGCGTCAATGGTTTCATTGGCCATCACCTGTCCAAGCGCATCCTCGAGACCACCGACTGGCATGTCTATGGCATGGACATGATGAGCGATCGCATCACCGACTTGCTGGACAATCCGGACTTCAAGTCACGCATGCATTTCTTTGAAGGCGACATCACGATCAACAAGGAATGGGTCGAGTACCACGTCAAGAAATGCGACGTGATCCTGCCGCTGGTGGCGATTGCCACGCCATCGACCTATGTCAAGCAACCGCTGCGCGTGTTCGAACTCGACTTCGAAGCCAACCTGCCCATCGTTCGTTCGGCCGCCAAATACGGCAAGCACCTGGTGTTCCCGTCGACCTCGGAAGTCTATGGCATGTGCCACGACGATGAATTCGATCCCGAAGAATCCGAACTGATCTGCGGTCCGATCAACAAGCCACGCTGGATTTATTCGTGCTCGAAGCAGCTGATGGACCGCGTCATCTGGGGCTATGGCATGGAAGGCTTGAACTTCACGCTGTTCCGTCCGTTCAACTGGATCGGTGCCGGACTCGATTCGATTCACACGCCGAAAGAAGGCAGCTCACGCGTGGTCACGCAATTCTTCGGTCACATCGTGCGTGGCGAAAATATTTCGCTGGTCGACGGCGGCGAACAGAAGCGCGCGTTCACGTATATCGATGACGGCATCGATGCGCTGATCAAAATCATCGCCAACAAGGATGGCATCGCCACCGGCAAGATCTACAACATCGGCAACCCGGTCAACAACTACTCGATCCGCGACCTCGCGGCGATGATGCTGACGCTGGCTGCCGACTATCCGGAATACGCCGATTCGGCCAAGAAAGTCGAACTGATCGAGACCACCTCGGCGGCCTACTACGGCAAGGGTTACCAGGACGTGCAAAACCGTGTGCCGAAAATCACCAACACCTGCGAAGAACTGGACTGGAATCCGACCACCACGATGGCAGACACGCTGCGTAATATTTTTGACGCGTATCGCGGCCAGGTCGCCGCTGCCCGCGCACTGATGGATTGATATCCCTTGCCGCTGATTACACTGAAGATTGATGTCGACACCTTTCGCGGTACCCGCGAAGGCGTGCCGAACCTGGTGCGCATGTTGCAGAAGCACGATGCCCATGCCACCTTCCTGTTTTCGCTCGGTCCGGATCACACCGGCTGGGCCTTGCGTCGCGCGTTCCGGCCGGGCTTTTTCCAGAAGGTGTCGCGCACGTCGGTGCTCGAACATTACGGCCTGAAAACCCTGATGTACGGTGTCTTACTGCCGGCACCCGATATCGGTCAATTGTGTGCAACTCAATTGCGTGCAGTGCAACAGGCCGGTTTCGAATGCGGCATCCACACCTGGGACCATGTGGTCTGGCAAGACCATGTGCGCCAGCAGGATGCAGCCTGGACACAGGATCTGATGCAGCGCTCGCATGAGCGCTTCGTGGCGATCTTCGGCCAGGTGCCGCAGACCCACGGCGCGGCCGGGTGGCAAATGAATCCACATGCGTTCCGGCAGCTTGATGCATTCGGCATTGCCTATGCCTCCGACGAACGCGCGCAACTCAACGACGACGGCAGCCTGCTGCATGCCGACGCCGGCCCGCACCGGCTCAGTGTCGATGGCAAGACCCTGTCCTGCATCCAGATGCCGACCACCTTGCCGACGCTCGATGAATTGCTCGGCCGGACCATCGATGGCGAACTGGTCACGACGGCCAATATTGCCGCGCTGCTGTTGCGGCTGACGGCCTCACCGCGGGATCATGTCTATACCTTGCATGCCGAGCTTGAAGGGCAAAAACTTGCCCCCATCTTCGATCAGTTGCTTAGCGGGTGGCGCGCCCAGGGCTATGATCTGGCGTCGATGGCGGACTACCACCAGGCCATCGGCCAGCGTGAATTGCCAGTCAATCCGATCGACTGGGGCACGCTGCCCGGCCGCTCCGGTGACTTGCTTCTGCAAGCGGCCTGACTGCCACCGTGCTGGAATGTATCAATACCGAACATGAAACGACCAGGAGAATCACATGGCTGATAGCCCCTCTGTAGCAACCAAGATCGTTGATGACTTTTCTGCACTGGTGACCGGTACGCAGCCGTTCAAGCTGTCCGACCATGCCGGTAAAACAGTCGTCCTGTTTTTTTACCCGAAGGACAATACGCCGGGATGTACCGCCGAGAGCATGCGCTTTCGCGATCTGTATCCGGAATTCGAAGCCGCGAATGCGATCGTGTTCGGCATCAGCCGGGATAGTCTGCGCTCGCATGAAGGCTTCAAGGCCAAGCTCGGCATGCCGTTCGAATTGATCTCCGATCCGGACGAGGCAGCGTGCCTGCAGTTCGACGTGATGAAATCGAAAAGCATGTACGGCAAGACCGTGCGTGGCGTCGAACGCAGCACATTTGTCATTGACGGTGCCGGCGAATTAGTGAAAGAATGGCGTGGAGTAAAGGTCCCCGGACACGTAGACGATGTACTGGAATTTGTGAAGGCCCTGGCCTAGACCGAGAACCGACAACCATTGAATTCATCCAGAGAATCCGCTTTTCGAAAGCCGTTTGAGACCAGGACCAACGTCCCGGCCTCAAACGGCTTTTTGTACTTTGTCAGTATGTTGTGTGCTGACGTGCTACCCGTTAGACCCCGTTCGCCATGCCGTGAAACATGGTATCGCTCAACCGTATTTAGATCGAGGTCCTGATGCCACTGCCCAAACTTCCGACCAAACCTGCTGCGTTGCTGTCGCCTGTCGATTATCCAAAGGCCGACAAATCCAAGATCGTTAAGCCGTTCACGCTGCCGGCTGTCTCGACTCCACGAAAAATCGAAGCACTGACACGACCGACCGCGCGTGCACCGCAAGCGCCGGCGACACCGGCGGCAAAAGCCAAGATCAGCCCCCTCAAGCCGGCCAAAACAGTGATCACCAAGGCCAAGCCGCCGGTCAGCCGCCGTGCCGGCAAGAGTGGCATCTCGAAGCTGTTCGTGCTCGACACAAATGTACTGATGCACGATCCGAGCTCGCTGTTCCGCTTCGAGGAACACGATGTCTACCTGCCGATGATGACGCTGGAAGAACTCGACGATCACAAGAAGGGCATGACCGAAGTGGCGCGCAATGCGCGCCAGGTATCGCGCTCGCTTGATGCGCTGGTCGGCAACATGGATGGGGCCAGCATCGAGGACGGCATTCCTTTGTCCAAGCTCGGCAACAAGGATGCCAAGGGTCGCCTGTTCTTCCAGACCAAATTGCAAAATATCGTGCTGCCTGAAGGCCTGCCGGTCGGCAAGGCGGACAACCAGATCCTCGGCGTCGTGCGTGCCCTCGAAGCGCAATTTCCCGGTCGCGCGATCGTGCTGGTGTCGAAAGACATCAACATGCGCATCAAGGCCTGCGCGCTCGGTTTGCCGGCCGAAGAATATTTCAATGACCATGTGCTGGAAGACACCGATCTGCTGTACTCGGGCATCCTGCATTTGCCGGATGATTTCTGGAACAAGCACGGCAAGGGCATCGAGTCCTGGCAGGAAAACAAGAACGGCACCGGCACGACGTTTTACCGGCTGACCGGCCCGCTGGTGCCGGCGATGCTGATGAACCAGTTCGTGTACATGGAGCCGATGAATGGCGAACCGGCGTTCTATGGCAAGGTGCGCGAGATCAACGGCAAGACCGCCGTGCTGCAAACGCTGCGCGACTATGCCCACACCAAGAACAATGTGTGGGGTGTCACCGCCCGCAACCGCGAGCAGAATTTCGCGCTCAATTTGCTGATGAATCCGGAGTGCGATTTCGTCACGCTGCTGGGCCAGGCCGGTACCGGCAAGACCTTGCTGGCACTCGCAGCCGGTCTGGCGCAAGTACTCGAAACCAAGCTCTACAACGAAATCATCGTCACCCGCGTGACGGTGCCGGTCGGTGAAGACATCGGTTTTCTGCCGGGTACCGAAGAAGAGAAAATGTCGCCATGGATGGGCGCTTTCGACGACAACCTCGAAGTGCTCAACAAGTCCGATTCCGATGCCGGTGAATGGGGCCGTGCCGCCACGCAGGACCTGATCCGTTCACGCATCAAGATCAAGTCACTGAACTTCATGCGCGGCCGCACCTTCGTCAACAAGTTCCTGATCATCGACGAAGCGCAAAACCTGACGCCCAAGCAAATGAAAACCCTGGTCACCCGCGCCGGTCCGGGCACCAAGATCATCTGCCTTGGCAACATCGCGCAGATCGACACGCCGTACCTGACCGAAGGCTCGAGCGGCCTGACCTATGTGGTCGATCGCTTCAAGGGCTGGGCGCACAGCGGGCATGTGACGCTGGCGCGCGGCGAGCGCTCACGGCTGGCTGACCATGCGAGCGAAGTGCTGTAAGACAGCAAACAAGCTCTGCATAGCAAAACGGCATCCGAAGTTCGGATGCCGTTTTTTTGCGGGCCGCAAAACCTACAGCAATCTGGTTCCTATCCACCACGCCATCGCCGCCATGAACGCCGACGCCGGTATCGTCAGCACCCAGGTCCAGACAATGTTGCCGGCCACTCCCCAACGCACTGCCGACATTTTCTTGACGGACCCGACACCGACAATCGCGCCGGTAATCGTATGCGTGGTTGAAATCGGAATACCCATTGCGGTGGTAACGAACAACATGATCGCCCCGCCGCTTTCGGCACAAAAACCGCCAACCGGCTTGAGCTTGGTGATGCGCTGCCCCATGGTCTTGACGATGCGCCAGCCACCGAACAGCGTGCCGAAACTGATCGCGCAGTAGCAACTGATGACCGCCCACGCCGGCAATGTCTCGTTGCTGCCGGAATAGCCGGACGTGATCAACAGCATCCAGATGATGCCCATGGTTTTCTGTGCGTCGTTGCCGCCATGGCCGAGGCTGTACATCGCCGCCGAGCCGAGTTGCAAACGACGAAACCATTTGTCCGCCCTGCGCGGCGTCGAGCGCACGCACACCCACGACACCAGCAACATCATGAGGGAACCGACAAGTAAACCCAGCAACGGAGACAGCACGACGAAGGCAATGAAGTTGACCAGCCCGGAACCGATCAGCGACCCGATGCCATCCTTGGCTACTGCGGCACCGATGAGCCCGCCAATCAGCGCATGCGATGACGAGGACGGAATGCCTTGATATGAAGTCACCAGGCTCCAGGCGATCGCACCAACCAGCGCACCAAAAACCACGTAATGGTCAACCACCGCGGGGTCGATAATGTCTTTTCCCACCGTACTTGCCACTTGTAACTGGAACACCAGTATCGCAACAAAATTGAACATCGCCGCCATGGCCACGGCTTGCTGCGGCTTCAGCACGCCGGTTGACACCACGGTCGCAATCGCATTGGCGGCGTCATTGAAGCCGTTCATGAAGCCGAACAGCAAGGCCAGTACGATCAGGAAGACAAGCGTATAGAGACTGATCTGGAGAGTGTGCATGCAGCCTTTTCTAGAAGCGAATCCTCACCGGAGCGCGGGCCCGGTCAGGCGTTTTCGAGGACGATACCTTCGATGATATTGGCGACGTCTTCGCATCGGTCGGTGACGGTCTCGAGGATCTCGTAGATCGCTTTGAGCTTGATCAGATTGCGCACGTCCGGTTCGTCGCGGAACAATTTCGACATGGCCGCGCGCATGACATGATCGGCATCCGATTCGAGCCGGTCGATCTCGGTACACAGGTCCATGATCTGTCGCGAGTTATCCATATTGGACAGCATGGCCACCGCAGCCTGGACTTTTTCGGCGCAGGTCAGGCACAGTTCGGCAAGCCGTTTGGCTTCCGGCGTGATGGCCTTGATGTCATACAACGAGATGGTCTGGGCAGCGTCTTCGAGCAGGTCGAGGATGTCATCCATGCGCGTGATCAGCTGGTGGATATCATCGCGATCGATCGGCGTGATGAAGGTCATGTGCAGCATTTCGATCGTGTTGTGCGTGACCTTGTCCGCCTCTTTTTCGATTGCCTCGATCGCATGCACGCGAATGTCGAGGTCATCAAAGTTGGTCATCAGGCCGACCATTTCGCGCGCCCCCTTGACGCACAAATCCGCGTGCTGGTTGAACAACTCAAAGAACTTGCCCTCCGTGGGCATCAGTCGTCCGAACATGGTCTGTCTCTCAAAATGGGATTAGTCGCCACCGTACAGCGGCGCGTTGCCGGTGTAATTGTCGAACTTGGTGTACTGCCCCTGGAAGGTCAGGCGGATGCTGCCGATCGGCCCGTTACGCTGCTTGCCGATGATGATTTCGGCGGTGCCCTTATCGGGAGAATCGGGATTGTAGACTTCGTCGCGATAAATAAACAGGATCACGTCGGCGTCCTGCTCGATGGCGCCGGATTCGCGCAGGTCGGACATCACCGGCCGTTTGTTGGGGCGCTGTTCGAGCGAACGGTTGAGCTGCGAGAGTGCAATCACCGGGCAATTCAATTCCTTGGCCAGGCCTTTCAGGCTCCGTGAAATCTCCGAAATTTCGGTGGCGCGGTTTTCACCGGCACTATTGCCCGACATCAGTTGCAGGTAATCGATGATGATCAGGCCGAGCTTGCCGCACTGGCGTGACAACCGCCGCGAACGGGCGCGCAGTTCGATCGAATTCAAGGCCGGCGTTTCGTCGATGTAGAGCTGGGCATCGTTCATTTTCTGGATCGCATGGGTCAGGCGCGGCCAGTCTTCATCGGCCAGTTTGCCGGTGCGCAAACGATGCTGGTCGAGGCGCCCGACCGAACCCAGCATCCGCATTGCCAGCTGGGTGCCCCCCATCTCCATCGAGAATACCGCCACCGGCAAGCCGGTATCGATCGCGACGTTCTCACCGATGTTGATCGAGAACGCGGTCTTGCCCATCGACGGGCGACCGGCGACGATGATCAGGTCGCCGGGTTGCAGGCCGGAGGTCATCTTGTCGAGGTCGGCAAAGCCGGTCGGTACGCCGGTGATGTCGCTTTGATTGTCGCGGTTGTAGAGCTCGTCGATGCGCTCGACGACCTGCGTGAGCAGCGGCTGGATTTCCTGGAAACCCTGTGCGCCGCGCGAGCCTTCTTCGGCAATCGCAAAAATCTTGGACTCGGCTTCGTCGAGCATCTGCTTGACTTCCTTGCCTTGCGGATTGAAGGCCTGGCCGGAGATTTCATCGGCCACGGTGATCAGCTTGCGCAGCACGCCGCGATCACGCACGATCTCGGCGTAGCGCCGGATATTGGCTGCCGACGGCGTGTTCTGCGCCAGCGCATTCAGATACGACAGACCACCGACTTCTTCTGCCTTGCCGGTGCTGGTGAGCGATTCGAATACCGTGATCACGTCGGCCGGTTTTGAGCCGTTGATCAGCTTGACGATGTGCTGGAAGATCAGCCGGTGGTCATAGCGATAGAAATCGTCCTGATGGACGAAGTCGGCAATCCGGTCCCAGGCCGCATTATCGAGCAGCAGGCCGCCGAGCACGGACTGCTCGGCCTCGATCGAATGGGGGGGAACACGTAATGCATCAAGCTGGATGTCAGGACGCGAGTCGGAGCGAAAATCAGGTCGGGAGTCAGACCGGGATTCGGAATTGGAGTCGGAGCGTTCACGTTTGTTCATGGACCGGATTATACCCGCTGGGATGCGCGTTCCCAGAATGCAATCATGCAATTTCTCCCTGAAAAAACGAGTGCGACGGACGTAAAAAAAGCCGGACGAATCCGGCTTTTTTTAAGGCAGAGCGCTCAATAATTAAGCGTGCTGACCCAGTACGGCGACAGTAACTTCGACCAGCACATCGGTATGCAAGGCAACCAGGATCGGGTGATCGCCAGTGGTCTTCAATGGGCCTGTTGGCAGGCGCACTTGCGCTTTCTCGACAGCGAAACCCTGCTTGGTCAACGCATCGGCGATGTCTGCATTGGTAACTGAACCAAACAGACGACCATCAACACCCGACTTTTGCGAAATTTGGACGGTCATGCCGGCCAGCTTTTCGCCATGCGCTTGGGCTTCGGCCAATTTCTCGGCAGCGATTTTTTCCAGTTCCGCGCGCTTGACTTCGAATTCAGCGACAGCGCTGGTGGTCGCACGACGCGCCATGCGCTGCGGGATCAGGAAGTTACGGGCATAACCGTCCTTGACCTTGACGACTTCGCCAAGATTGCCAAGGTTAACGACTTTTTCTAACAAAATGATTTGCATATTTTTCTCCGAATTGGGTAATTGACGTTTGCGTCAATTACGCGTGGTGCAGGTCGGTGTACGGCAGCAGCGCGAGGAAACGTGCGCGCTTGATTGCAGTGTCGACCTGGCGTTGATAGTGAGCACGGGTACCGGTCAGGCGGGCTGGCATGATCTTGCCGTTTTCCTGGACGAAATCCTTGAGCGTATCGACGTCTTTGTAGTCGACCTGTTCCACGTGTGCAGCGGTGAAGCGGCAGAATTTCTTACGCTTGAACAATGGATTCTGTTGTTTGCGTTTTTCTTTAAGCTTGAGCTTGTTCTTGTCGAATTTTTTACCGAATGCCATTTGAGGCTCCTGTATCTGAGGTTGGTTCGAAATCAATGATGTGAAACACGAGACTTTTACTGTTGCGGTTCTTGCGTGCCAGGAAACCGGTGAAGCGGAACATCGCGCCCAATCGGGCTTGATCAAAGCGGCCTGAAATTTCGCCTGCTGCAATGGCAGAAATCTCGAACTCGACTTGTCGTTCTACCCGGGCTTCGGTTTGCGTCGATGCGTGCTGCAATTTTGCGGACACGATCGGGATGCCAGCCGGTGTGTAGCGCATGAGTTCACGCTCGGCAATGCTGGCAACAAACTGAAGCTGGTTCACTCTTCCTGGTAACAATTACGCTGCAGGTGCCTCGGAACGATGGCTCTTGGCCGCATCTTCCTTTTGTACTGCCTTCATCATTGGCGAAGGAGCGGTTTCGGCTTTCTTCAACTTGACGGTCAGGTGACGCAGGACTGCATCATTGAATTTGAAACCGGTTTCGATTTCGACCAGGGTCTCGTTGTCGCATTCGATGTTCATGCAAACATAGTGTGCTTTGGCGAGCTTCTGGATCAGGTAAGCCATCTGACGACGACCCCAATCTTCAACGCGGTGGACAACGCCACTGTGGGCTGCAACGACAGCCTTGTAACGTTCGATCATGGCGGGCACTTGCTCGCTCTGATCCGGATGGACGATAAATACTATTTCATAATGACGCATGCAATCTCCTGTTGGACGGATTGAAAATAACGCCCACCCCGGCGTCAAGACGAGTGTGGGAAGAGGAAAGTCGGCAAGGATACCCGCAAAGCTGATAAAACTCAATGATTGCCCACCTTTGCTGTCGAATGGCTCCTGCAAGCCCTGTAATGGCTTGCATTTGACGGCTCACTGTATAAAACTACAGCCTGTTCATTCACACAGCAAAGCGCCAACACCATGATCAAACTTACCGCGCGGCAGGAACAAATCCTGAATCTCATTCGCGACGCGATCATCAATACCGGTTTTCCGCCGACGCGGGCCGAAATCGCCAGGGAACTGGGCTTTCGCTCGGTCAATGCCGCTGAAGAACATCTGCAGGCACTGGCCCGCAAAGGCGCCATCGAAATCTCCCCCGGCACGTCGCGCGGCATCCGGCTGATCAAGTCCGCCACCGAACTCGCGAACGAACGGGACAGCCGGCAGTTGGTGCTGCCCCACCCTGCGTTGATGCAATTGAGCTTGCCACTGATAGGCAGGGTTGCCGCAGGGTCGCCCATCCTGGCGCTGGAGCACGTTGAAGCGACTTATCAGGTTGATCCGTCCTTGTTCAGTGCCAAACCGGATTACCTGCTCAAGGTGCGCGGCATGTCGATGCGGGACGCCGGCATCATCGATGGCGACCTGCTTGCCGTCAAAAAATCCGACAATGCCCGCAACGGCCAGATCGTCGTTGCGCGCCTTGGCGACGACGTGACGGTCAAGCGGTATCACAAGTCGGATGACCTGATCGAACTGTTGCCCGAGAACGCTGACTTCAAACCGATACGCATCGATCCAGAGCGGGATGATTTTTCACTGGAGGGATTGGCTGTCGGCCTGCTGCGCAGTTGGAACTGAAGCCGGCTGCGCATCTCGTTCGTGCGCGGATCAATGCTAGGCATCCACCTTAGGTAGATAACGGTGGTGCCCCGGCAGCGATAGCGTGATCAATATTCTTTGTACGGCAGAAACTTGCCGCTCAACACGACATTGACGCGATCTCCTTTGGGGTCGGCTTCACGCTGAATATCCATCTTGAAATCGATCGCGCTCATGATGCCGTCGCCGAACTCTTCATGGATTAATTCTTTAATGGTGCTGCCGTAAATGCTGACGATCTCGTACCAGCGATAAATCAGCGGATCGGTCGGAACGGCGGTAGGCAGTGATCCTTTGTAAGGCACGATCTGCAACCAGGCGGTTTCTTCGTCGGTCAGATCAAACAGGTCTTTTGCGATGGCCGCCTGCGCAGCACTGAAAGTCATCTGGCCAAGCATGGCCGCGGTCGTCCATTCCTTGCTATTGCCGACTTTTTCTGCGATGCCGCTCCAGGTCATGTGCTGACGCACTTTGGCAGATAAAATTTTCAGGGTGACTTGGTGACGATCCATTAGGTGTTCTCCGGGGTGAAATGACCAGCTCCACCGAGCAAGCACCATGCCATCCAAACGAACACCAGTTGCTCATGGATCGCCCCATTATCGTTATCAGAAACCGGCGAGACGCCGCTTTTCGTCAACCTTGATGCTCGCAACGGCCGATATTGGTGCGCTCTGCCGGGCACGAAACAGCCAGAAGTGTTGCCAGTCATCGCCAGGGCGGGCACCGTCCCAGATCGGCTCCCAGAGCGACGGGTCGACCTCCTTGCTGCCACTGGTCGCATACCCTTGCATCAGTAAGACATCGCACGTGGCACCGGGAAGAATTTCACGCCGTATCGTGATGCGATGGGCGACATAGTCGAGCATGGCCCGCTCGCTTTCTCCCATGCCGACGCTGGCCACACACCCGGTCGATGATGGCCACGGAATAGCCGAAAACACTTGCTGATAACTTTTCCCGTAGTCCAGCCACGGCATCCATAGCGTAGTCAGCAGCGCCCATGTCAGCGTCAGTCCGGTGAGCCAACTGGTCAGGCCCTTGGCCGGGTGCCGGGCGAACAGGCGTTGTGCATACCAGGCCGCGCCCGTCAGAGACAGAGCCAGTGCAAACGTCGGCAGGTCAAACTCTGGAATAAAATCTGCTGGCAAGACCCGCAGCAGCCAAGGCCAGGACGGCGGCGCGCCGGTCATCATCATGATGACCCAGCCCAGCCAGATCACGCCGGCAAGCAGCGCGAACAGCCACTGGCTACTTTTTACCCAGAGCCGTTCCAGTAGATGGGGGACGAACGACACCGATGGCGCTGCCAGAATGGACAGCGGAACCAGCAGCGGCAATGCATACACTGCACGCACTGACTCCGACACCGACAGCACCAACATCATCACCAGTGTAGCGACCAATCCGTATTGCATCGCCGGATGAATCAACGCAATCTGCCTCTGCCGCCAAAGCGCATACAGCGCCAATGGCAATGAGGGAAACGCAAACCAGGGCAGCGTCTGCAGCCAAAATCCCTTTGGATGTTCTGTTCCCATATGCACCACCGAGAATCCGAAAAAACGCCCGAAGTTGTTTTCCCAGAACCAGACCATGAACATGGCGGGCGAACGGAGATACAGCAGGAACGGCCAGACCAGCAGCATCGGCAAGGATGTCGCCAGCGCAATTATCAGTCCGCGAAAATAAGGCCACGTGCGCCACTCGGCAAAACATACCGGCAACATCAATGCGGTGATGCCAATGACGGCAGGCCCGATCACCCCTTTCGACAGAAAACTGATCCCGACACCAACGCCAAGCAGCAACCCCCCCGCCCTCATCGTCGTCAATACCCGCGAAAATCCCCAGGCCGACAGCGCAAATCCGGCCAGCAACGGAACGTCGGGCATCATCATGTGCGTTTGCGTCAGGGTGCCCAGGCAGCCGAGCAACAGCAAGGGAGCATAGCGCCCGCTTCCGCTACCCCACCATGCGCGGGTTGCCGCCGCAATGGACCAGGCGGTAATCGCCATGAACAGTCCGGAGGCCATGCGCGCGGCATCCGGTTGATCCATCCAGCCGCCGAATATATACACGCACGCACCAGCGACCCAGTAATACAAGGGCGGCTTTTCCATGAACGGTTCACCGGCAATAGTGGGGATGAGCCAGTTACCGGTTTCCAGCATCGTGTGGATCACACCAAAGACATAGGCTTCGTCGGCCTTCCAGGGATCGTGACCGGTCAGTCCGAAAAAAATGAACACGATGATCAGCAACGCGTAGGGCAGCACACCGGCGAGCTCCAGATCAGCTACTCCCGGATACGCCCCGGTAGTGGCACGGGTATCCATGGGCAACAAAGGCGGAATGGATCGGCGAAGAAAAGTGAAAGGCATCGGGAATTTCGCAATGATGAAAATAATATGTTGCCGCGTAAAAACACGCGGGACTTTACCAAGTTTGCATCCTCTCAGCCAGACAAATCGTCACAGCGAAACCCGTACTGACGAGCATCAAAAACTGGTGTCGTGAAGACACCATGCGGCAGCTGTCTTCCCGACTGTTAGTCCAACCGTCTTCAACATTGTTTTTCAGAACAAATAGTTCTTTTATTTTCGCTTTTCCAATTATTTTCCGGACCTTACACTGCGCCGGAGTTCAAACACGGCTGCTGTGACCGCCTCTCACAGCACATTATTTTTCCGGAGGAATCATGAAGAAATTTTTTGTTGCCATGATGATTGTCATGACATCACTGGCCGTCACTGCGACCGAAGCCGAAGCGCAAAAGCGCATGGGTGGCGGCGGATCGTTCGGCAAGCAATCACAAGGGGTCAGCCGGCAAGCGCCGTCGCAGTCGGCCGCCAACAGCACTGCCCGCCCGGGATCACCGGCAGCCGTTCCGCCAAAGCCAGCCAGCCCATGGCGTGGCATGTTGGGCGGGGCCCTGCTTGGACTGGGACTGGGAGCACTGTTGTCGAGTATGGGCCTGGGTGGCGCGATGGCCAGCATGATCAGCACGATGTTAATGGTGGGCTTGCTGGCAGCCGCCGGCTTCTTCATCTACCGGATGTTCAAGCGTAAATCCGAACAGAGCGGTTCGCAGCCAGCCTACGCCGGCGCCGCTAAAACCGGATTTACTCCCGATATCGGTTCGCGCATCGATCCTGTTGCCGACAATCGTTTCGGTGGCAACAGTGCTGGCAGTGCAACAAGCAACAGCGCACAAGCGCCATGGGGTGTACCGGCAGACTTCGATACGACCGGCTTCGTGCGCCACACGAAAACCTATTTCGTGCGCTTGCAGGCAGCGTGGGACAGCGCCAACATCAACGACATCCGTGAATTTACGACGCCCGAAATGTTTGCCGAACTGCGTTTGCAAATCCAGGAACGCGGCCCGTCGGCAGGTCACACCGATGTGGTTCAGCTCGATGCAGAATTGCTGGGCATGGAAATCATCGACGACGACCATCTGGCCAGCGTTAAGTTTTCCGGGATGATCAAGGAATCCGAGACGATGCCGGCCGAGCCATTCAGCGAAGTCTGGAACTTGTCGAAGCCGCGCAATGGCCAGGGTGGTTGGGTGCTGGCAGGCATACAGCAACTGAACTGACCTTGCTGCGCTGATCCAGAAGCCGCCCGCTCTGCCGGGCGGCTTTTTTATGGGGCGCCGCGCGACAGATCACTGAACCATTCGACCCGGCTGCGCGTCCCCAGTTTGGCACGGTACATTGCAGCGTCGGCCGCATTGAGCAACTGGTCGCCGTCTTTTCCGTCCTGCGGGAACATGCTGATACCAATACTGCAAGTCATCTCGAATTCGTGACCATCGACCGCAAACGGCTGATCAAAGACATGGATCAACTTTTGCGCCATGGCAGTCACATCGGATTCGTGCCGGAAGTTCCTCACCAGAATTGTGAATTCATCCCCGCCCAGCCGCGCCACGAGATCGTCGCCGCGCACCGAGGCCCCCATCCGTAATGCCGCTAGCTGCAGGGCCTGGTCACCGACCACGTGGCCCAGCTGGTCGTTGACTTGCTTGAACTTGTCAAGGTCAATAAACATCAAGCAAAAGCGGCTATCCTCGCCTCGCGCCTTGTCGATCATCGTGGCCAGCACGTGCTGGAACATCGCGCGATTGGGCAGGCCAGTCAATAAATCGTGATGGGCCAGATGCTGCAAATGCTGCTCGCGAGCCTGCAAGTCACCGACCTGGCTGCTGAGCCGCTTACTCATTTGCAAAAAGCTGCGGGCCAGATAGCCAATTTCATCGGCGCGCCCGGTGGGTAAATTAACGATTACGTTGCCGGCCTCAAATTGCTTGACCGCAGCAGCGATCGCATTGAACGGTTTGGCCAGCACGAAGGACAGCAGGAAAGACAGACAGACCGCCGCCAGACTACATAACACCGTAATCTGGATGATCGTCATACCGAGCAATTCGCTATCGTGCAGAACCACATCAAGCGGAATCTGCAATCCCAGCAAAACAAAATGATGCTGCTCGGCACTGCCATAAGGCATGCGGATGAAAGCACCGGCATTGACCTCATCGCTGTTGGCACTGTTGGTCCTGGTCAGCAAATGCCTGACGGGTCCCGGTTTGAGCAGGACCTTGATGGCCCCGATATCGTTCTGGATCAGGATGCGTCGCCCGCGTTCAAAACCGAAGGTCTTGCGCTGATCAGGATGGATCAGGTAGTCCCCCTCATCATTGGTCAGGACAAGGTCGATATTGCGCGGCAGGTTGCTGCGTATCCGCTTAAACAGGCGATCAAGATCCACGTTGACAATCACGATGCCGAATACCTTGCCGTCGCTACCGCGCACCGGGCTGGCGATCCGCAAGGTCGGCATGTCGACGCCGGCTTGCCAGTGGCGTTCACGATTGAGACTAATCTTCGAAAAGTAGAACTCCCCCGCAGCGACTTTGGCGGCCTCAAAAAAATACGGAAGATGCCCTTTTTCTTGCAGATCGTCATTGCCGATCAGTTCAATACCTGCTCCGGTACGGTCGACACGAATCACCTCACGACCGAACCCGGCGACACCGATAAGACGTATCTGCACGTAATCGATACGCGACTTGAGCATGCTCGCAAACACCTCCTGCAACTTGGCCTCGTGGCGTATTGCCGCGTCTGCACCACCAACCCCATCGGTCAACGCCACCATCGCAGACAACGCGGCGAGCATGCCGAGGTCTTCAGTAACGGGAATGAGTTTATCGACAAAGCGCTGTCCAAGCACCTCGGTGGCTGTCAGCAGCTTGTCTTCCGCTGCAGAGATCAGCAATTTCCGGCTTTGCGAATAGGCGTAGTAACCGGTCAATGCGGTCGACAAAATACCGAACAGTGCTAACCAGATACCTAATTTGAGTCCGACTCCGAGGCGCATGATGGTTAAAATTTCTGCAACACATCGCCGGACAATATTCTTGTCCATAGCGCATGACGCTTATCCGCATCTTCGGCTGGCTCCAGCCAGGTCAGTTTATCGCTGGCATTGCTCAGTGACGTCGCCGTGACCGTATTGGCGAGCCCGTGCCGCTCGCTGAAACGGGCACTGACATCGGCTTGCAAGGTCATATCGATCCATTGCGCCGCCAGTTGGGGCGAACGGGCCCGTCCGGTGACGGACCAGCAATCCAGCCATGCCAGAACGCCCTGCTTCGGCACCACGTAACCGACATCCGCACCCGCTGCCCGCAGCGCCTGCAACTGCTGAGTACCAAAGTTGGCAAAGACCAGCGCGACGTCATTCCCGAGGTACAACTGGACCGCCTCCTCAGGCGAGGAATAGAACGCCAGCACGTTGCGGCGCAAGCCTACCAGCCGCCGGCTGGCGGCGCGGAGCTCATCAGCGCTCAGCCGAAAAGGATTTTTACTGCCGTCGAGCATCGCAGCGACGGAAAAATTGTGCACGCTGCCACTGTAGGCAAGCACCTTGCCACGATATTGCGGATCCCACATGGCCTCCATGGACGCCGGCTCTTGCTTGACGAGTTTGCGGTTGTAGATCAGCCCCATCTCGGCATACGTAAATGGGATGGCGTACAAGCGTTTGCCGCGCATCAGGCCGGGAATCGCGGCGATATCGCGAAAACGCGGCAGCTGGCGGGCCTGATTAGGGATGCTAGCCAGGTCTAGCGGCGCACTCAGGCCCTTGTCGATATAACGCTGCAGTTCCGCCGTATTGACCGCAAACACGTCGAAGTCGCCGCCGTTATTTGTTGACAACCGGCTCCACAGTTCGTCGTCAGTATTGACGAAAGTGACCTCCAGACGCGCACCGGTTTTCTTTTCAAATGCTGACACCACATCCGGATCGGCATAACCCGGCCAGGTAAGCACACGCAATACGGTTTCGGCATGCACCCAGCCCGCCCACAATAGCGCGCTGGTCATGAGCGCCGTACGCAAACAGCCTACGAGGAAATTAGAGAACGTCATGCGGGCGTGCCTCGGGCGGAAGGTGGTTGTGACCTGGCGATGCCGCGTAATCAACTGCCTCATCCAGAGGCATACGCCGTGCGTGGGCGCAGTAGAACCTAACATTACCTTATCGTCAAGCAACAAAGCCGCGGATTGACTACCTTGCTCAAAACCGCCAACGCGCGCCGGAGTAAAGCTGTCATACTGCGCGCTTCCCAACCTGGACCCCAGTACCGCCTCGTGCGCGGACGCATCGCTTATGGAATCCCCGAAAAACCTCTTCGCCTATCCCGCTCACCATGTTGCCAACCGCCCTGCGCCTGGCAAACCCGCCCCTTTCCTGCCAATGTCGCGTGCAGAAATGGATGTCCTGGGATGGGACACTTGCGATGTGATTCTGGTTACCGGCGATGCCTACATCGATCATCCAAGCTTCGGTATGGCATTGATCGGCCGCTTGCTGGAAGCCCAGGGCTTTCGCGTCGGCATCATCGCGCAGCCCGACTGGCTCTCCGTCGACGCCTTCCGTGCACTGGGCAAGCCCAACCTGTATTTCGGCGTCACGGCCGGCAACATGGATTCGATGGTCAACCGGTACACGTCGGATCGCAAGATCCGCACCGATGACGCCTACACGCCGCATGGCGAAGCCAACAAGCGGCCTGACCGCGCTCTGGTGGTGTACGCCCAGCGCGTGCGCGAAGCGTATCCCGAGGTCAACGTCGTCATCGGCAGTATCGAAGCCAGCCTGCGCCGCATCGCCCATTACGATTACTGGTCGGACAAGGTGCGCCGCTCGGTGCTGCCGGATTCGAAAGCCGACATCCTGCTGTTCGGCAATGCCGAGCGAGCCCTCGTCGACCTGACGCATCGCCTCGCCGCCGGCGAACCGATCAAGGCGATCCGCGACCTGCGCGGCACGGCCTTCATGGTCTCGCGCGGCTGGTTGCCGGCCCACGATTGGACCGAGGCCAACTCGACCCGTGTCGATACGCCCGGCCGCGTCGAAGCTCATCCTGATCCGTACGAAATGAAAACCAAAGAGCCGACCAGCTGCGGCACCGCCAACGCCGAGCCGACTGTGGTGGCCAAGCCAATCCTGATCCTGAGCCGCGAAGAGCGCCAGGCGGCCCAGAAAGAAATCCGCAACAAAACCGTCATCCGCCTGCCCGGCTACGACGCCATCAAGGATGACCCGGTGCTGTATGCCCATGCGTCGCGGGTATTCCATCTTGAATCGAATCCCGGCAATGCCCGCGCGATGGTGCAGGCACACGGCGAGCGCGATGTCTGGCTCAATCCGCCACCGCTGCCATTGGCCATGGACGAAATGGACGGTGTCTACGACATGAACTACGCCCGTGCGCCGCATCCGAGCTACGGCAAGGCCAAGATTCCGGCCTGGGACATGATCCGGTTTTCGGTCAATATCATGCGCGGCTGCTTCGGCGGCTGCACCTTCTGCTCGATCACCGAACACGAGGGTCGCATCATCCAGAGCCGCTCCGAGCCATCGATCCTGCGCGAAATCGAACTGATCCGCGACAAGACCCAAGGTTTCACCGGTAATATTTCCGACATGGGTGGACCGACCGCCAATATGTACCGGCTGGCCTGCAAGGAAAAAAGCATCGAGGAATCCTGCCGGCGCCTGTCGTGTGTCTACCCGACCATCTGCTCGAACCTCGGCACCGACCACAGCAAGCTGATCCAGCTGTATCGCAAGGCCCGCGCGATTCCCGGCATCAAGAAAATCCTGATCAGCTCCGGCGTCCGCTATGACCTCGCCGTGCGCTCGCCCGAATACGTAAAGGAACTGGTGACCCACCACGTCGGCGGCTTGCTGAAGATCGCGCCCGAGCACTCCGAAGAAGGCCCGCTGTCGAAGATGATGAAGCCGGGCATGGGTGCCTATGACAAGTTCAAGGAATTGTTCGAGAAGTATTCGAAGGAAGCCGGTAAGGAGCAATACCTGATCCCGTACTTCATCGCCGCCCATCCCGGCACCACCGATGAAGACATGCTGAACCTGTCACTCTGGCTGAAGAAAAATAACTTCCGCCTGGACAAGGTGCAATCGTTCATGCCAACGCCGATGGCGCTGGCCACGACGATGTACCACACCCGAAAAAATCCGCTGCGCAAGGTCACTGCCGATTCGGAAACCGTCGAGACGGTCCGCACCGGCAAAGTCCGCAAATTGCACAAGGCCTTCCTGCGCTATCACGATCCCGATAACTGGGAAATCATCCGTGAGGCCTTGCAACGTATGGGCCGATCCGACCTGATCGGCAGTGGCGAGAAGCATCTGGTACCGCGCTATTCGGCACCGACACCCGGCCTGATGGCGATCGAGCGCCGGCGCGAAACCCCGAGCCCGGAAAAGCTGGCGAAGAAGTTCGGCCAGAACAAGCCACGCGACGGCGGTGCCGTAACGCGCACCCCGAGCGCACTGGCGCGGCCGGTAAGCAAGGCGACGGGCGCCGTTGTTCGTACCGGTCGCAAATAAATCCGGCGATTGGCGCGTCCTTCATTCCCGGTCACCATGGTCGACTTCAGGTAGGTATCGCAGGTGAAGGAGTCTCTTCGCTTCTCACGCAGAGCGACTCCGGAACCATTCGCAGGCGCTAGTGGCCTGAGCCGGGCAGGCAGACCGTTGCGACAATGGAATATGTTCTGTTCATCGTCGATCCCCATGCAGGGTCAGGGCGCACCAACCGCGTCTGGTCGTTGTTGTGCGACCGCATGCCGGGTCTGCCGTGCAATGCCATCCATGCCGCCCTGACACCGGCCATTCGCCGCGTGGTGGTACTGGGGGCGATGGAACGCTGCACCTGACCTTGAACGTGATGCTGGCCGGCGCGCGCAACGCTTCACGGTGTCCCGGGCACGCGGACTCGGGTTCGACACCCGACCGATGCCCGCATTGACGCAGGCACTCGACGATCGCCCTACTCCTCTGGACGTACTGCACCTGCAATCCGGTGCCCATTCACGCTATTTCATCAACGGGACATCACCCGGCATCACGGCGATGGTGGCGGCGCGTGTCAATGCGTGGCGCCACCGGAACGTAGGTACCTTTCTCGGCGCAGCACTGCGCGAACTCGTGAATTACACACTCCAACGGGCCGGGGTGAGCCTCGACGGCCAGCGCTGGCGCGAGGGATTTTTCACCATGGTGGTCGTGGCCAACGGCACGCATTTTGCAAAAGGCATGCGCATTGCGCCTTCGGCCAGTGCCGCTGATGGCCTGGCCGACATCAGCGTCGTCGAAGCCACTTCCAAAGCGCTCCTGCTGGCGTGGTTGCCGAGGATTTATGTTATGCCGCGGCATCCTGCAGGCGAGTATTTTTGCGACGCTTGCACCAGGGGCGCTAGGCGCAGTGTGTGCCCGAAGCAGTCGCTATGGCTTGACAGGTATGGGCTTTGGCATCGTGGCGATGCTGATGGGTGGCGCGCAGGCTACCGCAATCAACGTCGGCGGCATGCGCTCCTGGGCCGCTGGTCTGGACTACTTTGTCCTTGAGCTGCTGGTACTGGGGCTGATCTTCATTCCGGCCGAGGCGCTGTTCTGGCTACAACGGCAAAAGGTCTTGCGCCAGAGAGGGCAGACCGACCTGAAACATTTTTTTGTGCGCCTTGCCGGTGTCCAGTTGCTGTCGTTGGCTGCCTTGCTTCCGGCGCAGATGCTGTTTTTGTGAGTCGTGCAACTGAATTTCCAGAAAGCCATCGCAGCCCAACCGCTCTGGCTCCAATTCGTCGAAATGATCGCCGTGGTCGACCTTGCCACGTACTGGATCCACCGTGCGTTTCACCAGCTTCCCTGGCTCTGGCGCTTCCATGCGGTGTTCATTCATGCAAACTTGCGATGGCGTTTTCCGGGCCTGCACCGGGCGATATCGACGCCCCAGTACCATCATTGGCACCATGCCACTGACGCCGACGGCATCGACAAGAATTTTGCGCAGTTTCTTCCGGTATGGGATGTCCTGTTCGGTACTGTGCATCTGCCGCAAGGCTGGCCGAAGCATTACTGGGTGGCGCATTTCCAGCCACCGGAAACGTATCTGGGGCAGCTCGTATATCCGTTCCGGTCACCGGGGAGCACTCCGCCGCAGGACTGACCATGCACACGGCCACGATCATCCTGTGCCCGCGCAAGCGTCCTCAAAACCGTTCATACCCCAACAAATACCGCCACTGCCCCACCGGCAACGCCGCCATCGACATCCGTCCGATGCGGATCCGCTTGATCGACACCACCTGCAAGCCGACCTTCTCGCACAAATAAGGAATCTGGCCGCGCTCGGCAGCCTTGATCGCGAAGCGTAACTTGTGCTCGCTTTGCCAGCTGACCTTCATTGAGGCAATCGGCTTGCCATTCCACTTCAAGCCCTTCTGCAGCAATTCCAGACCGGCGGCGTCCAGCGAGCCGGTGACTTCGACGACGAATTCCTGCTCGATGCGACTGGCTTCCTGCACCAGCGCGCGCTCGATGCGCCAATCCTGCGTGAGCACCAGCAAACCGCTGGCGCTGTCTTCGAGCGGACTCGTCAACGTCAATGCCTTGGTATGGCGACGCAAAAAACGCAGGCCGGAGCGGTCGTCCGGGCCGAGTGTTGCGGGCGTGATCCAGCCTTGTTCGGGATCGATCGCGTCTATGGTGCGCATGCCGGCCGGCTTGTGCAGCAGGATAGTCACCGGGTCCAGCGGTGCCGGCACCGCATCGGGTAACAGCACGATCGCCTGCTCCGCCGTGACCCGCGCGCCGGCTTCTTCGGTCAGGACGCCATCGACCGTAATCCAGCCACCTTCGATGAACTGTTCGGCTTCAGTGCGGGAGCAAGCCAGTTCTTCGGCGACGCGTTTGGCCAGGCGGATGGTGTCAGTCATGGAAAGCTCAGTTCAGCGTTAAAAATGAAGCCGCATTGTAACGGGCTAGCCTGTGCCGCGATAGGACGCCGACGGTCGCGTCTTCTGCGTCATTCCAACTCAGCAATCACGCGTCTGCAGAGGTGAATTTTTACTGGAGAAGCAATTTTAAAAACAACAAAATCTAAAAGTAGCATCTCAAATAAGCACTATTGTTATCAGTCACTATTTCTTTAAAGTACATTTCTGCAAGGACTTACCGGAAAGCACCAGCCCGATATTTCCGCGATTTTTTTCAGCAAAAATTGACCTTTAAAAGGGAATTCACAATGCAAAAAAAAACTTGCTCGTCGTGTAATGCCTTATTCAGCGGTTTGCTGATGATGCTCGCCAGCATCGCCATTGCCGAAGAAAAAGATGTCATCGTCACAGACCGTCCTGACTTCGTCGAATCGAGCGATGTTGTCGGCAAGGGGCGGTTTCAGGCAGAGACCGGCGTCGCCCTCGAACGGACCCGGCGCGATACCAATAAAACACGCGTCATGACCACCCCGATTCTGCTGCGCATCGGTACCGGTGCGACATGGGAACTGCGCGTGGAAACCGATGGCCGTATCGTCCAGCGCACCGATGACCTGACCCAAGGAACGCGCACCACCGACCGCGGGTATGCCGATACATCGATAGGCGCAAAGTGGCACGTGATGGATGAAAGTGGCACCAGCCCGTCGGTCGGCGTACTGGCCCATGTCGATCTCGACAGCGGCTCGGCAGCATTCCGCGGCAGCGGCTTGCGCCCTTCGTTGCGCGCGGTTGCCGAATGGGACTTACCTGCAGGATTGTCGCTGGGTGTCATGCCCGGCCTGACCTTCGACAAGGACCAGAACGGAGAACGCAGCTGGAACGGCATTTTCGCCGCCGTCCTCGGCAAATCACTGAGCGAGCAAACCCGTGTTTTCGTCGAAATTGCCTTGCCGCAAATTGCCCGCTCCCGGCATGGCGGCACGGTCGCCACCCTTGATGTCGGCATGGCGTATCTGCTTTCGCCAACATGGCAAATCGATACGGCGCTCTACAAAGGGCTCAACAAAAACACCGCGAACCTGACATGGACCGTCGGGCTTTCCAGCAAATTCTAGTCACCGGACAGGAGCTGACAATGACCATTACATGGCGCTTGATTTTAATGACGGCAATCAGCCTCCTGTTCACTGCTCTGGTGGGCGGTTCCGGCATCTGGGCAGAACGGACCGTTTCCGGGGCATTGCAGGACAATGCGACAGTCAGTGCGGCATTACGCAACCACATGCAGGCCGACATGATGCACGACGCCTTGCGCGGCGACGTGCTGCTGGCAATGTCGACCGGCAGCAAAAAGAAGATGGATCAGCGCAAGGACGTCGAGCAAGCGCTGGCCGGACACATGTCCTCCTTCACTGACGCACTGAAAAACAATGAAGCCTTGCCGCTGCCGGCAGACATTACCGCATCGATCGCCAAGGTACGTCCGCTGGTCGATACCTATCTGAAAGAGAGCCAGCTAGCGGTGGCTGTCGCCTTTGATCAGCCGGCAGCGATGGACATCGAATTCGACAAATTCATGAAGACCTTCGAAGCACTGGAGCGGGAAATGGCATCCCTTTCCGCCTTGATTGAAAAAAATACCGCGGAGACCAGCGCGGCGTCGCAGGCCACTGCAGCCCATTCCGAACAGATCATCCTGATGGCGTTGCTGGCATCCAGCATTTGCCTGGGCTTGTTCGCGCTGGTGACCATCCGCACAATTGCCGCCAATATCCGTCGCGTCTTGCTGGCAGTAAACAATCTCAATTCAGGCGACAGCAACCTGAACCAGCGACTTCCAGCCATGCAAGGCGAATTCGCCATGCTCGGCGATTCGCTCAATATCTTCATCGCCAACCTCGCCAGGATTATCGGCGAGATCAGCGCGTCGTCGGGGGCGATCTCGACCGGATCGCGGCAAATCTCGATGGGCAGCCGGGATCTGTCACAGCGCACCGAATCGCAGGCCAGTGCACTCGAAGAAACCGCCTCGTCGATGGAGCAACTGACCGCGACCGTCAAGCAGAATGCCGACAATGCGCGCGAAGCCAGCAATCTGGCGGTCACCGCATCGGCTGTGGCGAGCAAAGGCGGATTGGTCGTCTCGCAGGTCGTCGAGACCATGGATTCCATCAACACCTCCGCCAAGAAGATCGTCGACATCATCAGCGTCATCAATGGCATTGCTTTCCAGACAAATATTCTTGCGCTCAATGCCGCCGTCGAAGCCGCCCGGGCCGGCGAACAAGGGCGTGGTTTTGCCGTGGTAGCCGCCGAAGTACGTAATCTGGCTCAGCGCAGCGCGTCGGCCGCCAGGGAAATCAAGAGTCTGATCGGCGACTCGGTCGACAAGGTCGATGCCGGTGCACGGCTGGTCGAGCAGGCGGGTGCAACAATGGATGAAGTCGTTGCCAGCGTCGCCCGTGTCACCGGCATCATCAGCGAAATCGCCGCCGCCAGCGTGGAGCAGACCGTGGGTATCAACCACATCAGCCAGGCCATCACGCATATGGACCAGAGCACGCAACAAAATGCCGCCCTGGTCGAACAATCCACTGCGGCCGCAGAGTCGATGCAGGAACAGGCCGATAAGCTGGTCAATGCCATCAGTGTGTTCCAGGTCGACGGGATGCAGGCAACGCTACAACCGGCCATCTTGGCGACCCCGCTACGACAGCACCGGCACAATCCGAAAGCGGTGCCCATGGCAAGAAAAGCTAACCCGGCCGGCACTGCCCGCCGGCAAGTGCTTCAGGCACCCGAATAGCGCCGGAGATAAGCAGGTCAACAGCCACCGGAGCGCCCTCTGCGGTGGCATAATTGCGCCCCTGCCCGCACTGCCGCGCGCTCCTACTACCGGGACTCTCCTCCATGCGCAAAGGCATGCTCTTCGCCGCCACCGCCTACGTGATCTGGGGCCTGCTCCCGCTTTACTTCAAAGCCCTGCAAAGTATTGCCCCGACACAAATCATGCTGCACCGGATGGTCTGGTCGCTGCTGTTCCTGCTGTGCGTGCTGGCCTGGCGCAAGCAATGGTCATGGCTGGCCGATGCCGTGCGCCAGCCCAAGGTACTGGCGACTTTTTTGCTCAGCGCCGTGCTGCTGTCGACCAACTGGTTCACCTATATCTGGGCCGTCAACAATGGCCGCATCATCGATTCCAGCCTGGGTTACTTCATCAACCCGCTGGTCAATGTCCTGCTTGGTTACGTGGTGCTGGGTGAACGCCTGCGCGGGGTCCAGTGGCTTGCAGTCGCCCTGGCGGCTGCCGGCGTCGCGTGGCTGACCTGGATCACCGGCCAGCCGCCATGGATCGGGCTGACGCTGGCGCTGTCTTTCGGTTTTTATGGCCTGATGCGCAAGACCGCAACACTCGGGCCGCTCGAAGGGCTATCGCTGGAAACCTTGCTGCTATTTCCATTCGCGCTGGCCGCGCTGGTGTGGCTGACCCTGCATCAGCAAAACGCCTTCCTCGATGCGCCTACCCGATCGCAATGGCTGCTGATGGCGGCCGGTCCGATCACTGCGGTGCCGCTGCTGCTGTTTGCCGCCGGCGCACGCCGGATCCCGATGGCGACGCTGGGCCTGCTGCAATACATCGGCCCCAGCCTGCAACTGGCGCTCGGTGTCCTGCTCTACAACGAATCGTTCAGCGGCGACCGGCTGATCGGCTTTGCCGCGATCTGGTCGGCGCTGGTGGTGTATTCCGGCGAGAGCGTCTGGCGCGCCTGGCGCAACCGTAGCGCCTCCCCTGCAACGACTGAAAGCTGACATGACGCATCCCGAAGCACGCCATACCGTCATCATCGGTGGCGGTCCGGCCGGATTGATGGCCGCTGAAATTCTCATTGAGGCCGGTGTCCGCGTCGACCTCTACGATGCGATGCCCTCGGTCGGGCGCAAATTCCTGCTGGCCGGTAAAGGCGGACTGAACCTGACGCACGCCGAACCGGCCGACGCATTCCATTCCCGCTATGCCGCACGCCGCCCTGCCCTGCAGCCGGTCATTGACGCCTTCGACGCCAGCGCCCTGCGCGACTGGTGCAGCAAGCTCGGGATCGACACGTTTGTCGGTTCGTCGGGACGGGTTTTCCCGGTCGACATGAAGGCGGCGCCATTGCTGCGCGCCTGGCTGCATCGCTTGCGCGGTGCCGGCGTGCGCTTTCACATGCGCCACGCGTGGCGCGGCTGGGATGGCGACGGTGCGCTGGTGTTCGATCATCCTGACGGCACGGTCACCTGCCGGCCGGATGCGGTGGTGCTGGCGCTGGGCGGCGGCAGCTGGGCGCGTCTCGGTTCGACCGGTGCCTGGGTGCCCTGGCTGGGTGCGCACGGGATAGATGTCGCGCCGCTGCAGCCGGCCAACTGTGGTTTCGATGTCGGCTGGACGCCGCATTTCGCTGAAAAATTCGCCGGTCATCCGCTCAAATCCATCGACATCCACTGGAGCGATGCCGCCGGTGTCGCGCAGGTGCGCGCCGGCGAATGCATGATCAGTGCCGGTGGCGTCGAAGGGAGTCTGGTGTATGCGCTCTCGGCGACCTTGCGCGACCAGATCAATGCCACAGGATCGGTCACGATCCGGCTCGACCTCGCACCCGGCAAGGATGCGGCGCGGGTGCTGGCGGAAGTCGACCATCCGCGCGGATCGCGCTCGCTGGCCAGTCATCTGCAAAGCCGGGTTGGCCTGGCGGGCGTCAAGATGGGCTTGCTGCGCGAACTGCTGGACAAAGAAGCCTTCAATGATCCGGCCCGTCTAGCGGCCGCCATCAAGTCCTTGCCGCTAACTCTGACGGCAGTCCGTCCTATCGATGAAGCCATCAGCAGCGCCGGTGGCGTGCGCTTCGAAGCCCTCGATGCCGGCTTGATGACGCAGGCGATGCCGGGCGTGTTTTGTGCCGGCGAAATGCTCGACTGGGAAGCGCCGACCGGCGGCTACCTGCTCACTGCCTGCCTCGGCACCGGACGCCATGCGGCGCGCGGTGTGTTGCAGTGGCTGGATCAGAAACCGTAAAGCTCTTTCATGCGGGTCGCTGACGGATCGGGCGGAATCACCCGCTCGCCGAAAATGCCGGTTTCGAACGGTGGTGGCATCGCCCCCGGTTCATCGAGTCCGAGCGAGCGCACGCCGCCACCTTGCGCATATTCGTTATAGGCCCAATCGCCGTAGTCACGATTCAGGCCGGCCGGCACGGATGCCTGCGCCATCGGTTTGCCACGTAACGCCGACTGCATGAAGTTCATCCAGACCGGCAGTGCCAGTGTTGAACCGAACTCGCGGTTGCCCAATGATTTCGGATCGTCATAGCCCATCCACGATACCGCCACCACATCGCCGCCGTAACCGGCAAACCAGCCGTCAATCGAATCATTGGTCGTGCCGGTTTTTCCGGCCAGATCGGTACGACCCAGTCGCGACGCCGCTGCGGCGGTGCCGTAGCGGGCCACGTCACGCAACATGCTGTCCATGATGAAGGCATTGCGCGAATCCAGCACCCGCACCGACTCTTCGCCCACCAGCACCGGCTTGGCCTGCGACACCAGCTTGCCGCGCGCATCTGTCACGCTCTGGATCAAGTAAGGCGTAACCTGGTAGCCGCCATTGGCAAACACCGCGTACGCACCGGCCATCTGGCCCGGCGTAACCAGCCCGGTACCCAGTGCCAGGGTCAGGTTGTTGGGCTGCTTGTTCACATCGAAGCCGAAGCGACCCATGTGGTCCCGCGCGGCCTGCGCCGTGATGGCGCGCAGCACGCGGATCGAGACGACGTTCTTCGACTTGGCCAGCGCCAGTCGCATCGTGACCGGGCCATCGTAGACGTTGTCGTCATTTTTCGGCTCCCATAACGGTGCGCCTGCTTCGGCCGGAATGGAAAGCGGCGCATCATTGATCAGCGTGCCCGGACCGTAGCCTTTTTCCAGCGCAGCCGAATAAATGAAGGGCTTGATACTTGAGCCCGGCTGACGCCATGCTTGTGTGACGTGATCGAACTTGCTCAGATTGAAATCGAAGCCACCCACCAGCGCGCGATAGGCTCCGCTTTGCGGATCCAGTGCGACAAATGCCGCAGCCACATTGGGCAACTGGACAATACTCCAGCGCTCTTTGGCATCGCGGGTAATACGGATCACCGCGCCCGGCACGATGCGCAGCGACGCGGTCGATTTGACGTTCAAGCCGGCCGCGGCGAAGCGCAAACCATCACCACTGAGTTCGATGCTGTCGCCCGACAGCAGCGTCGCCCGCACCAGCTTCGGTGAAGCATCAGTGACCACGGCAGCCAGCAATTCATCACTGTCCGGATGTTTTTCCAGTACATCGTCTATCGCATCCTGGCGATCCTCGGCATCCGCCGGTAGCGTGATGACCGCCTCGGGACCACGATAACCATGGCGACGCTCGTAATCCATCACGCCGCGCCGTAGCGCCAGATAAGCGGCTTCCTGATCCTTGGAGCGCAGGGTAGTGATCACGTCAAAACCGCTGGTGTAGATCTCGTCCTTGTACTGCTCGTAGAGGATCTTGCGCACCATTTCGGCGGCGTACTCGGCGTGGATCGCATAGGACTTGCCGGTTTGACGAACCTTGATGTCTTCGTCTACCGCCTGTTGATATTGCTCGGCGGTGATGAAATTTAGCTCACGCATGCGTTGCAGGATGTATTGCTGGCGAATGTGCGCCCGCTTGGGATTGACCACCGGGTTGTATGCCGACGGCGCTTTCGGCAAACCGGCCAGCATCGCGAACTGGGCGATGCTGAGTTGTGCCAGTGGTTTGCCAAAGTAGGTTTGCGCGGCACTGCCGAAACCGTAGGCGCGCTGTCCGAGGTAAATCTGGTTCAGGTACAGCTCGAAGATCTGGTCTTTCGACAGCGTGCGCTCGATCTTGTAGGACAGCATGATTTCATTGACCTTGCGGGCTACCGTCTTGTCACGGGTCAGGAAAAAATTGCGGGCAACCTGCATCGTGATCGTCGATGCCCCTTGTGCCGAACCGCCACCAAGATCTTTCACGATGGCACGCATCAGCCCGATAAAATCAACCCCGCCGTGCTCGTAAAAACGGCTGTCCTCGATCGCCAGCACCGCGTTTTTCATCTGGGCCGGAATCTGCTTGATCGGCAGGAAATTCCGATGCTCTTCACCAAACTCACCGATCAGCACCTTGTCAGCTGTGAATATACGCAATGGAATTTTGGGTTTGTAGTCGACCAGTGTATCGAGCGAAGGCATGTTCGGCCCGACGATCAGGAACGCATAGCCGAGTAGCAGAGAGACGCCAAAAGCCCCCACACCACAGAGGCAAAGGAAGGCAATCAGGAGGTGGCGTTTCAGGGGGCGGGAAGTAGATCGGGTCAAGGTGAAGGACGCGGGTGTGATACCGGTCAGGTTGTCAGGCGATTGGTCGGATGCGCCGGCACGGCGGCGCAATTTGAGAATGCCGAAAGTATAGACCAGTTTTTTTTGCCAACCTTCCACGGTGCCCTGCCGTTACATTTCGACCGCTTGCCGGCAGGCTGGCAAAAAAATTATGCCAATTGATCGCCTCCCCGCCCAGCAGGAGGGCGGCGTGTCAGCGACCTCACCAGCCGTGACGATGGCTTGATCGAGGACAGAGACGTTGGCGGATTAACACCCGAACCGGAAGCCGGTGTGTAGAAGCTTGACGACTGGCGCGACGGGGGTGATTGATGCAACGGGTACAGGCTGTACCGCCTACGGACATCAGACATTCCGGGTGAAAATCCACCGTCGGTTCAGCCGCAAACCAGTCGCAGACATCGCCCCGCCCCGAAGTCAGGCAGTGGTATTGATTGTGCGACCCAGATTGGACGGCAAACTGCTGGTAGTGGGTACAGCAGGCAGGGCGTCAAGCAAGGCGCTGGCGGTGGATTTTTCGCTATCCAGTGCTTTTTTCAGGACGGCAATACCGATGGCTTGATCGGTTTTTGCCGAGGACAAATTGGTGGACAAACTGCCTATGGAACTGGCGTTCATGAAGCTCTCCGGTTGACTGATGAATGTCTTGTTATCGGCACGCCGCCGCGCCGACTTTAGCTGGGAACCGGGTAAATGTTCAGTCTTTTCCAATGGCCGTGCTGCAATAAAAAAGCCTCGCAATCGCGAGGCTTTTTTTATTGGTCAGAAGCGCATCAGTTGAAGGTCTTGCCTTCGGCCGCCAGTTTCACCAGCAGCGGCGCAGGCTTCCATGCATCGCCATGCCGCCCCTTGGCCAGTTTCTCCATCGCCATCAGCACGTTCGGCAAACCAACCGTATCGGCATAGAACATCGGACCACCACGGAAAACCGGGAAGCCATATCCGGTCAGATAGACCATATCGATGTCCGAGGCCCGCATCGCGATGCCTTCTTCGAGAATATGTGCCGCCTCATTGACCAGCGAATACACCAGCCGCTCGATGATTTCCTGATCGCTGATCTTGCGGCGCTCGACACCGATATCGGCTGAGTGCTGGATGATCATGTCGTTGACGAGCGACGAGGCATACGCCTTGCGATCGCCGGCCTTGTAGTCGTACCAGCCGGCACCGGTTTTCTGACCGTAGCGACCGAGTTCGCACAACAGGTCGGCGGTTTTCGAATAGGTGATTTCTGGCTTTTCGAGGTAACGCCGCTTGCGGATATACCAGCCGATATCGTTGCCGGCCAGGTCGCCCATACGGAACGGTCCCATCGCAAAGCCGAACTTCTCGACGGCCTTATCAACTTGCTCCGGCAACGCACCCTCTTCAATCAGGAATCCGGCCTGACGACTGTATTGCTCGATCATCCGGTTACCGATGAAGCCGTCGCAGACACCCGACACGACACCGGTTTTCTTGATCTTTTTCGATAACGCCAGCGTGGTCGCCAGCACATCCTTGGCAGTGGCCTTGCCGCGCACGATTTCGAGCAGCTTCATCACGTTGGCCGGACTGAAAAAGTGGGTGCCGATAACGTCTTGCGGGCGCTTCGTGAACGAAGCGATCTGGTCGACATCCAGCGTTGAGGTGTTCGAGGCCAGAATCGCGCCTTGTTTCATGACTTCATCGAGCTTGCGGAAGACGGTTTCCTTGACGCCCATGTCTTCGAAGACGGCTTCGACGACGATATCGGCCTGGCCGATATCGGCGTAGTTCAGCGTGCCGCTGATCATGCCGACGCGCTGATCAAATTTCTCTTGCGTCAGCTTGCCCTTCTTCATCGTGTTTTCGTAATTCTTGCGGATCGTCGCGATGCCCTTGTCGAGCGCTTCCTGCTTGGTTTCCAGCAGCATCACCGGGATGCCGGCATTGACGAAGTTCATCGCAATCCCGCCGCCCATCGTGCCGGCCCCGATCACGGCGGCCGACTTGATAGCGCGCACCGGCGTATCGGCCGGCACATCCGGAATCTTGCTGGCAGCACGTTCACCAAAGAACGCATGACGCAGCGCTTTTGATTCGGTGGTCTGGACCAGTTCGATGAACAGGTCGCGCTCGAACTTGATGCCATCGTCGAACTTCATCGTCACCGATGCGGCAACGGCTTCGACACATTTCAGCGGTGCCGGATACGGACCCGACATGGCCTTGACGGTATTGCGGGAGAACTGCAGGAAGGCTTCGTAGTTCGGATAATCAACCTTGATGTCGCGCACTTTCGGCAGCGGCCGGACCTCAGCGATGCCGGCGGCAAATGCCAGTGCACCTGCCATCAGATCACCCTCGATCAACTGGCTGAACAACGCGGTTTTCGCGAGTTTCTCGGAGGCGACCGGCGTGCCGGACACGATCATGTTCAGCGCCAGTTCCAGGCCAACCACGCGCGGCAGGCGCTGTGTGCCACCGGCACCAGGCAAAATCCCGAGCTTGACTTCCGGCAGCGCAATTTGCGCACCCGGACTCGCCACGCGGTAGTGACAACCCAGCGCCAGTTCCAGCCCGCCGCCCATGCACACGCTATGGATGACCGCGATGACCGGCTTGCCGGCCGACTCGACTACATTGATCAGGGTGTGCAGCGACGGTTCTGCGAACGCGCTCGGGGAATTGAATTCCTTGATATCGGCACCGCCGGAGAAGGCCTTGCCGGCGCCGGTGAGGATGATGGCCTTGACCGCCGCATCCGCGAGTGCCTTGCGCACGCCCTCGACCACGGCGGTACGGGTCGACAGCCCCAGTCCGTTGACCGGTCGATTATCGAGGGTAATGATGGCAACTGCGCCATTGACCTGGTATTGAGCTGTCATGTCTCTTCCTTGTAGTTGGGTATCGTTGGGGCAATCCTGGCAGGAATACCGGAATGCTTGCTCCTACAGCCTGTCTTTTTCAACTTGCACTATACCCTGAAAAGAACGGTCGTCTTATTTTTTGACCAAGGAATTTTTTGTTTGCCGGATCGCTGGCCGCATCGACCACCTTGCTCAGACAATATCGCTCTTTGAATGCCTCGTCGGCGACCATCTTCGACAACGGCCACCTGTTCAGTTCTGCCAGCATGGACGTCAATACGCCAGGTGTCGTCGTGTCGGGAGGTGGCCGCGTGTGCTTCTTAAAATCCGACTGACTGAAACCGGCTGTCCAATCAAGGCCGGCGACAGATGACGCAATCACCTGCCCGGGAGCATCCTCAGCCATCGATCGCTGTTGCCAGTAGCAAGTTCGACGAGTGTCAAGGCACCCTTGCATCCGCTCTGGCCGGCATATTTTTTCGTCTTGACGGACTGCGTGACTCAGTTTGAAAGCGGACGCACGCGTGGTGCCAATTCCTCGACACGACGCTGGCTGTCGAGCATGTCCTGCGCCCAATCGCTATTGCTTTGAATGACAGTCGGTCGAATCAAAATGACCAGTTCACGCTTTTGCGCGATCCGCGCCGTACTACGAAACAAGTTACCCAACACGGGCACATCGCCAGCACCGGGCACCTGGGAGTTATCCGAGGTGGACGACTGCCGCATCAGGCCACCGATCGCGATGACCCGTCCATCCTGCCCGCGCACCACGCTATCGGTTTCCGAAATCGCACTCGAAGCCAGCGGCAGACTCAACGTGCCGTTATTGGCCCCGAGGTTGACGATCTTATCGACCGTCGTCACCTTGCTCACGGACGGATGAACGTGCAGCGTAATGTTGCCGCTATCGTCGATTTGCGGCGTCACATCGAGCGATACGCCAGAAAAGAACGGTTGGACTTCGACCGTTGTCGTCGCACCGGTAGTGACATTGCCTGCGCTCAGGCCAGGCGTAGTGGTCAGGCGTGTCACGAAAAATTCATCGGTGCCGACTTTCAGCACGGCTTTCTGGTTGTTCAGCGTCGCGATGCGCGGGCTCGACAACACATGCACGGTGCCCTGCGATTCAAGGAAAGAAATCAATGCAGAAAAATTACTGGTCTGAAATGCCAGCCCGAACAACGAGCCCGCCGCGGTGCCGGCTGCCGACAATGCGCTGCCACTGATCGCCGTCAGCGCATTATTGCCGCCAGTGGTCATGCTGGCCGGCGCGGCGCCATTTTGTGGTGCCGGATTGAGCGTTGATCCCGGCGCGACAAACCCCACCGTTCCGCGCCGGTTGCTGCTGCCCGGTGCGGCAAAAGCTGCCCAGTTAATGCCTGACTGAAAACTATCATTGAGTTCAACTTCCATGATCTTCGCTTCAAGGATGACCTGTCGGTCGACCGACAACTGCGTCGCTTTCAGGAAGGCAGCGACATTGCGTAACTCATCGGACATCGCGCGGATCACGACTACCCCGGATTGCGCACTGATGACCACGCTGCGTCCCTCCTTGCCGCCAATGATGGCCTCGAGCGATGCCTTCAATTCGGCCCAGAAATCATTGTTTGATGAAGTGCTGATCTTGCTACTGTCGATGCCATGCGACGACGCTCGTTGTTGCGGCAGAAAATTACTGCTGGCCTGTCCGCTTCCATTGGAGGTCACATCACTGACCGAACCTGAGGTCACCCGGATGTCGGACGATCCCTTGCGATTGCTGTTGAGATAGTTCACCTGAAAAATACTGGTTTGCAAGCTCAGCGGTCTGACATAAATCCGGTTACCTTCGATTTTGTAGTCGTAACCATAAATTTCCCGCACCGAATCCATCACTTCAACAAGCGTCACCTCCTTGAGATGGGCAGAGATCGTGCCAGTCACACCCGGATGCACCAGCATGCTGTAGCGGGTACCGGTGACAATGGCGCGAAAAAATTGCTGGGCCGGTGCTTCATTGAACGACAAATTGAAGCGTTCCTCGGCAATCGCGCGTGCGACGGGAACCATAGCGGGAACCTTGGCCCGGGCCAGCGCTGCTTCATCACGTTGTGCGTACTGCGCATTCAACTCCGTGGCTTTTTTTAATTGAAAATTAATCATGTCGTAGGTATCACGCTGTGCCCCCGGTGCAGCGCAAGCGGTTAATCCGGCAATCACGAATCCGTACATTAATGTCTTCATTATTTGTGTTGCACCTGTTGAGGGATTTTCTTTATGAAGCGCGCGTTGGCAAATTGCAGCTCTTCCGGCGACAATAAAAACAACTTTTTTTCTGATGTCCTGTTTTTTAATAAAACACTGGATTGGGTAATACTGACCAATCGATATTCACCGAAAATGCCATTTAAGATAACGACTTGTCCACTAATAACAGCGATTTTCCGCGTTGCTGAAATTAATACCGATTGCAATACCGGGCTCGTAGCAGATTCTACCGACTCTGCATTCGGCACTATTCGCATCGCATCCGGCGGACGCATCGGATCGGGTAAGGATAGCGCTTGTACACCCGGAATAGCGTGCCATAAAATCATGAACAGGATGACCGACTTCACCATTTTTTATCCAGACTTAAAGTGAATAAGGTGATATGCATCGTCACTAGTGGATACACATCAACCTGCATCTTCATATTTCCCCAATAAAATCCTGTTGGATGAGATTCGAGCCTGATCAGATAATCAACCATATCCAGATAACTCCCCTGCACAACCAGCGCAACACCATGTCGATATACACCGTCTATTACCAGTGGACTATTTTTATCGGCAATCAAATTTGGAGAGACGGAGGGGCTTGCCGGATTGTTTTCTACCGTTGATTTTCCCGACATCAAATTATCGACTGCAAGTGTATTCAAGGAAACAAGTTTTAATTTTCCGTTCAACTTAACAATTCCTTGCAACCGGGATACCATATCTTCCGGCTCGATAAAGATGGTATTAAGTTTGATAAAATCAGCCCGCGACTCATCGGCTTGCAAATTAATCTGTTTTAATAATTCGCGATTCGTACTATCAGGGTCGATCGGCCCCACTGCCTTGCGAGTTTCGGTTTCTGCTAATGTCGCCGTTAGCGTTGCCTTGTGCATCTCAATTTTACGAACCAGTTCTATTTTTAGTTGCCATCGCGGGAGTAGTAATCCATATCCAATGACAGCAAGTACAAATAGTTGTACTGCACAAAAAATAAGGACTCTTTCGCGCATACTCCGATTATTTATCGATGCAGAAAAATCAATTATTCTTTTTTTAAAAATAGTTAAAAGGGTCATCGAGCGACCTCCGGGCGGATGACATCCACCACCGGCGGAACTACCGCAACCGATTGCAGTTTGAATTCGAGCACCGATGGCAAAGTTGACAAAGGTGCCTCGCTTTTCTTGATGCCTGTCGATTCCGGCAGATGCATTTCAAGTACGGAAAATTGCAGTTCCGAAAAAGCAGATTCCTGTTTCAGCCGATTGAGATACGCTGGAATTAGCTCAGGCGAGAGGGTTTTTCCTTGCAGACTGACGTCGGTGCCGGCGTGGGCAATTGTTAATCCGGTCAGCCAGATACCGCTGCCAATTTGCCTGGCCAATGCTTGCAAGATCGCCGAATAACCGGTCGTGTTATTGATTTCACTCTGATTTAATACTGCCTTAATTTTTTTCAGTGAAGCAGCGTGTGCTTCAGCATCGCGCAAGTTCTCTTGGAGCGCATTATTCTTTGTCAGCAGCATCGACGCCAAGCGTGCCTTATCCAGCTCTAGCTCAGCCATGGATAAAGCTTTTTTTTCCAATGTCAGTGCGCTTTTTATTTCACCGAGCTGATGATTCAAAAATATGACTACTGCTAATCCTGCGGTGATCGATAGCATAGTGGCTTTCAAGATCATCGCGGCCGAAAAATAAACCGTCTTTTTTTTGAATAACGGATTAATTAAATTGATTTGCTGAATCGCCATCAGGTACTCCTGATTCGTAATGCCGCACCAAGTGTCAGAAAATATTTTTGCTGAACATCAGCATCAAGTAATTCAGGCGTTGCCGAACAATCCATGATGGTGGCCATATCAAGCAACTCGACTGGTGAATTTAAATTGCGATCGAGATAAACCAGTAAATCAGCGCCGGGTTGTCCCATCGGAGCCAATACCAGTTTGGATAATTGCATCTCGTGATGCTGGCGATAAAAATGATCCAGTGAACGCTGGAGTTCCAGCGTGATTTGCTCATGCAACTGCGCTTGCTGAAACAGGTCAGCCTGTTTTAGCTGAACCAGAGTGATATCCATCCGGCGCGACAAATACAATTCACCGGCAAAAGTAATTGTCATGAGTCCACCGTCAGCATTGAGAGACAGTAATGCCAATGCCTTGCCCTCGGGTTCGAGTAAGGCAGATATATTGCGTTGGGCAGTTTCAGGAATATCGATTGCTGCTAATTCGAGAGCGGCTGTTTCAAATAATTTTTGTCGCTGCGAAATAATGCTGTTGCGGGCGACAACGACGAACATCGATGTGCTGCGTATCGGCCCGGATTTATCCAGTGGAATAGCAAGGATATCGATCGTCGCGTCTTCAGCCGGAAAATCCAGCATGTCCTTGACGATCCAGCGCATCGCTTCCTTGCGTTCATTCTGCGGCACGGCAGGCGTATCGACGGTCAGCAGTTGGTACTCCCCCGCGTTCAACAGATGCGAACAACGGTACTTTTTCAGCGGCTCGACTTGCACCATTGTTTCAAGGACGGTCAGCGAATTCCCGGTAAAAGTCTCGTGCGAGAACACGCGATCGATCACGGGATTTCCTGCCGCTGAACGGCTCACGAGCGCCACGAAAATACCGTTGGACTGCAGGCTGACCGTGGCCCGGCCTGAGGTTTTGTTGACCTTCGCATTCATTGTCTGCAACAGCCGTTGCATTGCCCTGATCATGATGCGGTCGCGGAAACAGCCTGACAAAGATGATGCATCTGTCGCCTCCTTTTCTGGTGGGTTGTGCGTGAATCTGTCATCAGTTGACGCATGGGATACCGTCCAGCAGACATGTCTCGATCGCCGCCGCAAGTTGCCGCTCGACATACGTGGTTGTGCCGGCCACGCCGAACGTCGCTGTCGACGTGATCTGATAAATCGTGATTGCGCGAGTCCCCTCTTCGTACGTCCGCGCAGCGCACTGCACCAGGACCGACAATCCGGCCAGCGTGATGCCCGGTAAATCCAGCGTGCTCGAGGTGGCACAACGGGTGTTCTGCAACACTTGGTAAGCGCTCCATTCGAACCCGGCGCGCGCCGCCTGATACGCCCGCGCTCCTTGCAGATCCTGAGTCGATGTCACGTTTTGGACGCCCGATAGCGTCACGATGAACACGCCGAGTCCTGACAAGACCACCAACAAAAAAATGGCAGAGATGAGAGCGAAGCCGCGTCCGGACGGAACCGCTGGCGCAGGACGGTCAGGGCGCATTGCTGACATGCACCTGATAAGCGAGACGCGTGGTTTCATCCTGACTGGTCAGCGCCAGTTGCAATGTGACCAGACCGCTGCGCTCAGTCACCCCTGGCGCATAGCCGAAATAGCAGGCGCTGACTTGCGTGGCCAGCAGCGCACTTTGCCCGTCCGTCGGCGGATCGGGCTGCGCCGGTTGGATGCCGTAGCCCCAGTACCGCATCAGCACACCGTCGCGACAGCGATAAGTTACTGCCGTATCGACAACCTGAAAACGATGGCCGGGCGAATCGAACGGAAACCGGGTATCGGTCGCCAGTGTGATATGGCTGACCAGTCCGGACGGCCCGGTATAGGCCTTACGCACATGCGGCAGGGCGGAGATCGTCGTTTCATAGGCATCCGCACCGGGCACGCCAAGGTTATAAACCACAATCTGGTCACCGCTGGTCATCTCGAGCGGTGCACCGAGCACATCGAAACTCAGATCCACATTATTAAAATCAAGGACGTCACCGTTACCTGCCCGATCTGTCTCGCTGCGATACCGGCCGCCGGCGCGGGTATGCAGAAATTCCAGCGACTGGCCATCCGCCGACACGCGCACGCTATTGGGCAACGCCAGCCGGACATCACGGCCGATGCGCTGCAACGCGGTGTCTAGCGTATCGGTGACCGTCACCCGGCGTGAGACATCGAAATAACTTTGTACCGGCGTGCGCAAAAAAATGGCCACAACCCCCGCCACGATGGCCGTGATGGTCAGCACCATGACCGCCTCGATTAAGGTGAATCCGTACTGGTGCCGCTGGAAGTTGAACGGCTTCATCAATAACCGTTCGGTGCGTAGCGGGTACGGATGCCTTCGAGGCTCACCGTGCTCTGGTCCGGACTGGTCACCGTCACGCTGATCAGCACAGCGGCAGCCGACGGGATGCCCGCCGAACTGCCGCTTGCCGCCAGAGCGGTCCCGGCCACCACAATACGAGCGGCATAACCCGCCAGACCGACCGGCGTATTGGTGATGTCGCGTATCCCGCCGGTGGCATCGTTCATCACGAAGCCGTCGTAATCGCTTACCCGGTTGAATGGCGCGCTGGCGCTGTAGCGGGTTTTCGTTACGGCAGCGACGGTACACGCGGCAATCGAGGTTGCAGTGGCCGCAGCCGGATCGGAGGGATCGCAGTAAAGGAAAGATTGCAATTGCACTTCGGCCAGCAGGGATTCGGCCAACGCCAGCGCCTGCTTGCGCATCACTGGATCGGCGCTGGCGCGGGTGGCCAGATTGATGACCGACAGGATCCCGGCCAGGCCGATACCGACGATAACCAGAAACAGGATGAGTTCAACGAGCGTGATACCGCGCTGATGGTTGCGTCGCGACGCCAGATGGAAAGGATTAGTGCGCATAACCGGTTTCAGCCTCCACCGTGATGCCGTCGGCAACACCACTAACCTGGATGCTATGGCCGATATTCGGTGCAGGACGGCCCAATGCATCGAATCGCAAGGCACCCGGAAGCACCGAAAACTCAATGCCGGAGGGTGCCACGACGGCATAGTCAGACTTGCCGTCGGGCGACGCCAGCGCGTCGCCAGGACAAACCGCGAGCGTGGTTTGAGTGAGGATGATCCGGTCGATCGCATAGTCAACGCAGACCGTGCGGTGCTGCGCGATCGCGGTTTTTTGTGCATAACGCAGCGAAGCCAGCACCTGATCAGCAAAGCCGCGCGCCGACAAGCTCGTGTTATCCATCAATCGCGGTCCGACGACCGCCGACAAAATGCCGGTAATGACGAGCACCAGGATCAATTCCAGCAAAGTAAAGCCGCGGGAATGTCCGGTGTTCATCAGGCCGGCGACCATCCTGTCGGTCGTCTTGTCAGCAACCGGACGAATCAAGCACGTAGGTGGGTCCGGTTATCGGAATCGCGTACGTGACGAGGCAGGAAGCAGGTGTGGTCGCATGCGCATGACCGATCGTTGTTGCCGCCACAGTGAAATCCGACGCCGGCGACAAATCCATTACTGTCGCCAATACGGCGGCAGTCGATGCATAACCGTAAATGGTGGACACGGTGGCGCCATTGATCGTGACCGTACCGGTCGCACCGAGCTGATTATTGGCAGCTGCCTTGGCATACACCATCGTGTTGGCAGCACGCATCGAACCTTGTGCCGCCTTGATGACGCCGGCACGGGCATCCGAGCCAAGATCGACAAATTTTGGCAAGGCGACAGCCGCCAGGATACCCAGAATTACGACGACCATGACCAGTTCAATCAGGGTAAAACCGGCGTGTTGGTGCTGCTGGCGTGGATGGTTCATTTTTTTTCCAATATCTGTAAAGGCAAATCGGGCAGGTGCCGGTCACCGCATTGACCGGGTACGGCTGCGCTGAGCGAAAATTTTTGGCCGGTGCTGAGGAACGCGATGACAGCGTCATTTCAAAGCCGGCAAGCAACAAGGCAACTAGTTGCCACCGCGAAGCATACGCTAACGCATAAAATAATTAACGAATTTGTTTTATTTTAGTAACAACGAATAAATAACAAATAGTATCTTGATTTTTAAATAATATTTAAATAATTCGATATAAATACTTATGTCGTTATAATTAAAGGCATTAATTTAAACCAACACGTAATGGAACTTGATCCGCGCGTGTCCAAGCTTGCAGGCTGGCGAACCTGACCGGCTGTTATTGCACACCCCTGTGCCGCTGTAACGGGAGCCCACCACCATGTACTCGCTTGAAAAAATTCGATTGGGCGAAATCCTGACCAAGCAGAACCTGCTCACCAGTGAACAGTTAAAGTTATCGCTCAATGAGCAACAGCTGACCGGTGTGAAGCTAGGCCGCATCCTGATCAATCGCGGCTTTGTGACCGAAGAAATTCTTTCCGGGGCGCTGGCGCGGCAACTCAATATTCCGCACATCCGGCTCAAGCGCTACAACATCAAACCGCAAACCGTCTTCCGCTTGCCGGAAATGCAGGCCCGCCGTTTTCGCGCGATTGCACTGGAGGAGCACGGCGGTACGCTGCTCATCGGCATGGCCAACCCGACCGACCTGTTTGCCTACGACGAGATCAAGCGCTTCCTCAAATGCGAAATCAAATTGGCGGTCGTCGATGAAACCGAACTGCTGCACACCATCGACAGCCTGTATCGCCGCACCGATGAAATCTCCGGGCTGGCGCGCGAACTCGAACAGGAATTGACCGATAGCGCGGTTGATTTCGGCGCACTCAGCGTACTGCCCGGCACCGAAGATGCGCCGGTCGTGAAGTTGCTGCAGTCGGTGTTCAATGACGCCGCGCAAGTCGGTGCCTCCGACATCCACATCGAACCGCAGGAGCGCGGCGTGCACATCCGCTTCCGGATCGATGGCGTATTGCATTTACAAACGAAAGCAGACATCAAGATTGCCGCCTCGCTGGCGTTGCGCCTGAAGCTCGTGGCCAACCTCGATATCGCCGAAAAACGCCTGCCGCAAGATGGCCGTTTTACGATTCAGGTCAAGCAGAAGCAGATCGACATCCGGCTTTCCAGCATGCCGACGCAGTACGGCGAATCGGTCGTCATGCGACTGCTGCACCAGCATGGCGGCGTCCTGAGCCTGGACAAGATCGGCATGCCGGCCACTATCCTGGACCGCTTTCGCGTCATCATGCAGCGGCCGAATGGACTGGTACTGGTGACCGGTCCGACCGGCAGCGGCAAGACCACGACGTTGTACGCTGCCCTGACCGAGTTAAATACCACCGAGAAAAAGCTGATCACGGTAGAAGATCCCATCGAATACCGCTTGTCCGGGGTCAATCAGGTCCAGGTCAACGACAAGATTGATCTGGACTTTGCCAAGGTCTTGCGGGCGGCATTACGCCAGGATCCGGACGTCGTTCTGGTAGGTGAAATCCGCGATCAGGAAACTGCGCAAATCGGCATGCGCGCCGCCATGACCGGCCATCTTGTGCTCTCGACCTTGCATACGAACAATGCGATCAGCACACCGATGCGCTTGCTTGACATGGGCGTGCCCGGTTACGTGGTCGCCAGTTCGCTGCAGGCAGTGGTTGCCCAGCGGCTGGTCCGGCTGATTTGCGAAAGCTGTACCGAAGCGGCCGAACTGCATGCCAGCGAACGCGTCTGGCTCGAGGATGAACTGGGCGACTTGGTCGATGCACACCGCTACATGCAAGGGCGCGGTTGCCCGCAGTGCAACGGGACGGGCTTTCACGGTCGCACCGGCGTCTATGAAATGCTCGACATGACGCCGGAAGTCATCGCGGCAACCCACCGCGCCGATCCCGCCGAATTCAAACGCGCCGCACAGTTGCAAATGGCCGGTGCCACACTGCGCCGCCATGCCGTGAGCCTGGTTATTAGCGGCAAGACCACGGTCAGCGAGGCCATACGCATCAGCAACCAGCTTGACGAATGACGCCGCGTTCGTTCGACTACAAGGCCCGTGACGCCCGCGGCCAGTACAGCAGCGGCGTGCTCGACGGAGCCGATGCCGGCGCGGTCGCCGGCCAGCTCGCCAGCGCCGGCCTGATCCCGGTCAGCATTACGCTGGCCGCGCGCAACCGGCGCGGCGACCCATCCGGCTGGTGGGCCCGTCTGACCGCTGAAAAAGTCAAGCCCATCGACATCCAGCTATTCAGCCGGCAGCTCTACACATTGCTCAAGGCCGGTGTACCGATCCTGCGCAGTCTCACCAGCCTGCAGGAGTCAGCGATTAACAAGACCTTCCGGCAAGTCTTGCAGGATATCCGCAACTCGCTCGACGGAGGCCGCGAACTGTCGGCAGCGATGCAACGGCATCCGCTCCTGTTTTCCGGTTTTTACCTGAGCATGGTGCGGGTCGGTGAAATGACCGGACGACTCGAAGAAGTTTTCCTGCGCCTGTACGACCATCTGGAATTTGAACGCGATATGCGCCAGCGGATGCAAGCCGCGCTGCGCTATCCGTCCTTCGTCGCGCTGGCCATGGGGCTGGCGCTGATCACGATCAATCTGTTCGTGATCCCGGTCTTTGCGAACGTCTATGCCGGTTTCCGTGCCGAACTTCCGCTGATGACGCGGATGCTGATCGGCGTGTCCACGTTCATGGTCAATTATTGGCTGTTGATCCTGATTGGTCTCGCGGCGACGACTTTCGCATTAAGAATGGCTTTTTCAACGACCCGTGGGCGCTATCTGTGGGACAAGTACACGCTGCGTTTGCCTGTCATCGGCAACATCCTGCTTAAGGGGACGCTGGCCCGTTTTGCCCGTAGCCTGGCCCTGTCCAACCAGAGTGGCGTGCCCATTGTGCAAGGACTGGGCGTCGTCGCGCTCACAGTCGACAACAGCTATGTCGCCGGCAATATCGACCGGATGCGCGAAGGCGTGGAGCGCGGCGACAGCATTCTGCGCTCGGCGAGCGCGACCGGTGTTTTTACGCCCGTGGTGCTGCAGATGATTGCGATCGGCGAAGAGACCGGCGAACTTGACGCGCTACTTAATGAAATCGCCGGCATGTACGAACGCGATCTGCAAGACGAGCTAAAAACGCTATCGGCGCAGATCGAACCGCTCCTGATCGTCGCGCTGGGAGTCATGGTGCTGGTGCTGGCACTCGGGATTTTTCTGCCGATCTGGGACCTGAGCCGGGTCGCGCTCAGAAAATAAGCCGCGCCGCCCCGGTCAGTACAATTCGCGCAGATAAATGGTTGGCCCGGCCTTGTACGTGCCCACACGCAGCCTTGCCATCGTCGACGGCAGCCACGCCACCGAGGTGATGCGCAAGTCCGCACTACCGGTATTGCCGGGGCCGGTGGCGGCCAGGGCGAAGCGAGTCGCACCGCCTGCCAGGACAAACGAGAGTGGCGTAGCAACCAGGCTCACCGTCGCCTTGCAGGCGGTGCCGGTCCGCAGGCTGCCGGTGCAATTGTCCAGCGTGACATCACTGCGCAAAAAGCGACTGGCGTTGTCGGTAACACTGTCAGCAAAGTAACGTCCGTTCCAGTACTGCGCCTTGGCATTGACTGGCAAGGCAAGCAATTCGGAACCAAAATTATTCACCAGCAGCAGACGGCCGCTGGCGACCATGACACCACCTTCGACCGGACCAGTGCCAAGCGCCGAACTGACGCCGTCGCTGTCGAGCGCACGCAGATAGATGGCCGTTGGTGCCGACAAGCTCGCCGTGGTCGGATTGGTCGCCGAAAACACCGCAGAAAAGCGGTAAGCCTGGCTCGATAAGTCCGCCGCCCCCAGCAAAAAATTATTTGCCAGCAATGCTGTCTGGCGCAACGCACCTGCCGACGGTGCAGCCGGCGGGTTCTGCAGCACGTTGCTACCGGGCGCGTCCCAGGCCGATAGCGTCACCGCGCGCGCCAGCGCATCCCGGTAGTTGGTCGTGATGCTACCGGTGAGGCTGCGCGCTTGCACCGTCATGCCAAATGCCTGACCGGCGTAGACGAACCCTGCGCCCGGACAGGACAGTCCCGCCGGACACGGCATCGGTACGCCGGCATTAACCAGGGTATCGAAGTGATCGGGGATAAAGCGCCCGATTTGCTCACTTGTGCCGGTCACGGGCAGGTTGCCGGTGGCCCCGCGACCGCCCAAATAACCTTGCGCATTGGCCAGGCTCGCATTCAGCGTGATGATGCCGACTTCGGACCATGTCAGATTGGCGGCCGTGGCGACACCCGCATTAAATCGACCGGGGCCTCCAGATAGCGGCGGTGCCGCACCGCCTGCCGGAACGCTCAGGCCGGGTGCCAGCAGAATCGTTTCCGGGATTATTTCCTGACCAAAACCTGGTGTCGGATTACCACTGCGGTTGACCGCAGTCATCGTCGCAGAAAACGGGTTACCTGCTTTCAGAAACACCGGACCATCCGCACTGCCCGCCACCGGATTCGTCAGTCCCGGAGACGCCGTTTGTCGAATCTGACTGAAAACAATGCCCGCCGGCGCTGCCACGAAAGAACCCGAACCCGAGATCACCGCGCCGCCCACACTGAAGCTGGCATCCAGTCTGACCTGCCCCGCATCGGCGTACAGCAGCGTCGTATGTCCGACCCCGGCCGCATCGAACGTAACGGGTACCTCGACACCGCTGGACGAGCAGCTCGACGTGGCGTTGGCAGATAGAGCGACATTGCCATTGAGTCTGACCGGCAGCGACCCGCCAACCGGATTGAGATACGCACAGGCAAACCGGAGTCGCGCCACCAGGCCGACCAGTGCGGGAGTGCAACCCGGACTGTTATCGGATTTCCTGATAGTGATGATGTCGACGGTCTGACTGGTTTCGGCCACATGATCCGGAATCTTCATCAGCAGCGCCGTCTCGCCGGCACTGAGCGTGCAATTACCACTACCCTGCGCGGGGGTTAGCGGTCCGCCTGCATCGGGTACCACCAAGCCGCCATTGAAGCCGTGACTGCCCACTCCGCTCGTGCCGGCGCAGGTCGTTGCGTTGACCAGCACATTGATCATCGTCACGGCCCCCGAATACGCCAGTGCCCGGCCACAAACGATCGCCGCACCGCCGTTGAGGGTCACGCTTGCCGACGCCATGATATTGCCGGCGAAGATAGTGTTGTTGTCGATGGTTGCCGAACTGCCGACCACCCAGTAGATGCCGGCACCCGCCCCGGTGTTAATGACATTGACCACGGCCCCGGGTGAGGTGATGAGCGTGCTCGGCATCTGAAACACCCAATACGCATTCGGGTTACCGCCGCCGTCCAGTGTCAGCACTTGCGACAAATTACTGGCCAGCGCTGCGACGGTGTACACGCCGGGGGCCAGTGTCAGGCCATTGAGGTTACCGGCAAGCTGTGTGCCGCTGCCCAGCTTGGCCAGATTGGCCATCGCGGCACCCAGTTGCGCATGAGCGGTGGCTGCGACTGGCCCGCCGGGATAAATCGTGCCGCTGTAAGTACCCGGTCCAAAGCCGGTGATCGCCGTGCCGGGACTGACACCGAGGTTACCTGCCAGCGTCGTCAGCCCGGTACTGGTCACCGTCGAAGCACCGAGTACCGCAAAATCACTGAGCTCGGTACCGAAGAGCGGCGCGGCAGCGACTGGTGAACGCATTCCTAAAAATACACAAAGCAGTATAAATAATTTTTTCATGATTTTCATTGCCGAAATTTAACAGAAATAGCAATGGCCGACTGCATAAAATGCGGCGAGACGGACTGCCCGCTTGGTTGCCGGCACCGCCCTGTGCCCGTCACCTGCGGTAAAATACGGTCCCGAATTCCCGTACGCCGTCCTGGCGAACACCTACGAAGACCCTGCCCCATGCTGCGACTGAACGAAATCCAACTCCCGCTCGACCATCCCGAGACCGCCCTGCAAGATGCCGTGCTGGCGCGACTGGGCATTGCCGCCTCAGAGTTGATCCGTATCAGCGTCTTCAAACGCAGCTACGACGCCCGCAAGAAAAACGCCATCCTGATGATTTATTCGCTGGATGTGGAAGTCTGCGACGAAGAAGCCGTGCTACAGCGCGTCGGCGGCAACCGGCTCGTGATGCCGGCTCCCGACACCAGCTACCATTTTGTTGCCACCGCACCGGCGCACTTGCGCTCGCGCCCGCTGGTCATCGGCACCGGTCCGTGCGGTTTGTTCGCCGGCTTGATCCTGGCGCAGATGGGCTTCAAGCCGATCATCCTCGAGCGCGGCAAGTCGGTCCGCGAGCGCACCAAGGACACCTTCGCCTTGTGGCGCAAGCGCGAACTGCATCCGGAATCCAACGTGCAATTCGGTGAAGGCGGTGCCGGGACTTTTTCGGATGGCAAGCTGTATAGCCAGATCAAGGATTCAAAACATTTCGGTCGCAAGGTTCTGATGGAATTCGTCAAGGCCGGCGCGCCACCGGAAATCGTCTTCGTCAGCAAGCCCCACATCGGTACCTTCCGGCTGGTCAAGATGGTCGAAGAGATGCGCGCCACGATCGAAGGTCTGGGCGGTGAATTCCGTTTCGAGAGCCGGGTCGACGACTTGCTCATCGAAAATGGCCAGATGCGCGGTCTGACACTGTCCGACGGCACCACGCTGCTCAGTGACCACGTCGTGCTGGCCATCGGCCACAGCGCCCGCGACACCTTCGAAATGCTGGATCGCTGCGGTGTCTACATTGAAGCCAAGGCATTTTCGGTGGGCTTCCGGATCGAGCATCCGCAATCGGTGATCGACCGCAGCCGGCTCGGCCCGAATGCCGGCCATCCGGTGCTGGGCGCGGCTGATTACAAGCTGGTGCATCACGCCAGCAACGGGCGCTCGGTGTACAGCTTTTGCATGTGCCCGGGTGGCACCGTGGTGGCGGCGGCGTCCGAACCGGGCCGGGTCGTCACCAACGGCATGAGCCAGTATTCGCGCAACGAGCGCAACGCCAACAGCGGCATCGTGGTCGGCATTACGCCGGCCGATTATCCGGGCGGACCTTTGGCCGGACTGGAATTCCAGCGGCACTGGGAATCGCAAGCTTACGAGCTGGGTGGTCGCAATTACAGTGCGCCTGGCCAGCTGGTTGGCGACTTCATTGCCGACCGTCCCTCGGTGGCATTGGGCACAGTGACACCGTCCTACACGCCAGGCGTGCAGTTGGGCGACCTCAATACCGCGTTGCCTCGTTATGCGATCGATGCGATCCGCGAAGCCCTGCCCGAGTTCGACAAGCAGATTCACGGCTTCGCGATGCAGGATGCGGTGCTGACCGGCGTCGAGACCCGCACCTCGTCACCGATCCGCATCAAGCGCAATGACCATGATTGCCAGAGTACCAACACGATCGGTTTGTTTCCGGCCGGTGAAGGCGCTGGGTATGCCGGCGGTATCCTGTCGGCAGCAGTCGATGGGATCAAGGTCGCCGAGGCGGTGGCACTGAGTATCATGGCGCGACAGTAAGCATGGCCAGGGCGGCGCTTTACCGCTTTGTAGCCTGCCTGATCCGCCAGTCGAGCCCCTCGGCGATATCGGCGTGCTCGAATTTTCTGGCGAGATCAATGGCCGTCATGCCGGCATCATTTTTGAGCGTCGCATCGGCCCCCGCATCGAGCAGCAACTTGACGGTGAGGATATGACCGCCGCGCGCCGCCATCATGATCGGCGTGGTCTTGTTCGGTGACTCGGCATCGATGTAGGCATACCGGTCCAGCAGCAATTGCACGATGTCATTGGCCCCCATGGTGGCGGCATAGTGCAACGCGGTCCAGCCGGGGCGATTGACTTCGGCCTTGCGGTCCAGCAGCGCTTGCACCGAAGCGATGCTTCCCTTGTACGCCGCGGTCATCAATGCGGTGTCGCCATTGCGCGCGCGGGCTTCGAGATCCACACCGGGGGCGTTCATTAGGACATCGGCAACCCGCACACTGTCGCTGCGCAAGGCCAGCATCAGGCCGGTCTCGCCACGGTCGGGGTCGATCGTATTTGGATCAAAACCCCGCTGCAGCAACTGCCGTATCTTGCTGGCATTGTCATTGCGCACTGCGAAAAAAAACTCCTCGTACGAGCCGGCCGCAGCCGGCAACACCGCCGCTGCCAGCAACAAGCCAAGCAACTGCCGCCGACGCCGCAGACTCATCGCGCCATCCCGAACAGCTTGAAAAAATTATCGGTGGTCTGTTGCGCGACGCGTTCGACCGGCACGCCTTTGAGGCTCGCAATGAACTCAGCCACATGGCGCACCAGCCCCGGCTCGTTCATCTTGCCGCGATGCGGCATCGGAGCCAGATACGGCGAATCGGTCTCGATCAGCATGTTTTCCAGCGGCACCGCCAACGCGACCGCCTGCAATTCTTTCGCGCTCTTGAAGGTCACGATGCCGGAAAACGAGATATAAAAACCCATTGCGATGGCCGCTTCGGCCACGGCCAGTGATTCGGTGAAGCAGTGCATGACACCGCCGGCCCCACCCGCATTGGTGCCGGCACCCTCCTCCTGCATGATGCGGATGGTGTCTTCGGACGAGGCACGGGTGTGGATGATGAGTGGCTTGCCGGTCGCGCGTGAGGCGCGGATGTGGACGCGGAAGCGTTCGCGCTGCCATTCCAGGTCACCGGTCAGCCGGAAGTAATCCAGTCCGGTTTCACCGATGGCGACGATCTTCGGATGATCCGACAACGCCACGAGCTGCGCGACGCTAGGCTCCGGCGTATCAACGTAATCGGGATGGACGCCGACCGATGCGTAAATGTGGTCATAGCGCTGCGCCAGGTCCAGCACTTGCGGAAAGTCCGGCAGGTCAACCGAGACGCACAGCGCATGCGTGACCTTGTTTTCGGCCATCTTGTCAAAAATCTCGGGCAGGCGCGCGGCGAGTTCGGGGAAATTGATATGGCAGTGGGAGTCGATATACATGCGGCGATTGTACCCGTCCTGCCGCGGCGTCAGCCGACCCGCTTGCCGAGGATGATCAAGTCGCGTTCGATCCCGTCGAGCGTGGCCACCCCGGGCATCTCGGCCCAGCGCGCAAAACCGAAACGGTCGAACAATGCCAGGCTGGCCACGTTGTGACCGAAGATAAAGCCCAGCAAGGTATGCACTGCAATGCGTGGTGCGAACGCGATCGCTTCGGTCAGCAGGTAGCGGCCCAGACCTTTGCCGCGCGCCGATTCGTCGATGTAGATCGACAGTTCGGCCGTGCCGGAATAGGCCGGCCGACCATAAAAGTTCGAATACGACAACCAGCCGATGACATGGCCGCGCGCGTCGTCGACGACCCACAGCGGGCGGCGTGCCGGATCATGTTCGGCGAACCACGCAAAGCGCGATTCGACCGTGATCGGATAGGTATCGGCGGTGACTTCGCGCGAGGCGACGGTGCTGTTGTAAATGGCGACGATGGCAGGCAGGTCGGCGATCAGGGCAAGGCGGTGGGTCAGTGACATCGTCAATCAATTCCGTGGGAGCAGAAGTTACAGGGTATGGGTGGCGCGCGACGAACCGAGTGCCGCGCCTAGCAATTCTTCGATGCGCATGCGTACGCGCATGCCGCTGTCATCGGCAGGCAGATGCACGCCTATGCCTTGTGCCTTGTTGTTGTTGGCACCAGCCGGCGTGATCCAGGCAACCTTGCCGGCAATCGGGTATTTGCTCTGGTCATCCATCAGGCTGAGGATCAGGTAAATTTCATCACCGAGCCGGTAGGTTTTATTGGTCGGCACGAAGATTCCGGCATTGGTCAGGAAGGGCATGTAGGCCGCGTACAGTGCGGATTTTTCCTTGATGGCCAATGACAGCACCGAAGGCCTGGCAATACCGGCATTGGCACTTGCTGAGAGGTGTTCTGCCATGAGCAATGCGTCCTAAGAAAAGAGATGCGAGTAATCAAGCAACATGTCCTCGATGAACAATCTGGCGGCCAGCGGATGCCGGGCAATCGCGCGACGCTCGCGAGCCTGATCGACGGCTTTCAGTAGCGCGGGCACCGCGACCCGTGCCGCCAACGCCGTCAACACATCCTGCTTCCTCGGATAATAGCGGAGTTTCCCGCTCAGCTTGACTGAAAGCAAGTCGTGCAACCAGCGTTGCAGACAGACGACCAGATCGACCACCACCGCTTTCTGCAATTTGTCCGCCGTTTTCAGCGATGCCTCGACCGAGGGGCGTGCCAGCATCGCCAGCAATTCATCCTGTGCTTCATGCGAGCCGGCCTGCGCCAGTGCCAGTGCCGCCAGTGGCGCACCGCCCTGCTCGGCCAGCCACATGTCGGCATCCCTGACCTGCTGCTGTTCCAGCCAGGCCAGCGCTACCGGCGTGGTCGGTAGCGGCAACGCCACCTGGCGACAGCGCGACAGGATGGTCGGCAGCAAGCGGTCCAGGCTGTTCGAGACCATCAGGAACACGGTATCCGGTGGCGGCTCTTCGAGCGACTTGAGCAGTGCATTGGCCGAGATCGTGTTCAGTGCTTCGGCCGGATACAGCAGCACAACGCGCTTGCCGTTGCGATGGGTCGAGAGATTCATCAGATCGGCCAGCGCGCGGATCTGGTCGATGCGGATTTCCTTCGAGGGCACCTTGCTGGCTTTGGCGGCTTTTTTGTCGTCGCCGGCATCGCCGTCGTCGGCAGTAGCAGCCGCATCGGCACCATCGAGCGCTTCGGGGCGCACGCGGCGGTAATCGGGATGCGCGTATTGCCCGAACCAGCCGCAGGACAGGCAAGTGCCACAGGCGCGACCATCATCGAGCGGGCGTTCGCACAGCAGCGACGCGGCGAACGCTTCGGCAAAATCCGTCTTGCCGATGCCGGGATTGCCGTGCAACAGGATGGCGTGCGGCAGTCGCGCGCGCATTGCGTGCAACTGCTGCCAGGCCTCCTGTTGCCACGGATAAATCATCACTGCCATACGTCGCTTGTCCGCTTGAAATACATCATTGACCGCAATCCTTCAGGTTCAGTTTCACAGGCTTGCCATGATAGCCGTCAATGCCGCGCGCACCTGCGCCATCGATTGCGTCGAGTCAACAATCCGGAAGCGCGCCGGAAATTGCGCCGCCCGGCGCAGGTATTCGCCGCGCACGCCGGCAAAAAAATCATTCTGTTCCTGCTCGAACTTATCCAGTGAGCGGGTTGCATCCAGCCGGGCCCGCGCAACATCGAGCGGCACATCGAACAGCAAGGTCAGGTCCGGCTGCAAGTGCGGATGCACCCATTGTTCGAGCTGTTCCAGCTTGGCCACCGGCAACTGCCGCCCGCCGCCCTGATAGGCAAACGTGGCGTCGGTAAAGCGATCCGAAATGACCCAGTCGCCCCGCGCCAGCGCCGGCTCGATGACCTGCGCCAGATGCTCGCGACGGCTGGCAAACATCAGCAATGCTTCGGTTTCGAGGTGCATTTTTTGATGCAGCAGGACAGTGCGCAATTGCTCGCCGAGCGGCGTGCCGCCCGGCTCGCGCGTGCTGGTCACCCGAATGCCGCGCGCGGCCAGCAGGTCCGCCACGAAACTGAGGTGACTGGATTTACCGGCACCATCGATGCCTTCGAATGTAATGAATTTGGGTTTACTGGGAGTCGACATCGGAAGGCGCCTAGCGCTGGTAACGGTTGACTGCCCGATTATGGTCGGGCAAGTTGCTGGAAAAAACACTGGTGCCATCGCCGCGCGCGACAAAATACAGCGCATCGGTGCGATCCGGCCGCAGCGCCGCATTGAGCGCATCGTTGCCCGGCAGCGAGATCGGCGACGGCGGCAAACCTGCCCGCCGGTAGGTATTGAACGGCGTATCGGCGAGCAGGTCGCGCTTGCGGATATTGCCCTGGAATTTGTCGCCCATGCCGTAGATCACCGTCGGATCGGTTTGCAGCAACATGCCGATTTTCAGGCGATTGACGAACACGCCGGCGATCATGCCGCGCTCGGTTTTCTGGCCGGTTTCTTTTTCGATGATCGAAGCCATCGTCAGCGCTTCGTAGGGGCTCTTGTACGGCAGTGACAAATCACGCTGTTCCCAGGCTTGCTGCAAGCGCTTGAGCATCGCGGCATGCGCCTGCCGGTACACCTGCAGGTCACTCGCGCCTTTGGCGAACAGATAGGTGTCCGGAAAAAACAGCCCTTCCGGAACCGCGTAGTCAGTACTGACTTTGGCCAGCAATTCCTTGTCGCTCAGCGCCACCGTGTCGTGCTTCAAGGCCGGACTGGCGGCGACCGCTTCGCGCATCTGGCGGAAGGTCCAGCCTTCGATGATGACCAGCGCTTCCTGTGCAAACTCGCCGCGTACCAGCTGGCCGACCAGCCGTTGCGGCGTGGTGCCGGGCTTGAGCGCATAGTGACCGGCCTTGATCTGACCATCCTTGCCGGTGAGCCGGACCAGCGCCTCGAACAATAACGGCTGTAGCGCAATATCCTGACTGGCAATCTGTTCGGCCACGCTGCGCAAGCCGCTGCCGGGGGCAATGGCGAACTCGACAGCGGGTTGTCCAGGTGCCAGGATCGGTTGGCTGGCCCAGTGCGCGCCACCACCGGCAGCACCCAGTGCGGCTAGCGCGAACAGCCAAAATAGCGTCTTCAAAAATTTCATTCGTTTCAGGGTTCCGACACGATCGGTAGCCCGCATCTATAATCAAGCCGGAATGATAAACGCATAATTCCCCAACAGACGGACTTTATCAGGGCACTCATGACCAACTGGCACCACTTCACCGCGCAAGAAAATTCGCTTCCCGCCACGCCGGTAACGACGTCCGGGAGTTTCTTTTCTGCGCTCACCGACCTCGGCCTGATCGCCTTCGAAGGCGATGATGCCGCCAATTTTTTGCACAACCAACTCACCAATGATGTCGAGCATCTCGGCATCGAGCAGGCTCAACTGGCCGGCTATTGCACGCCAAAGGGTCGTCTGCTGGCATCCTTCCTGATGTGGCGAACAGCCGGCAGCATCGTGCTCGAAGTCGCCCGCGACATCCAGCCGGCCATCCAGAAACGCCTGCAAATGTTTGTCATGCGCGCCAAGGCAAAAAGCAGCGACCTGACCGATTCAAGCGCCATCATCGGTCTCGGTGGTGACGCCGCCGGCGCGGCGTTGGCAGGCTGGTTCCCGCTGTTGCCGGACGCGCCGTATGCCAAAGTCGAAAACGCCGCCGGCACTTTGATCCGGCTGACCGATGCCGGCACGATGGCCCGCTACCAATGGATTACCACCCCTGAAATCGCCATCGCCGCCTGGCCAATGCTTGGCACGACCCTGCAGCAAGCCGGCACAGAACACTGGCGACTGACCGAGATCCTCGCCGCGATCCCGCACATCACGCTGGCAACACAAGAAAAATTCGTGCCCCAGATGGTCAATCTGGAAGCCATTGGCGGCGTCAATTTCAGGAAGGGTTGCTACCCCGGCCAAGAAATCGTGGCGCGCAGCCAGTACCTCGGCAAGCTCAAGCGCCGCACGCTGCCGGCTTCGGTCAGCGCGCCCGAGGTCGCCGCCGGCATGGAAGTCTTCGCCGCGAACGAACCGGAGCAACCATGCGGCATGATCGTCAATGCCGCCCGCGACGCGTCCGGCCTGCATCACTGCCTGGTTGAAATCAAGACTGCCGCCCTCGACGCCGGCACGATCCACCTCGGCGCGCAAGGCCCCGCTTTGCACTTCACTGCCTTGCCTTACGCACTGCCTGACACCGTTTAACCAATGGAGACACGCACTGTCATGGATATTTACGTCTACTACACGATCCGCACCGCGGATGCCGCACTAGCCCGGCAACGGGTCGACGCCTTGCAACAGCGCCTCAATGCCGGCTACGACATTCGCGCCGGCTTGCGACGTCGACCGGAAGAAAAGGACGGCCTGCAAACCTGGATGGAAATCTATCCGGCTGTGCCGGCCGGTTTCGAGGATGTGATCGAACGCGCCGCCGCCGAAGAAGGCGTGAGCGCGCTGGCTCAGGGCCGTCGTCATGTCGAACAATTCGTGGAGGTCGCTCCATGTGCCTGATTACCTTTGCCTGGCATGTTGTCCCCGGCATGCCACTGATTGCGACCGGCAACCGCGATGAATTTCATGCCCGCCCCGCTGCCGCTGCCGGTTGGTGGAGCGACAGTCCGCTGGTGTATGCCGGCCGTGATCTGCAAGGCGGCGGTACCTGGATGGGCGTGACACAGACCGGGCGCTTTGCGGCGCTGACCAATGTGCGGGCACCGGGCGAGCAACGCGCCGACGCCCGATCGCGCGGCGAACTGGCTGCCGACTTCCTGACGGGAACCATGACAGCGAAAGCCTATGTCGCGCAACTGGCGCGGGACGACGACGACTACAACGGCTTTAATCTGCTGGTCGGCGACCGCCACGAACTGATCTGGTATTCGAACCGCGCAGCCGATGATGTGCGCAACGGCCAAGCGATCGTGCCGGGCATCTACGGCCTGTCGAATGCCCGTCTCGATACGCCCTGGCCGAAAGTGGTCCGCACTAAGGCCGAATTCGCCAGCCTGCTGTGCCAGGACGCCACCGACGAAGCCTTCTTCGAAATGCTGACCGACACCCGCCGTGCGACCGACTGCCGCTTGCCAAAAACCGGCTTGTCGCTTGAACTCGAGCGCGCGCTCTCGGCGGTCTGCATCGACACCCCGGACTACGGCACGCGCGCCTCAACCATTGCCCGGCTGGATACGACCGACCGGGCCTCGCTCAGGGAGCGGGTGATTTGCTGATGCGCTGATACCAGCGTCGCCCGGACAAAAAAATCCGGCCGTTTCGCCTCGTGCGACACGGCCGGATTTTTTTGTCCGGGAAGGAACTTGGTCGGAGGGTGCGGTTACTCAACGTGGACACTTCCGTCAGCCCTTTGCCGCCGATGCGGCCACTTCGCCATGCCCAAGATAACCAACGAAAATCCGTCCCCTTTCGGTGCTGCTGCTCAAACTCCATTCAATGTCAGTACCCCGGAGTCTCCCCGCCCGGGCAATTCCGGCGAACTCCGCCGCACGCAGCGCGCACCGATTGACGGCAGCTACAAACCTCCAGCACAGGTTCGTTTATCGGACGAGCAATACCAGCATGTGGCTCGGGAAATATTTGAACAAATGAAAGAGCCTTTCGCCAAATTAGAGCAGCAGGTCAATATCCTTCAAGATGAAAATAGCCGGTTGAAAGAACAGCTATCGCCCGCTGTGCGAAAGAAACCTGATTCATCTCCCGGTGCATGGAAAAAAATCGCCGGCGCGGTATGTGGTTGTTTCAGGTCATTAACAAAACATGTTCCACCAGTCTGCTTGGCCCTGGCAGGGTTCGTTATTGGCGTATGTATCGCCGCAGCCATGATTACCCCCCCTGGGCTACTCGTAGTCGGAACCCTGGGAATGTGTGTCGCAGCGGCGTTTTTATCGATGTGCTTAATCAATTCAGAACCGAACCAAAGTCAATCGTCAGAATGGGAATCAAGTTACCCGAATGAGGTGCCGGCACCAGTGCTTCCACAAAGACCGTCAGCGCTTGGCTTACCACCCCATCTCGCTCGCGACAACAGCAGCCCTCTATGATTCCCGCCTTGTCCGCAGCCCGACCGACTGCGCAATGCCTCAGCATCCGTGCCCTCGCTGACAGCTCACCGGGGCATGGAAGCCGGTGCACTGAAGCCGCAATGACACGGCCATTACGTGCCACCTACCCGGCACCGGAAACAGCAGGACGATGTTATCGACTGATGGAGGGCGTGAAAAATGGCTAACAATGGCGCAGTAAGCGGTGTCAGAGCTGGATGCTCCAATGGACCAATCCCAGTTGGGGAGGCGACGCCCACGCTTATTGAACCGGCAGCCGTCGAGATTCCGACACAGCGAAAGACCGAGTCTCAGGAACGGCCGCCACTCCAGCGCCCAAACACCAATGCCTTGGCAGAGGAAAATCGTAGAGCCTCTCCGGACATGCTTGTTACGGCATCCCAACTGATTCAACAACTCAATCAGGCTATCGCTGCCCTACTACCGGGACCAAACGCTCCCGGCCGGAACGGCGGCAACACGTCCACTCAGGGGAATGAACACCATGCCCAATGCGCACGGGTGGAAGAACTTCAGAAGGAATTAAATGAGCGCCTCAATGCACAACCAGGAGCCACGAGCACTGCGGCACATCCGGAGAACCACGAATCCGCCCCAGTAAACGCTCCCGCGCATCCAACATCGCCCCGACAGTCGAACACTCAACACCCGCCAGTCGATAGGATGCCGCCCCCCGGACAACTGACAAAAGGAGCCGAGAACATCCGCACTAGTTTTGGAGGAAGGGCAGGTACCTTGGCGATGGCGGGCTTGTTCGGCATGGCTGCAGTCGGCGGACTGGCGTTATTGTTCGCGGCACCACCTTTACCCGTGCTCGTGCTGCTACTCGGCCTTGCCTTCACCGTAGAAATGGCAAAACCGGTCAGGGAATTCCAGGCCGATATGGCGGACCGGCGCGACGCAGAGGCGTTGAAGAAGAAAGAAGCGGAGGCAGAAGCGAAGGCAGAAGCGAAGGCGGAGGCGGAGGCAGAAGCGGAGGCACAGGCAGAGCCCGAGGCCGAGGCAGAACAGCCAGCGGCAGCAGAACCTCCGGCGGCACCGCGACCGCAAACGGCAACGCCGCTCGCACCACCGCTCGCTGCGGGCATCACGCCGCCCGTCACAGTACCGGCACAAACAGACGCTGCCGTCCAACCGGCGGCAAGCACGCAAGCGAAACCACTCCCTTTAGTCTGATCCCCCCACCTTCCTTCCGGTAGTCCACAAGCAGCAAGGACCGGTATACTCTGCCGCGGCTGAGTCACCCCGACGCAGCCGCTGTTGAGCTTGCGACGAGAAGGACTTACCTTGCGCTTCATCCACACCTCGGACTGGCATCTGGGCCAGACCCTGCATCAGTTCGAACGCGGCACCGAACATCAGCATTTCCTCGACTGGCTGATCGACACGCTGGAGACCGAGCAAGCCGACGGCTTGCTGATTTGCGGCGATATCTTCGACAACGCCAACCCATCGGCCGCTTCGCAAAAGCAGCTATACCGCTTCCTGCAGCAAGCCAAACACCGGCTCCCGCACCTCAACATCATCCTCATCGCCGGCAACCATGATTCGCCGGGACGTCTCGAAGCGCCGGCCCCGCTGCTGGCCAGTCTGGACGCCAGCGTCACCGGTTTCGTACCGCGCCATGCCGATGGCAGCATCGATATCGCGCAGCTCGTCGTGCCGCTGAAAAACCGCGCCGGCGACATCGCCGCATGGTGCCTGGCGATTCCGTTCCTGCGTCCCGGCGACGTGCCGCGCATCGACGGCGATGGCGAAGGTGACCCCTACATGGCAGGCATCGCGCTGCTGTACCGGCAAGTCCTCGACCATGCACTGACTTTGCGCCAGCCCGGCCAGGCCATCATCGCGCTCGGTCACTGTCACATGGTCGGCGGCGAAGTCTCGGAAGACTCCGAGCGCCGCCTCGTCATCGGCGGTGCCGAAGCGCTGTCGGCCGGCATCTTCGACCCGGCCATCGCCTATGCCGCACTGGGGCATTTGCATCTGGCACAGCGGGTCGGCAAGCAGGAGCACTTGCGCTATTGCGGCAGTCCGCTGCCGATGTCCTTTGCCGAGATCGGCTATCCGCATCAAGTATTGCGGGTAGACCTCGATGGCGCAGCGGTCGCCGCGATCACGCCCTTACTGATTCCGCGTGCCGTCGAGCTGCTGCGCATTCCGAAGCAACCGGCACCCCTGGCCGACGTCCTCGTCGCGCTGGCTGCACTCGAGCTGCCCGCCACCGACGACTTGCAACGCATGCCGTATCTGGAAGTGCGCGTGCGTCTTGATGCGCCCGAGCCGGGCTTGCGCGCGTGCATCGAGGCCGCGCTTGAAGGCAAGCCGGTGCGCCTGGCCAGAATCGACACCAGCCTGTCGGCGTCGGCCACGGCGGGCGCGCCGGCCTTGTCGGTCGATGAGCTCGACCGGCTGCAACCCGAGGATATTTTCAATCGTCTGTACCGCAACAAATATGACGCCGACACGCCCGTCGAACTGCAAGCCGCGTTTGCCGAACTGCTGCTCGACAACGCCGGAGACGCCGCATGAAGATTCTCGCGATACGCGGACGCAACCTGGCCTCGCTGGCTGGCGACTTCGCAGTTGATTTTGAGCAGGAGCCACTGAAATCGGCCGGCCTGTTTGCGATCTCGGGACCGACCGGCGCCGGCAAAAGTACCTTGCTCGATGCCTTGTGCATGGCGCTGTACGAAGACACGCCACGCCTGTTCAAGGCCGGCAACCGCAACGTGCCGGATGTCGGCGACGCCACCGTCACGCAGCAGGATGCGCGCAATCTGTTGCGGCGCGGCTGTGCCGAAGGCCATGCCGAAGTCGATTTCATTGGCAATGATGGCCAGCACTACCGCGCGCGCTGGAGCGTGCGGCGCTCGCGCGGCAAGGCCAGTGGCAGCCTGCAGAAAACCACGATGACCCTGCTGCATCTGCCCGATCTGCAGCCGCTAGGCGGCACCAACAAGGAAGTGCTGGCCGAAATCGCAGTGCGTATCGGCCTGTCGTTCGAGCAGTTCACGCGCGCCGTGCTGCTGGCACAAAACGAATTCTCGGCCTTCCTGAAAGCCGACGACAACGAACGCGGCGAGCTGCTCGAAACGCTGACCGGCAGCGCGATCTACAGCACGCTGTCGCAGCGCGCCTTCGGTCGCCACCGTGACGAGCAAGCCGCCATGCAGCGTCTGGCCGACCGGCTGACCGACCAGCGCCCGCTGTCCGAAGAAGCGCGCAGCCAGCTCGATGGCGACAGCGCCGCTGCCGATGTCGCGCTGGCCGCGCTGGACCTGCAGCTCGCCGGCGTGACCACGCGCCTGCGCTGGTATCAGGACCACGACCGCTTGCGTCTGGCCGAACAGCAGGCGCAAGCGCAATGGCAGCAGGATCACGAGGCGCAGCAAGCGGTGGCATCGCGTCGCGCCGAACTGCACTTGCTCGAGACGATACAGCCGGCGCGGGCGCTGGTCGATGACATCGACCGCCTGACGCGCACGCTCGAACAGGACCGGCTGGCGATCGCGGCCAGCCGCGCGGCGATGGAGCAGGCCGAGCTCGCGCGACTCGGTGCCGACGCGTCGCTGGCGCTGGCGCAAGCCGGCCTCGCCTCGGCCGAGCAGGCACAGCAGGCCGCCGCGCCGGCGCTCGACCAGGCCAAGGTGCTAGATACCCGCATCGACACGCTGCTGCCTCCGCACGAACTGGCCCGACAAGCCCAGGCCGAAGCGACCCGCGTGGCCGAACAGGCTGGACGGCAAGCGCTGACCCGGCAAGGCGAGCTAGCCCTCGCGCGGCAAGCGCAGCAGGCGCATGCACTGTGGCTGGAGCAAAACGCCGCCTGGCAGGCGCTGGCGCAAGACTGGTCGCGCGGCGATTTGCTGCTCGGCCAAGCCACGCGCAGCGACGCCGAGGTAAAGCTCAATGCACAGTTGCTGGCCACGCTGGCCGCCGATCACGCGCAGCAAACCACCGTGCAGGCGAGCACCGCTGCGGCCCTCGCGCAGGCCGCGCAAGTGCTTGCTGACGCCGGACACCTGCGCCAGCAAGCCGTTCAGCAGCTCGCGGCCATCGACCTGGTCGCGCTGAAAGCACGCAAGGATCAGCTCGAACTGCGCCGCGAACGCTGGCATGACGGCGACCAACTCTGGCGCACGCTGACCGAACAGCAGACGCGCCTGCAGCAGCTCGATGCCCAGTGCCGCGCCAGCCTGCAAGCCGCCATCGATGCCGAGGCTGCTGCCGCGCAGGCCGAGGCACGCAGCGCGCCGCTGGCAGCGGCGATGGCGCAAGCCGAACAATCACTCAAGCACGCCGAAGCAGCCTGCACGGCCAGCGTCGAAAGTCTGCGCGACGCGCTGGTCGACGACGCGCCCTGCCCGGTCTGCGGCGCGGCCGACCATCCCTATGTGCAGGCGAACGGACCACTGCACGCCCTGCTGGAAAAACTGCAGGACGATGTCGCGGTCTGCCGCGAGCAGCACCAGCAAGCCCGGCACGCGCAGGCAACGCTCGCCGCGCAAGCCGGCGGACATCGCCAGCAGCTGGCCGGCATCGCGCCGCAACAGCAGCAACTGCAACAACTGCACGACCAGCTGCAACGCGACTGGTCGGTCCATCCGGTGGCGCTGGCGCTGAACGGCGCGGAGCCGGCGACCTGGCTCAGCACCGAACGCGCCGGTCTGGATAGCGAACTGGCTGCACTTAACATGCAGGACACGGCCGGCCAGCGCGCACTACAAGCCCGCGACGCCGCACAAACATCGCTCGAACAAGCGCTCACCGCCCATGCACTCTGCAACGACGCTGCGCAAGCCGCCGGCACCCGGCTGGCCGCCACCGTTGGCGGACAGCACACCGCGGGCACGCAACTGTCGCTCGCACGGCATCGACTGGATCAAGCGTTAGCGCCGCTCGAACCTGTCCTCGCGGCCACGCAAGCCGACTGGCGCACAGCATGGCAAGCCGCTCCGGACGACTTCCATGCCCGCTGCCGCGACGCCGTTCGATTGTGGCAAGACCGGCGCACGGCCAGCGATCAGCTCGCCGCGCAGTGCACCGAACTGACAACCGGACTGGCAGCGCTGACTACTGCCGCGAGCACCGCCTGCGCCGGGCAGCAACGCTGCAGCAATGTCTTCGACACCGGTGCGGCAACGATCAGTGCGCTGCAGGCTGAGCGCCGCTTGCTGTTCGATGGCCAGCCGGTGCGCGACATCGAATCACGACTCGCCGGTGCGATCACCGCGGCGAAGTCAGCCCTACTGCAAGCTTCCGACGCCAGCAACAGCGTCCGGCATGCACTGGCCCGCCACACCGAAGCGCTCGTGCAAGCCAGCCGGCAACTCGCCGCCCACGAGCACGAAGCGCAGTCTGCCGCGACCTGCCTTGATGCGTGGCTTGCCAATCTCGATGACAAGATCGTATTGGACGCAATTCAATTGCGTACCCTGCTGGCGCAATCGACAGCGCAAATTGCCGGGCTGCGCAGCGCACTGCATGCGCTCGACAGCGCCGTGCAGCAAACCGCCGCCGTGCTGCGCGAACGGACCGGACAAGGTCTGGCCCACGCACAGCAGCGTCCGCCCGCCGAAGACGGCGAATCGCCGGACAGCGTGCAACTGGCGCTGCAAACGCTCACCGGCGAGCGCCAGCAGTCCCACGCCTGCGCCATCGAACTGCAACTCGCACTGCGCCAGGATCAGGCACGCCGGCTTACAGCCGCCGACCTGCTCGGTGCGCTGGCCGGACAGGAAGCCACCTGTCGCGTATGGGCGCAGTTAAGCGATCTGATCGGTTCGGCCGATGGCAAGAAGCTGCGCAACTATGCGCAGCAAACCACGCTCGATGTCTTGCTCGGCTATGCAAATCGGCACCTGCACGCGCTCGCAAAACGCTACCGGCTGCAGCGCATCCGCGACACGCTGGCGTTGATGGTGATCGACCAGGACATGGGCAACGACATGCGCTCGGTGCACTCGCTGTCGGGTGGCGAATCCTTCCTCGTCTCGCTGGCACTGGCGCTCGGATTGGCGTCGCTGTCATCGAACCGGGTCCGGGTCGAATCGCTGTTCATCGACGAAGGCTTCGGCAGCCTCGACGCCGACACGCTACGCGTCGCAATGGATGCGCTTGATGGCTTGCAGGCGATGGGGCGCAAGGTCGGCGTGATTTCGCATGTGCAGGAGATGACGGAACGGATTGCGACCAGGGTGCTGGTGGAGCGGGTCGCGGGCGGGAGCAGTCGGGTGGCGGTGGGATGAGATGGAGGCCGGCAGTCGTAGGGTGAATAACCGTAGGGCATTGCACCCTACGCTGCTAAATGAAGTGAGTGGAACTTTGCAAGTGCAGATGGCTACTCAAAAAAGGAGAACCACTGTCGAATCCGACGACATTTTTTGAGAGCATCCGATGCCAATTAACAGCACAACAAGTCACAACCGATTCGCAGGTGATCTTGCGGTACTTAAAGGCCCACAGCCTAAAGAGCTTGAGGCTCCAAAAGATGTGCGACTAACTCGCGAAGATCTCAAACTCGATTCCGCAGTAGCTTCAAAAGTTGCAGGGATGAAGTCGGAACCCGAAGCGCAGATCGCAGCGGAGCCTACGGCTAAGGCGACTGCTGCAATGACGCCGGAATCGCATATCGCCCTATCCAACGAAAATGCAGCGTTGAAGGAAAGATTGACCAAGCTGGAAGAAAAGATGGCAGCAATGAGCCCCCCAGCCTCCACCGGGCAGCAAGTTTCCAGCGCAGTCGACGGGCTCCCGCCAACATCACAAAGCAAATTGAAGAAAGGACTACTAGCAGTAAGAAATGCTTTCGCAAAAGTACCGCTTAAAACAATAGGAAAAGGAGTCCTCTACAGCGGAGCCGCCGCAGCGGGGTTCTTCGTCGCAACGAATCCGCTTGCAGTAATGGGCATCGCGATCGGTTGTCTTGGAGCGGTATTGAATACTCCTTTGCTAATAGGAGCACTTGGAGCGGGAGCCGCAGCTTGGGGAATGCACAAGGCGTTGAGTGGCAAAGGCAGCCAGCACAGCAACCAGGTCGAGCATCAAGAAGACGATCAACACGCGGGAAATAACCACCCATCGAATCACGCTGAACACGGAAGCACTGTTGGCAGTGAGCCTGAGCCCCATTATCCGGGTAACGGTTTTCCGGTACGCCCCGAGGCACACCCAGCGGCACAGTCCGAGACCGAATTCGGGCCACCACCACAGGGCTACCCACCCAGGGTCTGACCAATTACAACCACCATCATCGCCGCACCCGCAAACGAAAACACAACAGCATCCCCCGTAACCAATTGATTCCCCAAGGACCACGCGATGGACACTGACGACGCCCCTGACCAGCCAGCATCCGCCGAAGCCCCCTTCGACCCCGAAGCCTTCGCCAAACTGGTCGCCGATCCCACCAAAATCCCCGCCCTGCGCGCGATCCAGAAAGAAGCGCATGACATGCTGGAGCACGCAGTCAACAACCTCATCGCTGCGCTCGGCCAGACCGAACCACTGCAGACAATGAGAAAAACCAGCGGCGTGATGGATGTGCGTGCGCTGGCGACGGCGTCACGCTCGTCGACCTCGGCGGCGGCAGACCGGCGCAAGTTCGCGCGCGACATGATTATTTCCGGAATGTTGAATCGCAAGAACGACGAGTGGGACATGACCGATGCGTCGACCTACCAGAGCGCCACCTGCGATCCGATCGTGGCATTGCTGCGCATGCCGATGCTGTGACGACTCAGGCTTTGGCCGCGTCGTCGCCCAGCCAGTAGCGATTGATGTCGGTCAGGCCCCATTTGCCGGCTTCTTCACGGGCGACGATCTTGTCGCTGCTGTCAGCGCTGGCCAAGTCCAGCAGCACCGGTGCAATGTGGGCCATCGTCGTCGCCGAATAAAACACCCGCACCTTCGGTAACAGCAACTTGCCATCCTGCTGTTCGACCACCACGCCGAGTCGTCCCGACTCCATCCGCACCAGCGTCCCGACCGGGTAAATACCAATGCTGCGCACGAAGGCCTGGAACACCACCGGATCAAAATGCCCGTCGCTCCATTCGGCCATCTTGCTCAGCGATTCCGACGGGCACCAGCCCTGCTTGTAAGGCCGGTTGGAAGTGATCGCATCGTAGACATCGCAGACCGCTCCCATGCGCGCATACAGGCTGATCTGCTCACCTGCCAGTCGATGCGGATAACCGCTGCCGTTCATTTTTTCGTGGTGATGCAGGCAGACATCGAGGGCGATGGCACCGATGCCGGTGGCCGCCAGCAGCATCGCGTGACCCGCCGCAGGATGCTGCTTGACCGAGACGAATTCATCATCGGTGAGCTTGCCGGGTTTGTTCAAAATCGTCATCGGCACCGCCATCTTGCCGATGTCGTGCAGCAGGCCGGCCAGGCCGAGTTCGCGGATGGTCTCGTCGTCGAGCTTGAGCTGGCTGGCCAGCGCAATCATCAGCGCGCAGACGGCGACCGAATGCATGTAGGTGTAATCATCGGCGGTCTTGAGTCGCGCCAGGCCGATCAGTGCACCGGGATTACGCATGATCGATGCGGCGATTTCTTCAACCAGCGGCATCGCATTGCTGGCGTCGATGGCCTTGCCCATGCGTGCTTCGCTGAACATCGACACCACGGCTTCGCGCGATTTGTTGACGATACTGGTCGCCCGGTCGACTTCATCGGCCATCGACACGCGTTCGATGTCGCGGTAGGCAACGGGCATGACATTGATCGGCAGAACGGGTGGAGCAACGATTGCTTCGGCGGCGACTGGCAATGGTAGCGCTACGTCATCGCCGTTGTCGGTATCAATCCAGACTTCCTCGATGCTGCTCTTGTGCACTTTCGCCAGCATCACGTCGTCTTCCAGCAGGAATGATTTTTTCCAGAACGGCGAGTCCAGCCACGACACGCACAGTTCGTGGATATACATGCCTGGCCGGAGTTCGCCAACGGGGATTTTTTTTAACATGCTCTGCAGCCGGCCGGGATTCTATTGAGGTGGGCAATAGTACCAAGATCGGCCTTCACTGCCCCACAGTACCCTGCTTCATCGCATCGATATCTCCGCCACAAACTGCCGCAGCAAGCGATTGACCAGCACCGGCTGCTCATGAACGATCCAGTGCGATGCATCAGCGACCCGTTCGATCTGCAAGTCATCGACAAACTGGTCCAGACCATCCAGCAGTGTTTTCGGCAACGCAAAATCGGTCTCGCCCCAGATCACGCGCGTCGGCACCGTGATGCGGAAGGCAGCCGGATCGAGCGCCAGTTTCAGCGGACCCGGATGATCATCGGTCGGCGGATGCAGCGGCGAGGCACGGTAATAATTGACGCCGCCGCGCAAGCCGCGCCGCCAGCACGCGTGATAACGCTCACGCGTTGCCTCGTCGAACCACAACGCCGGTGGCTGGCCCATGCCATTAAAAAAACCGTCAAGCAAAGCGAAGTCGTTTTTCTCCAGCGCCGCTTCAGAGCCTTCGGCGCGCAGCCAATTCATGTAATCGCTAGAAGCCTTCTGATGTGCGTCATTGGCCAGCGCCTGCATGAACAGATACGGATGCGGCGAATTGATGATCACCAGTTGATGCAGCAACTGCGGCAGCGCGATCGCCAGGTTCCAGGCAATCGCCCCGCCCCAGTCATGCGCGACCAGGATGCATTGCTCGTAACCGAGATGGCCGATCAGCAGACGCAGGTCGTCGACGATATGACGTGCCTTGTACGACGATAGATCGGGTGGCATGTCCGACAAGTTAAAGCCGCGCAAATCCGGCGCGACCGCAAAATGCGTGCTGTCGAACTCCTGCAACTGCGCTGTCCATTCGCCCCAGAATTCCGGGAAGCCATGCACGAACAGGATCAGCGGCTGACCCGGCTGGCCGGCGCTGGCGTAATGCAGGCGCGTGCCATTGGCCAGCGTGGCGAATTGCTGGTCGCGGATCGCGGCCGTCATGATTACGCGCCGGCTTTCAGCTTTGCCTGCAGCATCTCACGCACATGTTCGGCACCGGCATACGGGTCGCCCGGATTAGTTTGCGTGATGATTTCTTCCATGCGTTTTTGCACATGGCCGAGCGCTTGCGGATGCGAATACACATAGAACTGGTCGCTGCCGATTGCCGCAAAAGTCATCTCGGCCACTGCTGCCGCGCTGACTTTACCGGAACTGACCGCCTTGTCCGACATGGCTTGTGCCGCCAGCTGGCTGATGGTCGGGCGCGCCGCATTGGCGACATCGTCTGGCCGGTTGCGATGCGATTGCGAAATCCCGGTCGGCACAAAATACGGGCACAGCACCGACGCGCTGATCGGTGCGTCGACCAGTCGCAAGTCCTGATACAACGACTCGGTCAGCGATACCACCGCATGCTTGGAGACGTTATACACACCCATCGTCGGCGCATTGAGCAAGCCGGCCATCGAGGCGGTATTGACGATGTGGCCTTCGTACTCGGGGTCCGCCTTGGCGCATTCGAGCATCAGTGGCGTGAAGATGCGCACGCCATGGATGACACCCCACAGGTTCACGCCCAGCACCCATTCCCAGTCGGCCTGGGTGTTTTCCCAGACCAGTCCGCCCGAGCCGACACCGGCATTATTGAACAGCAGATGGACCGCGCCAAAGCGCGCCATCGTCGCATCGGCCAACGCCTGAATCTGGTCGGCATGACGCACGTCGCAACGCACGGCCAGCACCTCGGCACCGAGTGCTTCGAGTTCGGCCTTGACACTATCGAGGGCATCCTGCTGCACATCGGCCAGCATCAGCTTCATGCCCAGGCGGGCACCGATCAGTGCGAATTCACGGCCGAAGCCGCTGGCACCGCCGGTGATGACGGCGATCCGGTTAGTAAAATTTTTCATGCTGTCTCCGGTGGTTTTTTTATGCGACTTTTTACAGTTGATAACCATTGCGCGGGAAGTGCACGGTGACCGTGCCGGCCCGCTCGTCGTGCCGGCGCACCGCCAGTTCGGTGGCGCTGGCCAGCACCAGTTCGCCCTCGACCGGATCGAGCGCATAGTCGGTCGGCGTGATCGTCACGCGCTCGCCAAGGGCGATGTCGTGCAGGTCAATGACAGCCGTCTCCAGCGCCAGCGGCGTGCTGTCGCGGCAGATATTGATCGCATCCGCGCTGCTGATTTTTTCAGCAGTGCCATGACCGATGGCCGTCATCCGTGCCAGCCAGGCCAGCAGCTTCGGCGCCCGCTCCAGGATGGTCGACAGACCCTGCACACGGCTGACATACCAGACCGGGTGATAGACCGAAAAATCGGCCAGCCCTGGCAGCGCACCGAACAGATACGGCTTGCCATCGGCCAGCATGTTCTCCAGCCGGTCGATGTACTCGGTCAGGTTGGCCGTGGCTTCCGCAACCGGCATGCGTGGCGCATTGCCGCGCATCGCGGCACGGTCGGCACCGAAGGCTTGCAGGTGCTCCGGCGGCAGCTTACCGAACATGGCCTGCATGCCGGCCGGCTGGAACGCATACGCGATCGCGGTCCAGAACAGCGTGCTGTCAGCCCATTGCGCCACCGTGCGGATCAGCCCGGTGCGCTCGTGCGGGAACAGCGACGGCGTCGGTGCGCGCCGCTCCAGCACATCAGCGATCAGCGCGGTGTCGCAATACACGTCAGCGCCGATCTGCAGCAGCGGCGTGCGGCGATAGCCGCCGGTCAGCGCCACCACATCGGGCTTGGGCATGATCACCGGGATCAATACCGATTTCCAGGCCAGCTGTTTATGGCCCAGGATCAGGCGGATTTTTTCTGCAAACGGGGACGTCGGATAGTGGTGCAGGATCAGGTCGGACATGGCGTTCTCCAAAGGCTAAGGGAAAAGATCAGATCAGCTTGACCAGCTGCTTGCCGAAGTTCTTGCCCTTGAGCAGACCCATGAAAGCTTCCGGTGCGGCGTCCAATCCCTGGGCCACCGATTCACGGAATTTCAGCTTGCCGGTGGCGACCAGCGTGCCGAGTTCTTTCAAGCCTTCAGGCCACAGGTCGATGTGCTCGGAGACGATGAAGCCGCGTATCGTCAGGCGCATCGTCAGGATCATGCGCACGTTATTGAGCACCATCGGTTCGCCGTTGTAGCCGGCGATCAGACCGCAGACCGCGATCCGGCCAAACGCATTCATGCGCGCCAGTGCGGTATCGAAGACCACGCCGCCGACGTTCTCGAAAATCGCATCGATGCCATCCGGCGTCGCTGCAGCCAGGTCCGCGACAAAGCTCGGCGACTTGTAATCGACGCAGGCATCGAAGCCGAGTTCCTTGACCACATACGCGCATTTTTCCGGGCCACCGGCAATGCCGACGGCGCGGCATCCACGCAATTTGGCGAGCTGGCCGACCACGCTGCCGACCGCACCGCTGGCCGCCGAGACCACGATGGTCTCACCCGCCTTCGGTTGCATGATTTGTGTCAGGCCGAACCAGGCGGTCATGCCGGGCATGCCGACCGAACCCAGATACGCCGACAGCGGGATGTGGGTGGTATCAACCTTGCGCAACATCTGGCCATCGGAGACCGTCATCTCGGCCCAGCCGGAGCCGCCGACGACCTTATCGCCGACCGCGAATTTCGGGTTCCTGCTCTCGACGATTTCGCCGACGGTGCCGCCTATCATGACGGTGCCGATGGCTTGCGGTTCGGCGTAGCTCTTGCTGTCTTCCATGCGACCGCGCATGTACGGATCGAGCGACAGATAGTGATTGCGGATCAGTACCTGGCCATCAACGATGACCGGCACGGCGACTTCTTCAAGCCGGAAATTATCGGCGCTGACGTGGCCGGATGGACGGGAAGCGAGGACGATCTGACGGGTAGTAGTCATGCTGGACTCCTTGTTCAGGGAATGGATGTGTGATCAAGCTTGCGGCCGGCGGCGCGCCGCTTGAGGAATTTGAAGGTGCCCATCGCGCGCGCGACCAGCAGGTCGCCATTGCGCACTTCGCCCTCGCAAAATACCAGCGTGGTGGCGCGATGGCTGGCCCGGCCGATGGCAATGATGCGGCTGCCCGGATGACCGGCCGGTTGCAAAAAACTGGTGTGCATGTCGACCGTGACAGCGCCGCTGGCTTCCGGATCGAGCGAACGTCCGGCCAGCGCCATGACCACATCGAGCAAGGTCATCGTGACGCCGCCATGACCGACCTGCCAGCTGTTCATGTGACGCGTGCCGAGGGTCAGCGCAACGCGCGCCTCGCCATCGATCGCACCGAGGAACTCGACGCCCATTTCAGTCAGAAACGGGATCGTGTTTGGAAACGGCTTGGCGACCGTCCAGTCCATCAGACTGCCGACACGCCGCCATCGACCGCCAGAATCTGGCCGGTGATGTGCTTGCTGGCGTCGGACGCAAACAGCACGGCCGCACCTTTCAAATCTTCGTCGTCGCCAAGCCGGTTCAGCGGCGCGTGGCTGGCCAGTTCGTCCTTGCCCAACGTGGCCAGCAAACCCTTGGTCATCTTCGACGGGAAAAATCCCGGTGCCAGTGCATTGACGGTGATGCCGTACTGACCCCATTCACCGGCCAGCGTGCGGGTGAAGTTGACCACTGCACCTTTGGACGTGTTGTACGCGATGGTCTGCATGCCCGGCGGATTACCGGACAAGCCGGCGATCGACGCGACGTTGATGATGCGGCCGTATTGGCGCGGGATCATCGAGCGTTTGCCGACGGCTTGCGAAATCAGGAAGATGCTGCGGATGTTCAAGTTCATGACCTTGTCCCAGGCCTCGACCGGATGGTCTTCGGCCGGTGCGCCCCAGGTCGCGCCGGCGTTGTTGACGAGGATGTCGATGTGACCGAGGCGGCTCAGTGTTTCGGTGACGAGCGCATCAACAGCCGCTTCCTGCGATAGATCGGCGGCAACAGCGGAGGCATCGATACCCAGGCTTTTGAGATGCGCGACGGCCTCATCAAGTTCGGTTTGCTTGCGGGCCGACAGCACGATGCGTGCGCCCTGCTGGCCGAGTGCTTCGGCAATTTGCAGGCCGAGGCCGCGGGAACCGCCGGTGACCAGTGCGGTCTTGCCGTCGAGGTTGAACAGTTGCTGGGGTGTGCGCATGCGGTCTCCGAATTGTTATGGTTGTGGTTTAAAAAATCTGCGATTACAGGGACGACGTCACCGGCGCTTCCACCAGCATGTCCATGCAATGCCGCGTGGCGCGCACCGCGCCGATGAAGGGCTTGGTGGCGACATGCAGCGGGTGGTGCTGGTAGTCATCGAGTGCGTGAGCGGTATCAAATTCGGAATACAGCACGATGTCGCAGGTGCATTCCAGACCAGGCTGGGCCAGCGAGACCTCGAACTTCAGGATGCCGGGAACGATGTCCTTGCAGCTCTCCAGCAGTGCCTGCATTTTGAGCAGGTTGGTGGCTTTGTCGGCCCCTTCGGCCTCGTCCTTGAGGGTCCACATGACGATGTGCTTGATCATTTTTTTCCTAACTAGAACCAAGCGTCCTGCATGTCGAGCGTGGTCGTATCGAGGCTGGCCAGCAGATCGAGTTGCGCATCAATCTTCGGCAGCTCCCATTGGTAAAAGTACAGGCAGGCCTGCAGTTTACCCTTGTAGAAATCAGCATCGTGAGAACTGTCCTTGCCGACGGCCAGCAAAGCCTGTTCAAGCCAGATCCACGCCACCACCGCATGACCGAATGCTTCGAGATACAGCGAGGCATTGGCCAGTGTCCGGTTCAGGTCACCGGCTTCGTGCAGCGTGCGCGTGACGGCGACGATGCGCTGCCATGCCGCATCCAGCGCGCTGGCATGTACGGCCAGCGATGGCACGGCCATCGCGCGTTCGACGGTCTGGTGAATTTCAGCGCACAGCGCATGCAGCGCCGCACCATCCTGCATCGCCACCTTGCGCCCGAGCAGGTCGAGTCCCTGAATGCCGTGCGTGCCCTCGTGGATCGGGTTGAGCCGGTTGTCGCGATAAAACTGTTCGACGTTGTACTCGCGCGTGTAACCGTAGCCGCCATGGACCTGGATGGCCAGGTTGTTCGCTTCGAGGCACCACTGCGACGGCCACGACTTGGCAATCGGCGTGAGGATGTCGAGCAGCAGCGTGGCGCGCTTGCGTTCTTCGGGGGTGGCCGTGCGCTCGTCATCGACCAGTTTCGAGCAATACAGCGCCAGCGCCAGCCCGCCTTCGACATACGATTTCTGGGCCAGCAGCATGCGCCGCACGTCGGTGTGTTCGATGATAGGCAACTGCGGCATGGCCGGATCTTTGGCTTGCGGCGCACGGCCTTGCGGACGGTTGCGGGCGTAATCGAGCGCATGCAGATAACCGGTGTACCCCAACATCACCGCGCCGAGGCCGACGCCGATGCGGGCTTCGTTCATCATGTGGAACATGTTGGCCAGGCCCTTGTGCACCGTGCCGACCAGATAGCCGATTGCACCGGCCTTGCCCTGCGGCGTGAACTTGCCTTCGCCAAAATTGAGCAGGCAATTGGTGGTACCGCGATAGCCCATCTTGTGGTTCAGGCCGGCCAGCACGACATCGTTGCGCTCGCCCGACGTGCCATCGGCGTTCACCAGTTTTTTAGGGACGATGAACAGCGAGATGCCTTTCACGCCGGGGATCAGCTTGCCATCCGGACCCGGCACTTTGGCCAGCACCAGATGGACGATGTTCTCGGCCAGTTCGTGTTCACCGGCCGAGATCCACATCTTGTTGCCGGTCAGCCGGTACGTACCATCGGCTTGCGGCTCGGCGCGGGTGACGATGTCCGACAGGCTGGAACCGGCCTGCGGTTCGGACAGGCACATCGTGCCGAAAAACCGGCCGCTCAGCATCGGCTTGACGAAGGTGTCGATCTGCTCGGGCGTGCCGCATTTCATCAGCGTGTTGGCATTGCCGATGGTCAGGAACGGGTATGACGAAGTGCCGACATTGGCACCTTTGAAATACGCGAAGCCGGCTTTCTCGACCACGCACGGCAGCTGCATGCCGCCGTTGTCGAAGTCCTGGCCGGCGGCCATCAGACCGGCGGCGCTGAAGGCATCGAGCGCGACCTTGACATCGCCGATCATGTGGACGGCGCTGCCATCAAAGTGCGGTTCGTTCTGGTCGCTTTTTTTGTTGTGCGGTGCGAACAGGTCGACCGCGATGCGCTCGCAGGTATCGATGGCGGCATTGAAAGTATCGGCGGAATGATCGGCAAAGCGCGCGCGCTCGGCCAGCTTCTCGACATGCAGCCACTCGTAGAGCAGGAAGTCGAGATCGCGACGGGACAAAATCTTGGATTGCATCGGGAGCTCCGGCAAGGGATCGATTGCACGCGATCGAATCGCGCACAACCGAACCGGTTTTACAGTCAGATTACTTCGATCAGATCACTTCGAACAGGCCAGCTGCGCCCTGCCCGCCGCCGATGCACATCGTCACGACGACATACTTGACGCCACGGCGCTTGCCTTCGATCAGCGCATGGCCGGTCAGGCGTGCGCCCGACACGCCGTACGGATGGCCGACGGCAATCGCGCCGCCGTTGACATTGAGGCGGTCCAGCGGGATGCCCAGCGTGTCGGCGCAATACAGCACCTGCACGGCAAACGCTTCATTGAGTTCCCACAGGCCGATATCTTCGACTTTCAGGCCGGCTTTTTTCAGCAGCTTTGGAATCGCATAAACCGGGCCGATGCCCATTTCATCAGGCTCGCAACCGGCGATGGCGAAGCCGCGATAAATGCCCAGCGGGGTCAGGCCACGCGCTTCGGCAACCTTGCTGTTCATGACCACGGCAACCGACGCGCCATCCGAAAACTGGCTGGCATTACCGGCCGAGATGACGCCGCCGGGAACTGCGCTGCGGATCTTCGAGACGGCTTCGTAGGTCGTGTCGGCACGGATGCCTTCGTCGGCCGAGATCGTCACCTCGCGGCTGACCAGCATGCCGGTGGCCTTGTCGGCGACGCCCATGATCGTCGTCATCGGCGCGATTTCGGTATCGAACTTGCCGGCCAACATGGCGGCATGGGCACGCTGCTGGCTCTGCGCACCGTAGGCATCCTGGCGCTCGCGGCTGATGTTGTAGCGCTTGGCCACGGTCTCGGCGGTTTGCAACATCGGCCAGTACACCTCCGGCTTGTTTTGCTGCAGCCAGACTTCGCGCAGCATGTGGGTATTGGCTTCCTGCTGGACACACGAGATCGACTCGACTCCGCCGGCGGCGTAGATATCGCCTTCGCCGGCAATGATGCGCTGGGCCGCGGTGGCGATGGTTTGCAGGCCCGACGAGCAAAAGCGGTTAATCGTCATGCCGCCGGTGGTGACCGGGCAGCCGGCACGCAAGGCAATCTGACGCGCGATATTGCTGCCGGTGGCGCCTTCAGGCGTCGCACAACCGATGATCACGTCTTCGATCTCGCCGGCGTCAATGCCGGCGCGCGCGATCGCGTGCTGGAGCGCATGACCGCCCAGCGTCGCGCCGTGGGTCATATTAAAAGCACCTTTCCAGGATTTGGCGAGTGCGGTACGTGCGGTAGATACGATGACTGCGTCGGTCATTTGGGTCTCCTGAATGGGATTGGGGCGGGCTGTCGCTCGGACTGGTACTGCAACGGGAAACGAGAATAGCATGATTAAGTACGGTCGTTCGCAAAATTATTCCACTGCCGCCAACGCCAAAAGCCAGTGGTGATGGTGCTGCAAGAATCCCGTAAGTTTTGCATTGCACACTCCAGAACAGCATCGCAGTCGTCACACCCAGTGCGCAGCCGCCAAGCGCACAACGATACTAAACAGACCATATGGAGACAACCATGGCTACAGCATCACCGGCATCACAGGCATCACACAAAATTACTCCAGAGGAGCGCAAGGTGATTTTTGCCTCGTCGCTCGGCACCGTTTTCGAATGGTACGACTTCTATTTGTACGGCTCACTCGCCGCCATCATTGCCAAGCAATTCTTTGCCGGCACCGATCCAAATACCGCCTTCATTTTTGCGCTGCTGGCCTTTGCTGCCGGTTTCATCGTGCGGCCGTTCGGCGCACTCGTGTTCGGTCGCCTCGGTGACATGATCGGCCGCAAGTACACCTTCCTCGTCACCATCGTACTGATGGGTGCATCGACCTTCCTGGTGGGTATTCTGCCGAACTATGCTTCGATCGGGATTGCTGCACCAATCATTCTGGTCACGCTGCGTATCGTCCAGGGCCTTGCGCTCGGCGGCGAATACGGCGGTGCTGCGACTTATGTCGCCGAGCATGCACCGGACCACAAGCGCGGTGCCTTCACTGCGTGGATCCAGACGACTGCCACGCTGGGCCTGTTCCTGTCACTGCTGGTGATCCTCGGTACCCGTACCGCGATGGGCGAAACCGCCTTCGGCGAATGGGGCTGGCGCATTCCGTTCCTGCTGTCAGTGTTCCTGCTGGCAGTGTCGGTCTGGATTCGTTTGTCAATGAGTGAATCGCCGGCGTTTGCCCGCATGAAAGCCGAGGGCAAGACGTCGAAGGCACCGCTGTCGGAAGCCTTCGGCCAATGGAAAAACCTGAAGATCGTGATCCTCGCGCTGATCGGCCTGACCGCCGGCCAGGCCGTGGTCTGGTACACCGGCCAGTTCTATGCGCTGTTCTTCCTGACGCAAACGCTGAAGGTCGATGGCTCTACCGCCAACATCCTGATCGCCGCCTCGCTGCTGATCGGCACGCCATTCTTCCTGCTCTTCGGTTCGCTGTCGGACAAGATCGGCCGCAAGCCGATCATCATGGGCGGCATGCTGATTGCGGCGCTGACTTACTTTCCTTTGTTTAGCGGCCTCACTCACTTCGCCAATCCGGCGCTCGAAGCGGCGTTGACCAAGTCACCGGTGGTTGTTACTGCCGACCAATCGACATGCCAATTCCTGTTCAACCCGACCGGCACCAAGAAGTTCACTTCATCGTGCGATATTTCGCGCACCGTACTGGCCAATGCTTCGGTCAACTACAGCAATGTGGAAGGACCGGCCGGATCGCTGGCCTCGGTAAAAATCGGCGATAAAGTAATCCAGAGTTACGACGCTGTCGGCTTGTCGAAAGAAGATGCTGCCGCCAAGGACAAGGCCTTCAAGAAAGAAATGGGCGACGCCATCAAGGCCGCCGGTTATCCGACCAAGGCCGATCCGGATCAGATCAACAAACCGATGGTGCTGTTGCTGCTGACCATCCTGGTGATCTACGTGACGATGGTCTACGGCCCGATCGCCGCGATGCTCGTCGAGATGTTCCCGACCCGCATCCGCTACACGTCGATGTCGCTGCCGTATCACATCGGTAACGGCTGGTTTGGTGGTTTGCTGCCAACCACGGCGTTCGCGCTGGTCGCCTACAAGGGCGACATTTACTACGGCCTCTGGTATCCGATCGTCATCGCCGCCGTCTGTTTTGTCATCGGCATGCTGTTTGTCAAAGAAACCAAGGACAACGACATCTACGCTGCCGATCACTGACCGGTCCGCGTTGTGTCGTGAAAGCCGCCGGCCTTGTCCGGCGGTTTTTTTTATTTGACGTCGACTCACCTGGTATTACAAAATCCCGGCATATTTTGATTAATGCCGCGGCTTTGTATGAGCACACGAACATGCTTCCCAACGCCGAATAGATCGTAGGGTGCAATAACCAAAGGGCATTGCACCAAGCGAATCAGGCAGCTGGAATAACGCGATTTTTTTCCTTCCCGCCACGCTAATCAAGCCCATCCACCCGCATGCAGGCGGTATCATGCTGGTCACTTTTCCCACACTGGCACCGACCCATGAAAACTCCTGTCCGCTTCGGCACTCCGCTCTCGTCCAACGCCACTAAAGTCATGCTGCTAGGCTCCGGCGAACTGGGCAAGGAAGTCATCATTGCGCTGCAGCGACTGGGCGTTGAAGTCATCGCCGTCGACCGTTATGCTGATGCACCCGGACAGCAAGTTGCGCACCGGGCGCACGTGATTAACATGGCCGATGGCGACGCGCTGGCCGCGCTGATCGCGCTTGAAAAACCGGACCTGGTTGTGCCCGAGATCGAAGCCATCGCCACCACCCGCTTGATGGAACTCGAACAGGCCGGCGACGTCACCGTGATCCCGACCGCCCGCGCTGCCTGGCTGACGATGAACCGCGAAGGCATCCGTCGCCTCGCCGCCGAAGAATTGCAATTACCAACCTCGCCTTACCGCTTCGCCGACAGCAAGGCCGAGCTGCAGGCGGCGTGCGCCGAGATCGGTTTCCCGTGCATCATCAAGCCCGTCATGTCGTCGTCCGGCAAGGGCCAGTCCAAGCTCGACGGCCCCGATGAAGTCGCTGCCGCCTGGGATTACGCCGCCGCCGGCAGCCGCGTCGATGCCGGTCGGGTGATCGTCGAAGGCTTCATTGATTTCGAATACGAAATCACGCTGCTGACCGTGCGCTCGCTCGATGAGCACGGCAGCATCATTACCTCTTTTTGCGAGCCGATCGGCCATATCCAGGTCAATGGCGATTACGTCGAAAGCTGGCAGCCGCATCCGATGCCATCGGCCGCACTGGTCAATGCACAAGCCATTGCCAGGGCGGTCACCGACAACCTCGGCGGTCGCGGCTTGTTCGGTGTCGAGCTGTTCGTCAAGGGTGACAAAGTGTGGTTCTCGGAAGTCAGCCCGCGTCCGCATGACACCGGCATGGTGACGATGGCCAGCCAGGTCCAGAGCGAATTCGAGATCCACGCCAAGGCCATCCTCGGCCTGCCGGTCAATGTCGCCCTGAAAGCACCGGGTGCCTCAGCCGTCATTTATGGTCGCCATGATGCCAAGGGCATCGCCTTCGATGGCGTGGCCAATGCCTTGCGCATCCCCGGCACCGACATCCGCCTGTTCGGCAAGCCGGAGTCGTTTGCGCACCGGCGCATGGGTGTTGCGCTGGCCGTTGCCGCCGATATTGACACCGCGCGCAGCAATGCCAAAGCCGCTGCCGCCCGGGTGATTCCGGTCTTGCCCGAGGCCTGATGGGTAGTGCCAAACAGCAACTCGAAAATGACCTATAGTCGACCTTCTTTTCCAATATGAAGAACACCCACCATGAAATTTGATGTCGCCATCGTCGGCAGCGGACTGGCCGGATTGTCCGTTGCATTGCACCTCGCAAAAACCCGCAAGGTCGTCGTCATCTCCAAGCGTGAACTGCTCGATGGCGCCAGCAACTGGGCCCAGGGCGGCATCGCCGCGGTGCTCGATTCCGGCGACAGCTATGACGAACATGTCGCCGACACGCTGGTGGCCGGTGCCGGTTTATGCGATGAAAGCGCGACCCGCTTCATCATCGAACATGGCCGCGAAGCAATCGAGTGGCTCATCGAACAAGGCGTGCCGTTCACCCGTGACGACACCGCCGAACTGGGTTTTCATCTGACCCGCGAAGGCGGCCACAGCCAGCGCCGTATCATCCACGCGGCCGACGCCACCGGCCATGCGGTACAGGTCACGCTGGAACAGATCGTACGCAACAACCCCAACATCACGCTGCTCGAACACCACTACGCGATCGACGTGATCAAGTCGAACAAGCTGCCCGGTGGCGGCGAAGAACCGCACTGCCTCGGCCTGTATGTGCAAGACGTCAAGAGCGGCAAGGTCAGCACGATCGCCGCCGACCACACGGTGCTGGCCACCGGCGGCGCAGGCAAGGTGTATCTGTACACCACCAACCCGGACACCGCGACCGGTGACGGCATCGCGATGGCCTGGCGCGCCGGCTGCCGCGTGGCCAACATGGAGTTCATCCAGTTTCATCCGACCTGCTTGTACCACCCGTATGCGAAGTCCTTCCTGATCACCGAAGCCGTGCGCGGCGAAGGCGGCATGCTGAAGTTGCCGGCCTCTGCCGGCGAGGCGGCCGGCACGCGCTTCATGCTGGACCAGGACGAGCGCGCCGAACTGGCACCACGCGATATCGTCGCCCGGGCCATCGATGCCGAAATGAAAAAGCGCGGCCTCGATCACGTCGACCTCGACATCAGCCACAAGTCGCCGGAGTTTTTGCTGGAGCATTTTCCGACCATCCTGGCGCGTTGCCTGGAGCTGGGCATCGATATCACCAAAGAGCCGATTCCGGTCGTGCCGGCGGCGCACTACACCTGCGGCGGCGTAGTCACGGACCTGGCGGGACGCACCGACCTGCCGGGCCTGTATGCGGTCGGCGAGACGTCTTATACCGGTTTGCATGGCGCTAACCGGCTGGCCAGCAATTCGCTGCTCGAATGCATCGTGCTCGGTCGCGCCGCCGCGCAATTCATCGAACAGCAACCGACCCGCATGGAAATCGCCCTGCCCGCCTGGGATGAAAGCCGCGTCACCAATGCCGACGAAGAAGTCGTGCTGTCGCATAACTGGGACGAGCTGCGTCGCTTCATGTGGAATTACGTCGGCATCGTGCGCACCACCAAACGACTCGAGCGCGCCCAGCACCGGATCCGTTTGCTCAAGGAAGAAATCGACGAGTACTACGCGCACTTCCGCATCACGCGTGATTTGCTCGAATTGCGCAATCTGGTCGAAGTCGCTTCGCTGATCGTGCATAGCGCGCTGTCACGGCGCGAAAGTCGCGGCCTGCATTTCAGCCGGGATTTTCCGGATACCTTGCCGAAGGCATTGCCGACGGTGCTGTCACCGGACTGGCGCTAAGGTCAATGTGATTCTGCGTGGCGAATGGCGCAGGAACCCTACCTGACTTTGTGATCTTCGCGCTTCGCATCTTCCATTGCCCCCGGTTCCAGTTCCTCGGCTGAGCGGTTGAGGTGTATGAATAGTCCCCACGCAGCCAGCAGCACGCCGACTCCCACCAATATGCTGGCGGCGTACACAAGTTGCATGGGATCTTCTTGCGCTTTGAAGGTGGCGACCAAGCCTTCAATGGACAACGCCACCACGATGACTACCAGGAACCGTGACAAAAACCGGCGAACGCGGGTCGGCGCGCTGATGTCGGCGTCACGAATGACCTCTTCTTCAATGATCGTTTCGGCAATTTGCAGAGCGACGACGGCGACTGTCAATATTCCTATCGCCCCGATGACTGCCTGCGCTGCAGCCCGGTCCCAAGCGCCCATGACGGCCAACCATCCCATATGGGCGGCAATCACAATCAGCATGAGTGCCGCGCAGGCAAACAGACATGCCATCAAGCCGTGAACCAATCCGAACAGGCGCAAGAGTATTTTCATGGCGCCATCATGGCATAGATGTGCAAATGGCTAATTGACGGGCACCCTCAAATTCCGGGAAAAGAATCGCACCGCAAGGATTTTCGCCGGATCGCTCAGCAATAACTGATTGAAGAATAAGGCGTCGAGGCCTGCATCTGCGCCGGGATTATCCGGATACGTTATCGAAGGCGCGGTCGCCGGACTGGCGCTAGCAGCCTGACTACGGGTCAGTCTGCCCGGCCTGCGTGTGCAAGGCCAACGCATTAGGCCCCAGCCTGGCACCCAGCACCTTGTCCATCGCGGCCACCACTGCGCTCACCGGCAGCGTATCGAGCGACACCGGCGACATGCCGGCCGTCCCCGGGGTGTAATGGCATAGCGTCACCGGTGCCAGCAGTTTCGCGATCAAGGTGTCGCAGACCAGCTGCTTGTCGGCCCCGGTCAGGCGATTGAATTTTTCCTTCGCCGCTGACTTTTTTAAGGCCGCATTATTGTCGCCTACCGACAATTGCTGCATCAGGAAGTCTTTGACCAGTCGATGGTCGCTGCCCTGCTTCTGCAAGCCGATCGCCAATGCCGAGCGGGCGACCTGCAATTCGATGGCCGCGCACAAGCCTTCGCCCACTTCCTTGCCCACCTCGACGGCAGTGGCATCCCATAACCAAAGCCGCGCAATCACCTCATTGTGCGGAACTGATCCATCCGGATAAAGAGCAGACTGGCGATGTGCTCTGTAGCCCCGGATCTGTTGTCGCAACGCCGACAGAGATTCATGTAACTGGTTGAACGGCAATGGCGTTTTCAGATTTTTTTTGATCGGCGGCTGTGCCTTGAAAGCATCGATCAATTCTGCATGAGAAAAACGGCGTGACTTGACCTTTCGGACGAACTCTTTTGTAAAACCATCATTCGACGCGAAGCTGAGGGTATTGCCAAACATTTTCCGGTAGTTGTCGACTTTTCCTATCGTGCCAACGTCCTGTTCTAACGGCGTGGCATACATCACCGATGGCATGCCGTGCCAGCGCGGACGATCCGGGTGGCTGGAAATCGTCGCGATCCCGACATCGGGATAAATAGCCGTTGCCGGCGTCAGCTGGATATTCCTTTCGGGGAGCTGATTATTTAGCGTGTTGCGCTCGGTTTTTCCTGGCGTACCCGAGTCGGGAAACTGCGGATCGTCCGGATGACGCGCGCTCTTCCGGGTCAGTGTACGCAACAGAAACGCTTGCCGGCTCTCAGAAAAAGCCAAGGCCAGCGGTGCCGTGTTGAAGCAAAATTTTTTCAGGAAAGCGATGTCGCCGAATGCCTTGAGCAATTCATCGGCACTGCCACAGCCCGCCTGGCGCCCGATCAATTCCGCCCGCGCGTCCAGCAATTGTCTGATGGCGATCGCATCCTCGGTGACCGGTCGCAGCTTGTCCTGCAGCCGGTTCAAGGTGCCGGTCGACAATCTCCGCACGCGCACTGCCGCATCAGTGCTTGTCGTTCCGGCGGGGGTCGATGGCGCAGTGTCAGGGCGTACCTGAAGCGGCGGTAACGTTGGCTTGAGTTTCATGAGATCTCCGTGAGGATGAAACAGAACGACAGATCTCAATGAGTAACCGGAAGAAGTAACTAATTCATTCCTGCCGGACACGGCCCCGTGACGGCATCAACAAAGTGCCGTCACGGGGCGCTCAGAAACTTTCCCGGCGCTCATCGACACCGCTCGCCAGTCGCGCCTGGTTTGCCGATGCCGCGCCGGCCACCGGACGGTTTCCCAGCGACTTCGGTGCGCTTGCGCTTGCCGTTTTCACTCTCGGCACCGCCACAAGACGGGACGCTGCACCGTGCGGCACCACCGCAGCGATACGCGGCAACTGGCGATCATCCAGCTTGAACGCAGCCATCGCTTGCACCAGTTCGGCGGATTGCTCGCTCAAGCTGGTCGCACCTGCGGCCATCTCTTCGACCAGGGCAGCGTTTTGCTGCGTTGACTGGTCCATCGTGAGGATTGCCTCGCACACTTGCGCCACGCCCTGGTTCTGCTCGACGCTGGCGGCGCTGATTTCTCCCATGATGTCGGTGACGCGGCGGATGCTGCTGACGATTTCCTGCATCGTGTTGCCGGCGCGATCGACGAGCAAAGTCCCTTTGCCGACGCGATCGACACTATCGCTAATCAAGACCTTGATTTCCTTGGCTGCATCGGCGCTGCGCCGCGCCAGGCTCCGGACCTCAGTGGCGACTACCGCGAAACCGCGCCCCTGCTCGCCGGCGCGGGCGGCTTCGACAGCGGCATTGAGGGCCAGGATATTGGTCTGAAAAGCAATTCCGTCGATCACGCTGATGATGTCGGTGATACGACGCGAACTGGCATTGATGCCTTTCATGGTGTCCACTACTTCCGACACCACCTGGCCACCAGCGACGGCTACATTACTGGCGTTCCGGGCCAGCTGATTAGCCTGACGCGCGTTGTCGGCATTTTGCTTCACGGTGGTCCCCAGTTGCTCCATCGAGGAAGCGGTTTCTTCGAGCGCGCCGGCTTGCTGTTCGGTGCGATTCGACAGATCGATATTGCCTTCGGCAATTTCAGCCGAAGCGACGGACACGCTATCGGCACCCCGCCGCACGCTGGCCACCATGCCGATCAGGCTGGTCTGCATCGCCAGCAATTGCGCCATCAGGCTGGTCGTATCGCCACGCGACACGTTGATCACGCCGGTCAGATCACCCTGGGCAACGGAACGGGCCACATTCGCTGCTTCACCCGGTTCGCCACCCAGTTGCCTGACCAGACCGCGTGAAATAAATACCGCGACGATGACACCCAACGCGGACGCCAGCAGCCCAAGAAAAATAATCAGGTTGCGCGCACTAAGATAGCTATCCACTGCCGCGTCACTTGCCACTGTGGTCTGCTTTTCTTCAAAGTCAATGAGCTTATTGATCGCCGCAAAATACGCTGCCTGCAACGTGTAGTTTTCGCCGAACAACAGTGCGGTTGCGTCGTCGTTCTTGTTCGATAAACCCAGACGAATCACTTCTCGGGTGTAGGCCCGGTAAGCCATTTGACTGGAGGCCAGTACACCGAGCAACTCCCGCTCTTGCTGTACGGCCAGATTTTTTTCCAAAAACGCCTGATGCGTCGAGGCATCCTGAATATTTTTGTCAAACTTGGCCTTGTACTCTGTCTTTTTTTGTTCATCAGTGAGCAGGATGATGTTGCGGATAATCTGTGCATTATCTCCCGCGACAGAGGCCAGGCCATGAAGCGCTCCCAGCACTGGCACACGTTCATGTGTCAACACCTTGATTGCCTCACCGATGCTGGCCAGTCGCACAATGCTAATCGTCGAAATCAGAATCAACGACGCGATGACTACCCCGAAACCCCAGGCCATCTTGCTGGCCACTTTCATATTGCCCATACTTTCCCCTGTTCAGCCAATAAAATGATGTTGGAACCGGTGCCGGAGAGCGCCAGTGAATCGGGATTTTGATACGTTGCGAAAAACCGGTGCCGCCGTTATTTAGAGCCACGCTTACCACCAATAGAAATTGATGAATACCGGTAGTACCGGTAGCATTCTCACATATTCGATTGGTTCCGTGGAATAAATATTATTTTCTAGCAATATTTTTTAGACTCTCAAATTCCGCAAATTTTCCCGAACTGAAGCCGCTACTGCGCGCCGGGCAAGCAATGCACAAAGTTTGATCGATGCCGAATCCACCGTCACCGTGCGCGCTACCATGCACGTTGGCTGGGCTTTCCGGCCACTACTCCTCTTTCCGAAACAGCCGCATGACAATCCATTCACCTGCCATCGCCATCGAAGACGTGGTCTTCCGCTGGAAGCCGGATCAGCCTTGTCTCGATATCCCCGGCATCAACATCATGGCGGGCGAGCGGCTGTTTCTGCACGGTCCCAGCGGCTGCGGCAAGAGCACCTTGCTGGCATTGCTGGCAGGCGTGCTGGTGCCGCAACAGGGCGACATCACGGTATTGGGCCAGCCGCTGGCATCCTTGTCAGCCAGCGAGCGCGACCGTTTCCGGGTCGATCACATCGGGTTTGTTTTTCAGCAATTCAATGTACTGCCTTATCTGAGCGTGCTTGAGAACACCGTATTACCGTGCCGTTTTTCGCGGCGTCGTGCCGCACAGGCAATCGTCACCAGCGGCAGCGTAGGTGCCGAGGCGCATCGGCTGCTGAGCCGTCTTGGTCTGGGTCAGGCCTTGTTGGCACGACCTGCAGCGATGCTCAGTGTCGGGCAGCAACAGCGCGTTGCGGCGGCGCGCGCGCTGATGGGCACGCCCGCCTTGCTCATCGCCGACGAGCCGACCTCATCGCTTGACGCCGCGCGCCAGCTTGATTTTCTGGCACTCCTGCAGGAGTGCGCAGCGGCCTCCTCGACGCTGGTCGTGGTCAGCCATGACCAGCGACTGGCAACCCATTTCAGCCACACGCTGGCGCTGCCGGAAATCAACCGTGCCGCACCCGGGCACCACGATGACGGACCGCTGCGATGCGCTATCTGGTGATGATTGCTTTCAGGAGTGCCTGGAACCGCCGCCTGACGCTGGGCCTGACAGTGCTGGCCATCGCGCTATCGGTGGCGCTGCTGGCTGGCGTCGAACGCATGCGCCATTCTGTCCGCAGCACCTTTGCGCAATCAGTCTCGGGCACCGACCTGCTCATCGGCGCGCGCGGCAGTCCGTTGCAATTGATGCTGCATGCGGTGTTCCGGATTGGCGAGCCGACCGGCAACATCCGCTGGCACAGCTTTCGCCAGCTGGCCGACCGTCCGGAAGTGGCATGGGCCATCCCGCTGTCGCTGGGCGATGCCCATCACGGCTTTCCGGTCATCGGCACCACGGCGGCTTACTTCGACCACTTCCGGTATGGCCGCGGATCGCCGCTGGTACTGGCCAGCGGACGGCGTCCCGATCATCTGTTCGAGGTCGTGCCGGGTGCCGACGTGGCCGATCAACTGGGCTACCGGCCGGGCGACCAGATCACGCTGAGCCACGGCCTTGACGACAGCGACCTGGCCGAACATGCCGACAAGCCGTTCACGGTGGTCGGCATCCTCGCGCGCACCGGCACGCCGGTCGACCGCAGCGTGCATGTGAGCCTCGAATCCATCGAGGCGATCCATCTTGACTGGCACGGTGGCGCGCACCTGCCGGGACTGGCGATCCCGGCCGGCCAGGTGCGCAAGTTCGACCTCGCACCGAAACACCTCAGTGCCGCCCTGATCGGCTTGCACAACCGCGCCGACGTATTCCGTCTCCAGCAAGCCGTCCGGGAGTTTCGCGATGAACCGCTGCAGGCGGTACTGCCGGGCGTCGCACTCGGGCAATTGTGGCAACTCACCGGCGTGGTCGAAACCGTTTTGCTGGCGATCTCGGCACTGGTGCTGGTAACGGCATCGTGCAGCATGGTTGCCGTGATCCTCGCCGGCCTCAATGAACGACGGCGTGAACTGGCGATCCTGCGCTCGGTCGGCGCACGGCCGCGCGAGCTGTTCCTGATGCTGCTCATTGAAAGCACCGGGCTGACGGTCGTTGGCACGCTGGCGGGTCTTGCGCTGCTGGCATTGGTCAGCGTGATCGGCGCGCCGCTAGTCCAGCAACAATTTGGCCTGACGCTGCAGCAGGCACTGCCGGTACCCGGCGAATGGCGCTTGCTGATGGCGGTGGTCGGCGTCGGCATGCTGGCCGGACTGGTGCCCGGCCTGCGCGCGTATCGCCATGCTCTGGCCGAAGGATTGACACCGCGAACCTAGGACAAACCGATGGACAGACGAGGATGGATGGTGCTGGTAGCCACGGGCTGGTCGCTGGCGCATGCGGCACCGAAGAGCAAGGATTACCGGGTCGGCGAACGCTTGCCGGATGCGGCGATGAGCGGCAAGTCCGCGGGTAATTACCGCGACATCGGCTGGGAGGCGCTGGTGCCCCAGCATTGGGATGCGATGACGGCTTTCCGCGACAACATGGCGCAGCTCAACGATGCCGATCCGCGCGCCATCGCCGCGCTCGACAAGCTGCGCAAGGAGTGGGACAAGGCACCGGTGGAGCCCGCCATGAACGGCAAGCGCGTGCGTATCTCCGGTTTCGTGGTACCGCTTGATGGCGACGACGGCAATGTGCGCGAATACCTGCTGGCCCCCTACTTCGGTGCCTGCATCCACCTGCCACCACCGCCGGCGAACCAGATCATCCACGTGTTTGCCGACAAGCCTTCCAGCAACGTCTACATGATGGCGGCGGTGTCGATCAGCGGCGTGCTGCAGACGGTCAGTTCGCCGGCTTCGGGGCAGGCGATGGGACTGGCGGGTAGCATGGGCTACCGGATGCGGGTTGAGCAGGTGGCGGCTTTCAAGCGGCCTTGAGCCGGGGGTGGCACTGACGGCGGTTTTCTGTAAAGCTGGCTGGTGCAATAACCGCAGAGCATTGCACCGAATGCACTGCATAGCGCCCCCTGCCGCTACCGCTCGATGATCCGCAATGAATAATCTGTCGCCCGCACATCCTTGGTCAGGCTGCCAATCGAAATCCGGTCGACGCCGGTTTCGCTGATCGCACGCACGGTATCGAAGTTGATCCCGCCCGAGGCTTCCAGCAGTGCCGCGCCCGAAGTCAATGTCACCGCCTCACGCATCTGCGCCAGCGAAAAATTATCCAGCAGCACCGAGCGCGCACCGGCAGCCAGCGCTTCCTTGAGCTGGTCGATGGATTCGACTTCGATCTGTATCGTCACGCCGGCGTTCAGCGCGAAGGCTTTTTCCATCGCCAGCCGCACACCGCCGGCCGCGGCAATATGGTTTTCCTTGATCAGGATGCCGTCATACAAAGCCAGCCGCTGGTTCGCGCCGCCGCCGACGCGGACCGCATATTTTTGCGCCAGCCGCAGGCCGGGCAAGGTCTTGCGGGTATCGAGAATGCCGGCGGCAGTGCCGGCGACCAGCTCGACGTAACGCCGCGTCTGGCTGGCCACGCCGGACATCATCTGCAAAAAATTCAGCGCGCTGCGTTCGCCGGTCAGCAAGGCACGCGCCGGCGCTTCGATCTGGCACACAACGCTGTCGGCGCGCATCAATTCGCCTTCGCCGTAATGCCAGTCGATACGGATGCGCGCATCGAGTTGCGTCATCACCGCTTCGAACCACGGTGCACCGCATAGCACCGCCGCTTCGCGCACGATCACACGCGCCAACACGATGGCGTCATCGGGCACCAGCAAGCCGGTAACGTCGCCGCTGCCGACATCTTCGGCCAGCGCCAGCACGACATTGGCATCCAGAGCCGCGGCCAGCGCGGGTTCGAACGGCGCGTAAGGATTGACGAGATTGCTCATGCCGGTCCTATCCCTGAAAACAATTTTTGTTCCTGCGCGAGGTCGGACGACGGACGCACATTGGTTTTTTTCTGCGCCGCAAAATCAAGCATGCGGTCGATGCAGACCCGCGCCTTGGTGCTGGTGGCTGGATCGACATCGATCGCATTAGCGCCGGATTCAAGCACGTCAGCCAGATTCTGCAAGCCATTCATTGCCATCCACGGACAATGCGCACAGCTCTTGCAGGTCGCGCTGTTGCCCGCAGTCGGCGCTTCGATGAAGGTCTTGCCGGGAGCAGCCAGGCGCATCTTGTGCAGGATGCCGTTATCGGTGGCGACGATAAATTCGTCGACACCCGGCGTGAGGGTCGCGGCGATCAGTTGCGAGGTCGAGCCGACCACATCGGCAAGCGCCACCACGGCAGCCGGCGACTCGGGATGCACCAGCACCATCGCGTCCGGATGCTCGTTGATCAGCAGTTCCAGTTCGACGCCCTTGAACTCGTCATGCACGAGGCACGAACCCTGCCACAGCAACATGTCGGCGCCGGTTTTTTTCTGGATGTAATCGCCCAGATGTTTGTCCGGTGCCCACAGGATTTTTTTGCCCTGCGCATGCAAGTGAGCGACGATGTCGAGACCGATTGACGAGGTCACCATCCAGTCGGCACGGGCCTTGACGGCGGCGCTGGTGTTGGCATAAACGACCACGGTGCGGTCCGGATGCGCATCGCAAAAAGCGGCAAATTCATCGGCCGGGCAACCGAGGTCGAGCGAGCAGGTGGCGTCGAGGTCCGGCATCAGCACGGTTTTTTCGGGACTGAGGATCTTGGCGGTTTCACCCATGAATTTCACGCCGGCGACGACCAGTGTCTTGGCCGGATGATCGCGCCCGAAACGGGCCATTTCGAGCGAATCAGAGACACAGCCGCCGGTCTCTTCGGCCAGATCCTGCAAGTCGGCGTCGACGTAATAGTGAGCCACCAGGACCGCCTGTTTTTCGATGAGCAGGCGCTTGATGCGCTCTTTCAGGGCGGTCTTTTCGGCCGGTGTTGGCGTGACCGGCACGCGCGCCCAGGCTTGCGCACTGCAACTGGTGCCGGTTTGCATTTGCGGACGTTCAAATTCGATGGTCTTGATGGCTGGCGTGGGCATGGTGTCGACGGTAGAAAAAAAGTGAGAGGGAGCCGCGTTCGGCGCAGGCCGCCATTTTAATGGGCTTTTGGCCTGCTGGCGGAAATCGACGGCGCTGTGTGACCTGGACCGGCAACCGACACGCGCAACCGATGCTACCCTGCAAGTCGGGTCAGACCGGTGGCGACCACAATTCGCCCCCTCCTGATCAGCCCACCCACGAGGAAAGCCCTATGCGCGCCGCTTCAGAAACCATCATCCATCACGAACCACGCGATCTGTCCGATCGCGTTGCACTTGGATTCACTAAATTCCTGCGCTTTCTGGCAGACGTCTTTTTTGCCAAACGATATGGCCATCGCGCCGTCGTACTGGAAACCGTCGCCGCCGTGCCCGGCATGGTCGGCGGCTTGCTGCAACATTTGAAGGCCTTGCGCCTCATCAAGGACGATAACGGCTGGGTCCACACGCTGCTCGACGAAGCCGAAAACGAACGGATGCACTTGATGACCTTCATCCAGATCGCCCAGCCGTCCGGCTTCGAGCGACTGGTGATTTTTGTGACGCAACTGGTGTTCTACAACCTGTATTTTTTCATCTACCTGTTCTCGGCCAAAACGGCACACCGTATCGTTGGTTACTTCGAAGAAGAAGCGTATTACAGCTATACCGAATACCTGGCCGGCATCGACAACGGCGAGCATGAGAACATCGCCGCTCCCGACATCGCCATCAAGTACTGGAACCTGCATCCCGATGCCCGCTTGCGCGATGTCGTCATCGCCGTGCGTGCCGACGAAGCCGGTCACCGCGATGTCAATCATGCGTATGCCGACGCACTGAGCTGACGTAAAAACGGAGCGCCATGCGCTCCGTTATTTTTTTCTCCTGCAGGCAGCTTAGTCGATGCCCTGGCTGGCCAGATAATTCTCGTACGAACCTTGATAGTCGATGATTTCGTTTTCCTTGACTTCAAGGATGCGGGTCGCCAGCGACTGCACGAACTCGCGGTCATGCGACACGAAGATCAACGTGCCGGCGTATTTTTCGAGCGCGACGTTGAGCGATTCGATCGACTCCATGTCCATGTGGTTGGTCGGCTCATCCATCAGCAGCACGTTGTGCCGGCCCAGCATCAGCTTGCCGTACATCATGCGACCTTTTTCGCCGCCGGACAGCACCTTCACCGGCTTCTTGACGTCGTCGCCGCCGAACAGCAGGCGTCCGAGAATCGAGCGCACGGCCTGGTCGTCATCGCCTTCCTTGGTCCACTGATCGATCCACTCGGTCAGGGTCTTGTCGGTCGAAAAATCTTCGGTCGGATCCTGCGGCATGTAGCCGACGTTGGCATGCTCGGCCCATTTGACCTTGCCGGTGTCCCCTGCGAGTCCGGACAGTTCGACGCCGCCCATGCAGCGCAGCAGCGTGGTCTTGCCGGCGCCGTTGGCACCGATGATGGCGATGCGTTCGCCGGCTTCGACCATGATGTCGAAATTCTTGAACAGCGTGCGGTCGTAGGTTTTGGTCAGGCCGGCAATCTCGACGGCCTGGCGATGCAGTTTCTTTTCGCCGTCAAAACGCACGAACGGGTTGGCCCGGCTCGATGGCTTCAGGTCTTCGACCTTGATCTTGTCGATCATCTTGGCGCGCGAAGTGGCCTGGCGGGCTTTGGATTTGTTGGCCGAGAAGCGGCGCACGAACTCCTGCAGTTCGGCGACCTTGTCCTTGGCTTTCGCATTGACCGACAGCTGCTGCGCGCGCGCTTGCGACGACGCGAACATGTAGTCGTCGTAATTGCCCGGATAGACCTTCAGCGTGCCGTAGTCCATGTCGGCAACGTGAGTGCAGACCTGGTTCAGGAAGTGGCGATCATGCGAAATGATGATCATCGTCGAGTTGCGCTCGTTGAGCACATCTTCGAGCCAGCGGATGGTGTTGATGTCGAGGTTGTTGGTCGGTTCGTCGAGCAGCAGGATGTCCGGATTCGAGAACAGCGCCTGGGCCAGCAGCACGCGCAGTTTCCAGCCTGGTGCGACATTACTCATCGGACCCTGGTGCTGGTCGATCGACACGCCCACGCCGAGCAGCAATTCGCCGGCACGGGCTTCGGCGGTGTAGCCGTCGTATTCGGCAAAGCGCGCTTCGAGATCGGCGGCTTTCATGTAATCGTCGTCGGTGGCGTCCGGGTTCGCGTAGATCGCGTCACGCTCGGCCATCGCTGCCCACATCTCGGTGTGGCCCATCATCACGACATCGAGCACACGCATTTCTTCGAACGCGAACTGGTCCTGGCGCAATTTGCCGAGGCGTTCGTTGGTGTCGAGCATGACGTTGCCGGCCGATGAATCGAGGTCGCCGCCGAGGATTTTCATGAAGGTGGATTTGCCGCAGCCGTTCGCGCCGATCAGGCCGTAACGGTTGCCATCGCCGAACTTGACGGAAATGTTTTCAAAAAGCGGCTTGGCGCCGAACTGCATCGTGATGTTAGCGGTAGAGAGCACTGAAGAAATCCTTACGAACGTATTTGAAATCGTACTTTAAATTTAAGCCGCATTTTACCATCGCGCGGCGAGCGAATTTGCGTTATCGCGCCAGCAAATGCGGGTAGCCGGAGACGGTCAGGGTCCAGCCGTGGGCATCGCCGGTCAGCGTAGCCGGCGCACCCACTGGCAAGGTGACCTTGTCGACGATGTGCCCGAACGGCAGGCCGGTCAGCACCGGCACCGGCAACGTAGCGCGCAGCCGGGCCAGCATCGACTCGAAACAAAAGCCATTGTCGATCTCGCTCAACTTGTAGCCGGAAAAGTCCCCCAGCACGATCGCGCTTTGCTGCGCCAGAACACCCGCATGCAGCAGTTGCAGCAGCATCCGCTCGACCCGGAACGGATGCTCGTTGATGTCTTCCAGGAACAGGATGCCGCCAGTGATGTGCGGCAGATACGGCGAGCCGACCAGATGCGCGACCATCGCCAGATTGCCGCCCCACAGGATGCCGCCGGCATCGACCGGCGGACTGTCGGGCTGCTCGACCCGGACCACGGTGCGCTCGCTGGTCAGGCATTGCCAGCAGTGCGCATGCGTGAAGTCGCTGGCCGGTGCGCGTGTGAAGTCATCGCACAGCATCGGTCCGGCAAAACTGACCGCGCCGGTCTGCGCCAGCAACCCCAAGTGGAATGCGGTGAAATCGCTGTGACCGAGGAAGAGCTTGCCGCTGGCCGCCAGCAGCGGCCAGTCGAGTTGCGGCAGGATGCGCGAGAGGCCGTAACCGCCGCGCAAGGCCAGCACGATATCGGCATCAGGATCGCTTGCCGCTGCATGCAGATGCGCCACCCGCAGTGCATCGCTGGCACCGAAGCGCTCGTGTTTTTCTTCCGCCGCAAAGTGGCGATTGACGCGATAACCGGCGGCTTGCAAGCGCGCGATTGCGCGCTCGACGGCTCCGATATCGGTCGCATAGCCGCTTGGTGCGACTAGCGCAATGCCGATCGATTCACTCACTGGCAACTCCCGTAGAAGGCGGCTTTTGCGCCAGCCGCCGTTCGGCAAAAAAATCCTTCAGCAGCGCGCTGCAGTCGTCGGCCAGCACACCACCGACCAGGCCGGTGTGATGATTCAACTGTGCTTGTCCGAACAGGTCAAGCACTGAACCGCAGCAACCGGTTTTCGGGTCGCTGGCGCCGTAGATCACCCGCGCCAGTCGCGCATGCATCATTGCACCGGCGCACATCGCGCAGGGTTCCAGCGTGACATACAGTTCGCATCCCGGCAGCCGGTAATTGCCCAGCAGCGAAGCACCGGCGCGCAAGGCCATGATTTCGGCATGCGCGGTCGGATCGTGCGTGCCGATCGACTGGTTAAAACCGGTGGCGACGACCTGCCCGTCTTTGACCAGCACTGCGCCGACCGGCACCTCGCCCAGAGCCCAGGCATTGTGCGCCTGGTCCATCGCAAGGCGCATGAAGACGCTGTCATCCATGGACGACTTCGGCCCAGCAGTTCGGTGTTTCGTAGAGCTTGATCTTGTGCAGCGTCAGGCCGGTGCCGAAGTTGTCGGTGTAGGTCGCCTTCAGGATATCGAAGGCAATCCGCGCCAGGTTCTCGACGGTCGGCACCAGCGGCAGCACGACGGTCTTGTGATCCGGCAGGCTGTCGAGGAAAGCGCGCACGGCCTCGTCTTTTTCATAGACCAGGAAGGCGTGGTCCCAGACATCGACCAGCGCTTGCTTGGCCAGCGTCTTGACGTCGGAAAAATCCATGATCATGCCGTTGTCGGACGCGCCGTCGGCCGCTACGACGCCGCCGGTGAGCGTGATTTCGAGCGTGTAGCGATGGCCGTGCAGGTTGCGGCACTGGCTTTTGTGGTCGGGGATCCGGTGGCCGGCGTCGAATTCTAATTTGCGGGTAATGGTCAGCATGGCGTTACGGTATCTGTAAGATTTTATGGGTTTGCACGCTCAGCTTCCACTTCGGGTGGCGCTTGCAATGCTCAATGGCACGTTCGGTATTGCGGGCAGCAGTGGGACTATCCATCGGCTGCAAATAGAAGTGCTCGAAGTCCAGCGATTCATACATCAGCAAGTCTTGTCCGAGCTGCGGAATGACCACTTTCAATTCGTTGCCGCTGCGCTGGACCAGCTTGCTGCCCATCTTCGGGCTGACGCAAATCCAGTCGACTTCAGGCGGCACCGGCAAGGTGCCGTTGGTCTCGAGAGCAATCATGAAACCTTGCGCGTGAAGCGCGTCAATCAGTGCAAGATCGAGCTGCAGCATCGGCTCGCCACCGGTGATGACGATGAATTTGCTGGCCGGATAACCGGCCGGCCACAAACTGTTGACGGTAGCGGCCAATGAGGCGGCATCGGCGAACTTGCCCCCCATGACGCCATCGGTGCCGACAAAATCGGTATCGCAAAACTGGCAGACCGCCGTGGCGCGATCGCTCTCGCGGCCGCTCCAGAGGTTGCACCCGGCAAAACGGCAAAACACCGCCGGACGACCGGCATGGGTGCCCTCGCCTTGCAAGGTATAGAAAATTTCTTTCACGCTGTACGTCACTGCACTTGCCTCGCTTTGGATCAGGTCACCACGGGCATTCCCGGGCGCGCAAGTATAACCGAGCGCCCGCAATTGGTTTGCTGCGGACAAGGACACCGCCGCGCGCAGCCGTGGCTATATACTCGACTTTTCCGGACCTTTCAATTCACGCTTTTGTAGTCACCGACAGTTTCAAGGGTAATCGTGACGTCCTTATTGGCGCGATTACGCCAGAACCAGCCATGGTTGCCATCGAAGGCAGCGGTAAATTCACCCGCATCGCTGACGACTTGCAGCCCCTTGCTGTAGCCGTGATACGCATCCTTGGGGCCGGCCGATGGATCACCGTGGGTATCAAAATTGACGGGGCTACCGTTGGTCTTCCAGGAATAGCTGACCTTGGCTCCTTTTTCCATCGCCAGTTTGACTTCGATTGCCGCGCCGGGCTTGAGGGTTACGCTGGTTTCATCGGTCCTTGATGTGACCACCGTGGCGGCCACGGGGACAGGCGTCGGCTGCGTCGCCACCGGCGGGACAAGCCCGGCAACGACAGCGACAGGCGGCGCTGCAGGCAGGGTGGCCGTGACCGGTGCTTCGGCACTGGCTTCGGCAGCAAGCGAGACCTTGATCTGGCCCATCGCGGTCAGACCCAAAGTGCGTCCGATGCCGGTTGGATCGATACCGTATTCGGCCGGTAGCACGACAGTCACCAGCAAAACTGCAGCGGTAACGAGGGCAATCCCGGTTGATCGTAATAATTTTTTACTACTCGGTAGTTCGGCGCGCAAAGGCAACTCAGTGTTGTACATCAGGTAACTCCAGTCAGAGTGTGAAATAGCCGGTCAGCTGATAGCCGACGAGCAGGAATCCTGCCGCCATCATGGCGACGTTGGCTGTATAGGCATGGCGTAAAAAACTTCCGGTGCGACGCCAGAATCCCATCACGATCAAGATGGCGGCGAGTGCCAGCAACTGGCCGACCTCCACGCCGATATTGAAAGCAATCAGGTTCGTCAGCAGGCCGTCGCGCGAGATCTCGTATTCCTGCACCTTGGTCGCCAAACCCAGGCCGTGAAACAGGCCGAAGATCAGCGTTGCCACCCTGGTGTTGGGCTGCACGCCGAACCAACGCTGAAATGCGCCGACGTTATCGAGTGCCTTGTAGACGATCGACAGGCCGATGATGGCGTCGATCAGATAGCCATTGATGCTGGTGCCGAGATAAACGCCCAGCAGCATCGTGGTCGAATGGCCGATCGCAAAGAGGCTGACATACAAGCCAATATCCTTGAGCCTGTAGAGAAAAAAAATCACCCCGAACAAAAACAGGATGTGATCGTATCCGGTGAACATGTGCTTGGCACCGAGATAGACGAAGGCCAGAAAATGGACGCCCGAGATCTCCTGGATATAGCCTTTGTCGCCTTCGGCAATGCCGTGCGCATGGCTGATGGTGACCAGTAAAAAATACAGCGTCAGTCCAACGAGGATGGACCAGACAATCCGCTCTCGCGTCATACGGGCCTGCGCGGGTCCGCTCCCTGAAAACAATCTTGCAAACATGAATACTCCGGGTCAGTGTGAAAAATTCGTCCGTAAAAAATCGCTCATTCGTGCGCCATGTCCCAGACCAGATGGGCATCCACCAGCAGCCCGTAATAACTGCGACTGGCGGCCACTTTCGCTCCCAGCGCATTTTGTGCCGCCGTCGTGGCTTGCCGCCGTGCGCTCAGCAGCGCCTGCAGATCGGCCTCGCCTAACGCATAGGCACGCGCCATCAGGCGGGCGTTATCCTGCATCTCGGCAGCCCCCGCTTCAGCGATTTGCCAGCCTTCGAACGTACCCTGCGTAGCGGCAAACGCCGCACCGATTACCGCATCAAGCTGACGTTTTTTAGAAGCGACTTCCTGACGCGACATCTCATCGGCATGCACCGCCCTTTGGGCGTGGCGATTGCGCTGCGAACCGGGAATCGGGATGCTGAGCATGACGCCGGTCAGGCGCTCGCGACCGCCGACTTCCGACGCAGTGAACAGGCCCACGGTCGGATCAGGCATCTTCTCGGCTTGCGCCCTTGCGCCGCGCGCCTGCATCTTCTGCAATTGCGCTTCCGCAATTTTCAGTTCGTCGCTTTGGTCCAGAATGCGCGCACGCCAGAGCGATCCATCCCCCACCAGCGGGTGCGCAGCGGGGAACGCCGACAGGTCACGGCCAAAGCCCGGAAAGCGCGCCTGCAAGCGCGCCCAGGCAACGGCAGCAGCCGTCTTGATCTCGATACCGGCACGTTGTTGCTCGGCCAGTTCGGCGCGTGCCACGCTGGCATCAAGCCTGGCGGCATCGCCCGCCTTGACGCGTTTTTCGACGATGCGCACATTCTCTTGCGCGGCCTGCAAGTGCATCAGTGAGAGCGCTTGGCCCTGTTCGGCATGGGCCCAGTCCAACCACAAACCAAGCAAGTCGCGGGTCATTTCATGCAGCACTTCGCCATGGCGCGCTTCGGCTTCGTCCAGCGTTGCTTGCGCCAGACTGCCATCGGCACGCGCTTTGTCCGGCAAGCGCAAGGTGCGCTCGATGCCGGCGTTCCATTCGCCGTAGCGCTCACCGGTGTCGACGGTACGCCGCTGCGTCGTGACTCTGGCGGTCCATTCGTACGGCGAGTCGGTCAGCAAGCCGGCATCCTGACGCGCTGCTTCCAGTCCGGCACGCGCCGCCGCGACGCCCGGGGTCTGGTCGATCAACGGACGCACCACGGCCGTCGGCAGCAACAGCGGATAGTTAACTGCACTCTGCGGTAGCGCCGCCACACCGATGAGTTCGGCAGCCAGCACGCTACCGGCCGACAACGCCGCACCGGCGACCAGCGCCTTCCATCGTATTTGCTTCATGCGAATTCTCCGGTTTCAGTCACCGGCGTCAGCCAGTAGCGCAAGCCGGTGCCGGCAAAACTGTCTTTCATACGCGCCAGCAAGCGCGAGCGGTCGGCTTCGTACAGCAGCGCCTCGATCCGGGTAATGACGGCCAGGCCCAGCACCTGTTCACTGGCACTGAGCCGCTCGGGATGCACGCCATGGACGGCGGCCCGGCTGCTGGTAAAGAGCACGATTTCAGGGATCATCAGCAGCGTATCGAGTACGCGTTCTTCCAAGGCGGGCGGGCACAGCAAGGTCAGGCAAAGGTCAGACATCGGAAGTCTCCTGCTTCGCAAACGCGAAGCGCAAATAAAGGATGGGTAACAGCATCAACGTCAGGGCGGTGGCAGTGACCAGGCCACCGATGACGACGATGGCCAGCGGTCGCTGGATTTCGGAGCCCGGGCCGGTGGCGAACAGCAGCGGGATCAGGCCGAAGGCGGTAATCGACGCCGTCATCAGCACGGGACGCAAGCGCCGGCGCGCGCCCTGCGTGACGACGTCGAGCAGTGCCATTCCTTCCTCGCGCAACTGGTTGAAGTAACTGACCAGCACGACACCATTGAGCACCGTAATCCCGAGCAAGGCGATGAAGCCAACCGAGGCCGGTACCGACAGATACTCGCCGGTTAGCCACAGCGCGACGATGCCGCCGACCAGCGCAAACGGAATGATCGCGAGGATCAGCAACGACTGGCGCACCGAACGGAAGGTAGAAAACAGCACAATAAAAATCAGCCCGAGCGCCACCGGCACCACGATGCTCAGGCGCTTGGCCGCACGCTGCTGATTCTCGAATTGCCCGCCCCAGCTGATACGATAACCGGTCGGCAAGGCGAGCTTGCTGGCCACGCTGGCCTGAGCTTCCTGAACGAAGCCGACCAGATCGCGCCCGCTGACATTAGCAATGACGACGCTGTAGCGACTGCCCATTTCGCGGTCGATCTTGACCGGTCCGGCAGTGCGTTCCAGCCGCGCTACGCCGGTCAGTGGCACGCTGGTGCCATCGCTGGCAGTGATGCGGGTGGCGGCAAATTCGGTCGGTGACAGCCGTACCGATTCGGTGGCGCGCAGCACGATGGGCGTACGGCGATTGCCTTCGATGGCGCTGCCGGCCTGCAGCCCTTCGATCTGCACCCGCAGCGCATCCTGGATTTCCTCGATGGTCAGGCCCAGTCGGCCAGCCTGCAAGCGATCAACCACCACGCGCAGGTATTGCACGCCATCGTTCTGGACCGTGTAGACATCCTGGTTGCCGGGGATGGTCTTGAGTACCGCTTCGACTTCGGCCGCGTACTTGTTCAACTGACCGAGGTCAGGACCGAAGACCTTGACGGCGATATCGCCGCGCACGCCGATGATCATTTCACTGACCCGCATTTCGATCGGTTGCGTGAAGCTGTACTTGATGCCGGGCAGCGTATCGAGCACCTTGCGGATTTCGTCGATCATCGCTTCCTTGTTTTTCATGCGCCATTGACTGCGTGGCGTCATCAGCAAATAGGTGTCGGTCTGGTTCAAGCCCATCGGATCGAGCCCCATCTCGTCGGCACCGGCGCGTGCCACTACGCCTGTGACTTCGGGCAACGCCTTCATCAAGGCCTGGTGGATCTTCAGATCGAGCGCGGCGCTTTGCTCCAGGCTGACCGTCGGCAGCTTTTCGATGCCGACAATCAGGTCGCCCTCATCCATCGTCGGCATGAAAGTCTTGCCGACCTGGGTGTAGACCGCACCGGCCCCCATCAGCATGACGACGGCACCGATGACGACCGTGCGCTGGCTGCGTAACACCCATGCCAGCACCGGCGCATACAGCGCCAGCAGTTTGCGCGGCAGCCATGGCTCCTGGTGTTTGACGTCACGCAGCAAGTAGGACGCGAAGACCGGAATTGCGGTCAGCGACAGCAGCAGCGATCCGGCCAGTGCAAAGACTATCGTCAAGGCCACCGGCGCAAAGAATTTTCCTTCGAGATCCTGCAGCGTCAGCAGCGGCAGGAACACCGTGATAATGATCAGGATGCCGGAGGCCACCGGCGCGGCGACTTCGCGCACGGCCCGGTAAATCAGATGCAGACGCGGAAGTTTGCCGGCACTCGGATCCTGCGCCAGTCGCTGCACGATGTTTTCGACGACAACGATAGACGCATCGACCAGCATGCCGATCGCAATCGCCAACCCGCCCAGACTCATCAGGTTGGCCGACATGCCAAAACCGCGCATCAGGATAAAAGTGATCAGCGCCGCCAGCGGCAATACCAGCGCCACGGTCAGGGCGGCGCGCACATTACCGAGGAACAGACCGAGCAGGACGATGACGATCACGGTCGCTTCCATCAGCGCGTTCGACACCGCACCGACCGCCTTCGAGACCAGATCGGCACGGTCGTAAAACACGTTCAGCGTGACGCCCTCCGGCAAGGTCGGCTTCAAGTCAGCGAGTTTTTTGCGTACTCCTTCGACGACTTGCTGCGCATTCGCGCCGGCCAGTCCCAGCACCAGGCCCTGTACGGCTTCGCCCTTGCCGTTTTGCGTGACGACGCCATAGCGCGTCAGTGCGCCGATACGCACTTCAGCCAGCGCACCGACGCGTACCGGGACGCCACCATTAACCTTGACCACGACGGCGCGCAACTCCTCGAGGCTGGTGATGCTGCCTTCGCTACGCACCAGCAAAACTTCGTCGCCTTCGCCGAGACGGCCGGCACCGTCATTGCGATTATTGGCGCGTATCGCCTCCTGCAACTGCGCCATCGTGACGCCACTGGCTGCCATCGCCAGCGGATTGGGCACGACCTCAAAGGACCGCACCATGCCACCCAGCGCATTGACATCGGCCACGCCGGGAACGGTGCGCAGCGCCGGACGGATCACCCAGTCCAGCAAGCTGCGCCGTTCTGCCAGCGACAAGCGATCGCTATCGACAGTGAACATGAACATCTCGCCCAGCGGCGTGGTGATCGGCGCCATGCCGCCGCTGATACCGCCGGGCAGGCTATCGCTGATGCCGCCCAGGCGTTCGCTGACTTGCTGGCGCGCCCAGAAAATATCGGTGCCATCCTGAAAATCGATGGTGACATCGGCCATCCCGTACTTGGTGACCGACCGTAGAATCCTCGTCTTCGGTATGCCGAGCATTTCGACTTCGATCGGCACCGCAATGCGGCTTTCGACTTCTTCCGGCGTCATGCCGGGCGCCTTCATGATGATCTTGACCTGCGTGCTCGAGACATCCGGAAAGGCGTCGATCGGCAATTGCAAGAAGGCGAACCAGCCGGCACCAGCTACCAGCAGCGTGGCCAGCAGTACGAACAGGCGCTGGGATAAACAAAACTGGATCAAGCGGGGCAGCATCAGTCGCCTCCCTTTTCACCCAGCCAGGAGCCTTTGAGCGCGACCACACCCGCAACCGCGATCAGCTCGCCGGCCTTGAGTGAGCCGGCAATACGCACGCGCTGGCCGGCGGCGCTGATCTGCCTGACCTTGCGCGCCTCGAAACTATCGGCACCACGCACAAAGACGTAGACAGCAGCGCCATCGTGGGCCAGTGCCGCCAGGGGCACATCCCAACTGGTGTTGTCGCTGGTCAAAGGCAATTGTGCGGTGATGAATTCGCCGGGTCGCAGGTCGCTGCCGGCACCAAGCTCCGCCCGGATCGCGACGGTCTGACTGTCGGGTGTGACGACTGGACTGATGCTGACGATGCTGGCAGTGCCAGTTCGCCCCAGCAAGGTCAGCTTGCTGCCGACACGCCAATTGGCCGCCTCGGCGGCCGGGGCCTGGATCTCGAGTATCAGGCGATCAATTTGCGCCAGTTCTAACAGCGCCATCGCGGGATCGACGCGCTGCCCTGGTTTGACATTGATGCTGGTGACGACACCCGCCTGCGCTGCATGCAATGTGACGCCATCGTCGAGTTTGCCGGAGGCGAGTACGCGCGAAATCGATGCCGCCGACATGCCGGCCAGACCCAGTGCCGCTCTGGCCTGGCGCAGAACGGCTTCATTCTCAGTAAGCGCTGCTTCGGCTTCCTGTACCCGGCGACGGGCAATGATGCCCTCGTCGAACAACGCACGTTCGCGCTGCGCGGCGAGACGCGACAGCTTGGTTCTGCTATCGGCTTGCATCAGTTGTAGTTGTAACGGGCCGAGCTCCTGGCTGACGATGCGCAGCAGTGGTGCGCCCTGTTTCACGGCCTGATTCGGTTGCACGAACAGCTGTACCGCCAGACCGGCCAGCGGCGCGCTGATCATTTGCTGGCGATTTGCCGGTACTGTCACCTGCGCGGGCAAGCTCAGTACGACCGGCGCGGCATCGCGCTGCAGGGGCTGGGTCCGGATAGCCAGCGACTGCATCTGCTGCTGCGTGACCGCAAAAATCGCCGGGCGATCGGCTGCCACCGAGCGAGTGCTGCACGCCAGCGTTAATACGAAGGACAGGCTGACGCACAGAGGCGGGAGAAGAATTCTTTTTTTCATGATTGTTCCCGGAGGAGTCAAAGGGGTGAGGCGGTGAAGGAGATCCATGACAAGCGCACGCGTTTGCTATCGCGCTACGCAATATGCGAGCGCAACCGGAAGGCGGCGGTAATGAACATGACGGACTGAAAGGCGCTTGCTGGCACCGCTAAAAAATGCGGTGCGCCCGACGCGCCTGACCAGCAGCCGGCAGAGTCAGCCTCTGCGGCTAAGAACGGACGGCGTCAGGCTGAAAGGCGACGGGGCGGACGGAAGAGCGGATCGCGGGCAGGCAGCGGAAGCACATGCTCGGTGAAATGCAGGGACGCGATGTTGGTCCCGGCAGAGAGAAAGCGTCGACCTGGCGTGGTGTCAGGAAAGAATTGGAGATGATCGATCGCATGCAGAACCTGATGCGCCACCAGACCCGCTGCGCGCTCATCGCCATCGTTGTCGATGTCAGCAAGGCCATCGCTGTCCGCAGTAATCGTGTACCCGTGCGCGTCAGCGACCTGCGCAATGCTGACGTGTTCAAGTGCGTGGGCGAGCCTGTCGGCACTGAAACTCCAGACGCACATGTTCGTCATGACGATGACGAACAGGAGGACTGCGATGTGTTTCAGGGAGGATGTGCGCATCGCCGGACCTTATCACGTAACGTGCGTGTCGCGTCGGAATACGAATGCTGCAATCGCTTTATTTACGTCGCAGCAAATAGCAACTTGCGCACCCGTCATCGATCACGCTGCGCTCGCGGTCCAGCGCGGCGCGCAGCTCTTCTTCGACCGGTAGCACCAGCTTGTATTTGCTGACAAATACTTGTTCGTTGCCTTGCAACAAACGCTGTCCGTAAGCTGCACGCTCCAGGCCGCCTTGCTCGAATGCGACAATGTGCCACCCCATCTGCGGGCAAGTACGGACCTGGATCGTATCGACTGCGCGCAATACTTACTGACGCGGATGTCGAGTCAATTAGCAACGATCGATCAGCAGTATTTGCAGTTGCGGGTCTGTGACTGGTGTCAATGTGACCATCATGGCTTGCCCTTTCCTTGCTAAAAAATGCGCCTGACATTGCCCGACAACGGATATGAACCGGCGAACGGCGAGCGGCGAGCGGCGAGCGGCGGGCGGCGGGTCGGGATGTGCGAAGCCGCTGCGGCCTGATCGTGGCGGAATCCCGGAGCCTTCCTCCATGAGGATGCCAACCAGTTTCCAAAGCGCGACATCAGCGCCGGATCCATCGGCGTAGTGCCTTTCGATTTGTGCTCCGTTAGCCTTCAACCATTCCACGATAGCCTTGGCCTCGTCGTAGTTCTGCCGACTTCCACCCACCTTTTTAACGAGGGCTTGGTATCAAACCAAATTTTACGGCGTTGGCCCGGTCGGTTCCCTCACCGTTATTCCAGACGGGCTCGATCTGATAAATGTCCCCGACGACGAGCGCGCGTTGAGCGAGGGCGAACAACGCCGCGCCGACGTCCGGCGACACCTGCCCGGCTTCGTCGACGATTAGCACGTCAGTTGTGTTCCACAACGAAATGTCCTCGCCCTGCCAGGCAATAAAGAATGCAGGTGCCATATGAAAGTTCGACACAAGACAAGGGGAGAACTTTGCGAATCTACGGTATTTAGCTTCCCGCCTGAGACGTCCTTACGAGTCCGCTTCGCCTGTTTTTAACCGGTCCTTCATCTCCAGCAACCATCTGCCCGACCAATACCGGTCGGTGATACCAAAAATTGGTGCGCGCAACGCAATATCGAGTTGATCATTGAGACTGTCGAGAGACACATCGAGCATCCCGTCAACACCACCGTTCAAGGCGACTTGCCAGCCTTGGAACACCTTGCCTATCTTTGACCACGATAATTCTGCGGCCTTGCGTCGTTTTAGCGCCCCCTCAGTCCGATTTTCGGCACCGGTACGACGGTCTGCGAGCTGAGCAAGGACGACAGACTTGCGCTCCATGGCCGCCATCCTGAGGCCGTCGAAATGCTACTGCAACCCATCATCTCGATGTTGCCGATCGGCAGTCAGCGGATTACACAACAGAAAATAACGGTCGCGCGCGATCCTGCGTTTTTTTACCGGCGGCAGAAAATCAAAAGTAAAGCGATGACAGACAAGGAAACGAAAAAGCCCGCAGTAATGCGGGCTTGCCTATCCTTTGTGCTTCTCAATATCCCCTGTTGCAAGGCATCAAATCATTTCCACTTTGATGTTAACAAGACGGAATACCCCAATGAAATTAGGGCTTTATAGAAAAATCTACAACGTGACGCCATGGTACCCGCTCTATTCCGACGGATTGCGTTGAGGCCGTCTGACATCAGCTTAGGGTACGAGCAAACCTGACACGTCAGCGAGGGCGGATGACGCAAAGGGGCAATCCGGTGTTCTTCGATCGTCTGCCAGCAGCCGGTGATACCCGGCAGCTTCACGGCATTGCGTGGCAAGCCTGAGGTAACACTGGTACCGGCAGTGGCTTGAATCGAACAGGCGTCGCCCGCTGTCGACTGGTAGCGTCGCGAATGCACGCATGCGGGCGTGATGCCATCCCGTGGCGATGAGCTGCGACGTTGATTCAGACCCGCGCGAGTTGCGCGGCAGCGCCGAACAGGTTTTCGATCGGCTCGGGTCTGTGCAGCAGGAACCCTTGCGCGTAGTCGATGCCGATCTCACGCACGCGCGCCAACACTTCCGGCCGGTCCACGAACTCGGCTACCGTCCTGACCCCCACCACCCGGGCCACGTCAACAAAACAGCGCACCGCGGCGGCGTCCAGCGGGTCGTCGATGACATCGCGGATGAAGCTGCCATCGATCTTCAGTAAATCGACCTTGAGGGTCTTCAGGTAGCCGAACGACGAAGCCCCGGCCCCGAAGTCGTCGAGCGCCACTCTGACCCCGAGAGCGCGAACCTGTTCGATAAAGATCGCGGCATCGGCCATGTTGGTGACGGCGGCGGTCTCCGTGATCTCCAGGCAGATACGCCGGCAGACCGTGTTGCCAGCTTCGGTCAACGCATCGATGGCATGCCGGTGAAACGCCCGGTCGCCCACCGACTGCCCTGACAGGTTGATGCACAGCGTGTCGAGCGTACTCACATCCGGCATGGCCTGAATCTGCTGCACCGCGCGTTTGAGTACCCAGCGGTCGATGCGCGTAGCCATGTGGAAGCGCTCAGCAGCAGGCAGGAAAGCTCCTGGCGGAATCAGGCTCCCATCGCTGTCCAGCAAGCGAATCAGCACTTCCGCGTGCAGCCCCGTGAAGCCCTCGCCAAGCGCTTCAATGCGCTGCCCATAGAGCACGAACCGGTCTTCATCCAGCGCCTGCTCCAACCGTGTGGCCCACTGCATTTCGCCATGGCGTGCACGCATGGCCTGGTCGGTGTCGAACCAGGCATGCACACGGTTGCGGCCGGCCTCCTTGGCGGCGTAGCACGAGATGTCTGCCGCTTGCATGGCGGCGGCCGTGTTGGCCCAACGACTGTCCACCGGCACCAGGCCGATGCTGGTGCCGATCCGGAAACGGCGCTCGTCGTGGACGAACCTGAACTCTTCCATGCGGTCACAAATTTGCTGTGCCACGCGCTGGGCCTGGTCGGACGGGCAGTGTTCCAGGATGACCGCAAATTCGTCGCCGCCAAGGCGGGCCAGCGTGTCGCGCGCACGCACGGCTTCGCGCAGCAGCTTGGCCACTTGCTGTAGAAGCTGGTCGCCGACCGAATGTCCGCAGGCGTCGTTAATGAGCTTGAACTGGTCGAGGTCGATGTACAGCAGGGCATGCTCGCTGCTTTCCTCGTGAGCCTTGTCCAGCGTGCGGCGCAACCGGGTCTCGAACTCGGCCCGGTTGACCAGTCCCGTGAGAGCGTCGTGCGTGGCGCGGTAGCTCATCTCGCCGGACAGGCGTCGCTGTTCGGTTACGTCGTGAAAGACCAGCACGACGCCGAGCACGTCGCCACTAGGGTTGCGGATCGGCGCGGCAGAATCCTCGATGCCGAACTCGTCACCATTCCGCGAAATAAGCACCGTGTGGTTGGCCAGGCCCACGATCTTGCCCTGTGCCAGGCAGGTGGCGACAGGGTTCTGAGTGGGCAGGCGGGTTTCTTCGTTGACGATATGGAAGACCTGGGTCAGTGGCCGCCCGAGCGCTTCTCTGGACAGCCAGCCGGTCATGTGCTCGGCCACCGGGTTCAACCAGGTCACCTGGCTGTGCGCGTCGGTGGTGATCACCGCGTCGCCGATCGACTGCAGAGTCACGCGCAGGAGCTCGTGTTGTTCGACTAGCTGGTTGGCGAGCTCGCGCAGTGGCGTCACATCCCAATTCACGCCCACCATGCGCAGCGCCTGGCCCGCGGCGTCACGCATCAAACTGCCGGCGGAACAGAGAAAGTGCACGGAGCCGTCGCTCCAGATCACACGAAACTCGGAGCGAAAGTCGGCGCCGCTTTTCAAGGAAGACTTGAACTCCAGCTCGGCCCGGCTTCGATCGGCGGGGTGAAGGTGGCGGGCCCAGAGCTCGTAGACGTCCGTCCCCAATCCCTCAGACAGACCGTATAGCGAGTACATCAGTGCATCGCAGGTGAGGACGCCGGTTTGTACGTTCAGCTCCCACACCCCGATGCCACCGGCTTCAGTCGCCAGCGTGACGCGCTGTTGAGCGGCCTCTAGAGCCAGGCGATCGTGGACGCGCTGGGTGATGTTTTGGAATGCGCCGAACAGCCTTACAGGCTTTTCGTCCTCGAACTCCGCATGGCCGACCGAACGCACCCAGATCCTGCAATCGCCTTTCTGGATCAACGGTAGTTCCAGGTCCCAGTCCGTGCCGTCGGCCATGGCCTGCGCTACGGCCGCCTCGATGATAGGGCGCGCCTCCGGCGCATAGAAGTTGATTGCCTCGGCCAGCCGGGGCTGGTAGCCCGGCTCCACACAGTGGATGCGACAGGTCTGCTCGGACCAATGGATGCTGCCACTGGCAATGTCCACCTCCCACCCCCCGACCTGGGCCAGAGCGCCGGTGCGGTTGAGCAATTCCTCGCTCTTGCGCAACCGGTCTTCCTGAACCTTGCGCACGGTAATGTCCAGGTGGGTGCCGAACATCCACTCGGGCTGGCCCTCGGCGTTGCGAGTCAGCACCTTGCCGCGGGCGAGCACCCAGACCCAGTGGCCGCCGCGGTGGCGCATGCGCGCTTCGCATTCGTAGTACGGCGTCTGGCCCGTAAAGTGAGCCTGAAGCAGCGCATTGGATCGCTCCATGTCATCCGGGTGGGCCAGATCGGCCCAAGTCTGGACCGTGGTGGGAGAGAGCTCATCCAGGGTAGCCCCGACAATCTCGGCCCAGCGGTCATTGAAGCGCGTCTCGCCGGTCTGAACGTTCCATTCCCAGGTGCCGGCGCCGGTGCCCTGAATGATCGCTGCCTGGCGCTCGCGTTCTTCGTCGAGTGCCCGGCGCGACTGCAAGCGCTCGGTGGTGTCCTCCACCGAACCCACGTAGCCGGTGACCCCGTCATCGCCATCCAGCAAGGCACGCGCAACAGAGCGCACATGACGAACCGTGCCATCGTGGCGGCAGATCCGGAACTCCATGTCGAATTCTTGCTTAAGCTCTGCTGAGTGCTGCCAGTGGGCGAAGACAGCGGTCTTGTCGTCGGGATGCAGCGAGTGGCTCCAGCCGTCGCCCAGGGCCTCGGCCTCGCTCAGACCGTAAATGGCTTGCCAGCGCGCGTTAGTGTAGGTGCAGGCACCGGCCGCGTCGGTGGCGAACACGCCTAACGGCGATGACTCGCTGAGTGTGCGAAAACGAGTTTCACTGGCCGCGAAAGCCCGTGCCATGCGACGTGATTCCAGCGCCTGGACAGCAGCAATCGACAGCAGGCGTAGCGCCTCGCGCTGTTGCTCGCTGAGCTGGCGGGGCACACGGTCGATCACGCACAGTGTGCCGACGTGAGCACCGTCGCTCAAGCGCAGCGTGGCGCCGGCGTAGAAACGGATGTCGGGTGCCGTGGCCACCAGCGGGTTGTCGGCAAAGCGCGGGTCGGCCAAGGTATCGGGTACTTCGAAGATGCCATCATCTAGGATCGCGTGGGCACAGAACGCCACGTCTCGTGGCGTCTCGGTCACATCGGGCAGGCCCACATTGGCCTTAAACCATTGCCGGTCGTGGTCGATCAGGCTGACCAGCGAGATCGGGACGCCACACACCAAGGCAGCGGCTGCCACCAGGGCGTCGAACTCGCGCTCGGGCGCGGAGTCGAGAACGTCGAGCCGCTCTAGCGCCCGCAAGCGCTCAAGTTCGTTTAATGGCATCGGTGCGGTCAACATAAGGCGGCCTCGTTCAATGGAATGGACCGAGTGTCTCACAGCAACATGTCGTGGAGAGCGCGAAGCGGGCTGGAATTTAGTCCCATGTTGGTGATTCGTCTCTTGAGCACGTTTTGGCGTGACTGGCACCGGCCCGCTGGATAGTCGGGATTCTGATCAATGCACGTATGCAGGTCTGAAAAGGTGCGACCGGCAATGCCACAACTCGACGACATACTGCGCGAGCTTGGCTTACCGGGTGGCTTCCTGGCAAAAAAACTACCGCGAATCAGGGGTCAAGAGGATCTGGCAGGGAGTGGACAAAAGAACTCCCTGCAGAGTGCTTACTCCCACTCAGATGTTAACAAGACGGAATACTCCAATTAAATCATGCCCTTGTAGAAGGATCTACGACATGATGCCATGAAAAATACCGTGTTCGTTAATTTGTAAGACGCACTCAACATTCGGCCGCACCGAATGCGGTCAACCTCTAGATCTTCAGTACTCGTTCACCTAGCTCAATCACGGACATCGAAATATCTGATTTTATCGAGTGGGCCTCCAAGTTTTGGGACGATGCCGAGCGCATCGCGTTTATTCTCTAGATCGCAGCGAATCCGTTGGCTGGTGATGTCATCCCCGGAATTGACACTCTTCGCAAGGTGCGCTGGTCCCGTCAGGGAATGGGCAAGCGCGGCGGGATCAGGCTGATTTACTTCACGCAACTCTTGAGCGGTGGGATCGTATTATTGCTGGTATCCGCAAAGGTGCCATTCGACAATCTGCAGCCAGAGTTTTTACTGAAGGTGAAGGAGAAATTTAATGACGAAACAAAATAAAGTGGCGATCGACCAGGAAATGGTCGAATTCGAGGCGGCTTTGCTGCGTGGCATTGATGAAGGACTACGAGGCGAGGGGCAAAAAACAACGCCGGAATAAATCGAGGTGCGGCGGCGTGGTCGTCCAGTCGGTAGTTTGAAGGTTGCGCCCAAGGTGCCGACAACGATCCGGTTTGACCAGGACGTGCTAGCGGCGTTGAAGGCTAGCGGGCACGGATGGCAGACTCGTGTAAATGAGGCAATGCGCGAGTGGCTTGGCTCGCAGTCTAAGACATAAGAAGCTCGGTGCAATATTTTTTCATCACCCAACAAACTTATTCCAGGAACGGTGGCTTTCAATGGGTTTTTAATATATTTCAGTTGCTCTTATTGTCGGTTCGCGACGATTGAATGCAGGCCGGCCCGGATGTGCATGGCGGCGCTCTGCGCGGCCCCATCCTTGGCGTACTGGTCGGGAAAGTCGCCCTGCACATCCTTTGCCACCTGGTCGGGGTTAATGAAGTAGGCCGGAAGAGGCTAGCCTCTCTGGACGGTCGCCAGGTCTGTCTGTTTGATATTGTCGATTAGCGAGGTCTTCCCGGACCCCTTCGGGCCAGCGAACACCACTACATGCAGATCGAGCGCGTTGTCTTTTTTCCCATCGGACATATGAAAAAACGAGGTCGGTGCCGCGTTTTCAAGTAAGGAGAAGGAAAATTATTTGGCGTTGGCCATGCGCTTGCCGGCGAAGCTCGCCAAGTCGAACGTAGTGGCCTTGGAAACATCGCGCTTGGGTCCGTTGCCCATTGCGCGCTGCTTGACCTGGGCAAGGGTCTTGTCCATATTGCCGGTGATCGCCTTGTCCCATTCCTGAACGGTGGCGCCGAGAAACGGCGCGTCGCCCCTCAACACGGTCGGGGAACTGAACCTGTGCGAGCTGCTGCGGATTTTGAGTTTCATGATGGTATCCCTTCAACTATCAAGTGTAGTCCAATAGATGTAGCGACTCGCGTTTCAAGTCGACCGTGCTCGCATTCGAAGCGTTTTTCGGCTCAAATTAACTGCAAATCTGAATCCGACCGTGCTCACATTATCTGCAATTGGGCTTGCATTTATCCGTGTCGGCTGGCATTCCATTTTCGTGTGCTCACGCTCACTGCAAACGAAATGTTGGCATCGAGCCATTTAAAATGGAATCGAAACTTTGAAGTTGGCGGTCAGCTATCGGCGAAAACCAGCCTGTCAAATTCGTCAAAAGTGGACGCTTAATATTTGAGATGAGAGGCGTGCCTTAGCTATTGCGACCTGCATTGAATAACGCTCGGACCTGCATTCAGCGGTTTTTTCGACCAGAATTAACTGCGACTGACGGCCCCCTCAAACAAGAGATAACTGCGAATGAACCTGCATTCAATCGCAGCGAACCAGGAATAGTTGCGACTAACCTAGCAACCATAAATTCGCGGGGCTGTGAGAACCTTAGTTTCTTAGTGGCCGGTTTCGGTTCAGGCTGTGTAAAAACGTAAGCCGATGAAAACGAAACCTGACCGGAAAACGTTAAGCCAGCATCTCAACACTTGGTGTGCGAAATGAAGCGCTTTATCGAAGGTGCAGACCGCGGCCAGTCCACTATGCTCCCAGAGCTACTGGACGACTATGTCGACGAAGACAACCAAGTCCGGGTGGTCGATGTATTTGTTGATCAGCTTGACCTTGCCAGCCTTGGATTCGAGCGCGTGCAGCCGGCGGCAACGGGCCGGCCCGCTTATTATCCAAGTGTACTTCTCAAGCTGTACATTTATGGCTACCTCAATCGAATTCAGTCGAGCCGGCGCCTGGAGCGCGAAGCTCAGCGGAACGTCGAATTGATGTGGTTGACGGGGCGCCTAAAACCGGACTTCAAGACGATCGCAACCTTCCGAAAAGACAACGGTAAATCGATCCGCAATGTATGCCGTCAGTTCGTAGTTTTGTGCCAGCAGCTCGACCTATTTTCGGATGCAGTCGTCGCTATCGACGGCAGCAAATTCAAAGCGGTGAACAGCAGCGATCGCAATTTCACCGACGCGAAACTCAAGCGACGGATGGAAGAGATCGAAGCGAGCATCGGTCGTTACCTGGCCGAGCTCGACAGCGCCGACAGACAGGAGCCCGGCACCGCAAAACCGAAACGCGTGGGGCTGGAAGAGAAAATAGCGGCATTGAAATTGCAGTTGGCCTCGCTCAAGGAAATTGAAGCGAAGCTTGTAGAAACTGGCGAAACACAGATTTCGCTGACAGATCTCGATGCCCGATCCATGATGACACGCGGCAGCGGCATCGTCGGCTACAACGTGCAAACCGCCGTCGATGCAAAGCATCATTTCATCGTCGAGCACGAGGTGACCAACAGCGGCAGCGACCGTGATCAATTATCCGCAATGGCCAAGAAAGCACGCATCGCAGTTGGCACCACAGATCTGACGGTGCTTGCCGACCGAGGCTACTTCAACGGCAAGGAAATATTAGCGTGCCATGATGCCGGCATCTCCACCTTGGTGCCTCCGACGAAAACCTCAAACGCCAAAGCTGACGGGCGATTCGACAAGGCCGACTTTGTCTACGATCCGCAGAAGAATGAATATCGGTGCCCAGCAGGCCAATCCCTCATTTGGCGCTTTGTGACCGTCGAAAAAGGGATGACTAATCATCGATATTGGAGCTCGAATTGCAAGGCGTGCCCGCTGAAAGAAAAGTACACGCCGAGTCCGCAGCGGCGCGTGACCCGATGGGAGCGTCAGGACGAGCTTGAGAACATGCAAGCACGTCTTGAGCAAATGCCGGAGGCTATGCGTATTCGACGTTGTACGGTTGAGCATCCCTACGGCACCATCAAAGCCTGCATGGGGGCGACACATTTCCTGTGCAAGGGTTTGGAGCGCGTAAAGACCGAGATGAGCCTTCATATCCTCGCCTATAACCTCAAGCGACTGATCGCTATCCTCGGCATCGCGGATATGATAAAGGCCATCAAGGCTTTAATCCATTTACGAGGCTTAAAAGTGGCGCTTTTGCCGATTACTGTGGCATTTCGAAGGAAAAGTCCAATCAACCGATATGGCGCAGTAAAACGCGTTTTAGCCCTTCAAACGTAGCTTGGCGGCCCGAATCCGCCATTGTGGAAACAGGATTGCGTTTTTACACAGCCTGGGCCAGAAGCAGTCATGGGATCGCCCTTAATCAACTCATCGGCTCGAAGCAATGCTCACAAAGATTTACGACCAACACGGCATTGAAATCTTCGAGGAAGAGTCCCGGTTCTTTGTGCGTTACGATGTTGGCGCTCACATGGTGATGCCTCGATTGGACGAAATCTCTCAAAAAGAAGCTGATTTAGCGATGACCGGGCCTATCGCCGCAGAACGGGTTCTTTTTTCTTTACAAAGGCGCTTGCAAGCCGCTGGGGTTGATCCTTACAGAACAAATATCTAGACGAATGTCCGGATTGAATAGAAAGCCGACCGCGAACTTCAAAGTTTCGGTTTTATTTTAAATAACTTGATGCCAACATTTCATTTGCAGTTAGCGCGATCACGCGAAAATGGAATGCGAACCAACACGGATAAATGCAAGCTCAATTGCAAGTAATGTGAGCACGGCCGGATTTTCATTTGCAGTTAATTCGAGCCGAAATCGGCATCGAGTGCGAGCACGGTCGATTTGAAACGCGAGCCGCTGCATGTAGGGGGCGATATGCAATTTTCAGACGAAATCGGGCTTTGTGAATACATAAATTATGGTCGTTATGCCGAGCGCGACTTGTATTGCGACTGTTGCTAACGATGGGGTGGGCTGTCGATACGCCATCCCGCTGTATTCAAGGTGAATGCATCAAGTCTTCGGCAGACAACGTTGCCTCATCTTCTGTCGAATGTATTGCGTCAGGAAATCGTGTCAACGCATTGCGTATGAACTGATTTTCATAATGGCGATTTCGGCGGCTTTTTTTCGCTATCGCGCGCTTGCCGAGCCGCTTGTCAACAATGACCTCACCAAGTCGACTCAAATCGTCAAGACTTCCAATATCGGTCGGGGAATTTCGTTTCATGACAATGCGTGCACAACTTTGCGAGAAGTGATTAATAACAATATCAACCTAATTTCTGATCATACTACACGCGGGTTGGTTAATGTGGCAATCCAAACAAAGCACAATATTACCGCGGCAAGATGCATTCTGGTAACTAGAATTCATCTACCAATTAGCTTGCTAAATTAGGAGTCGACGCCGGAACCGCCGAAAATTCCGTCACCGTGACAATCACGCAAATAAAAACCTGTATGTAATTCACCATGAACAACGTTCATCAAACGAGTGTTTGTTGAACATTCCAAAACAGGCTTTAAAAACAAGCAATAGACACCTTAAAAATGTTCATCAACTGATATAAAATTCTACGTACATTAAACTACTAAAAATAATCTATCTGAACATGTCATTTTCAGAAGACGACTGCACCAGATCATTGAGCTGGCCACCATGAATGCTTCCGCCTCCTGAATATGACGTGTCAGAAGTCCTATGCACAAAATGCCGCGAGAGGCTGAAAGTACTCAGAAGTCACACACACGGCGCGGCGAATAAAGCAGGAACCTCCGAAAATTCTGGCAATAAACCGGCAAGTTGCCATAATGCGATCTGCCAGGCGTCTGAACGTTCGCGAGGCCGCTGCACGGATCCTCATCGGCAAGGCCGCTATATACGTCGCCCTGTGAGCAACGAGTGCATCCGGCTCCTGACGTTACGTGCAGTCGTCTTCTGAAAATGACAATTGTCTTGGGAGCCGCTGATTTAATATTTTCCTGAATTTGTGTGGCATAGAAATCAATGCATTACCTTGCACTTGATGTTAAAAAGTCGATTAAATCAGTACTTCCGTTGTTCACTATTAATCCAAATATTCTATTGTTTTTAAAAATGTTTAGTTAATAACTAAAACACTCTAGTTGAGAAAAAATGGATAATACTGAAAAAGAAATAGAACTATTTGCTAGCAAGTTATTCGTGGCATGTCCTGAAAAAAATAAAGAACGAATAATTAAAACTAAAAATGCATATAAAGAATTTATTCCTTTGAAATCAAATGAAATGCACACTGATGAAGAAAGACGAATCGAGCGTGAAAGGTGTGCGTTTTATGGTAAACAACGTTGGGAGGAACTAAAAGCAGATTTTGATTCTGAGAAAAGTTTATTTATTAATAATAAAATAGAGGAAATAAAAAATGATAATGAAATAAAATTTAGCTTATACGAAAATTATAAGAAAGAATTTTATATTTCGTTACACAACATTATAAATCCTTATTTAGCAACGCTAGCACTGAGACGATCACAGACTGTATATACAAATTGTTATGGCACTGAAGATAATACTAAATGGATAAAAGAGATCAATACTTTCATTCGTTCTGTTTTATGTGAAAATATATTAGTAATTGAATTTTTGAAATATTCTGAAGATCAGCAAGATAATGTCATCAGAGCTAAAACTAAAAATGAAATAGCATCATACAAAAAAAAGGTTGAAGTTGATCTGTACAAAAATATTGATAATTTTATTAAATGTTATAGTTTGTCAGTTCACAATGAGAAAGATTTTAGAAGTATAAAAGTAGAGGACCTTGATCCAATTCAATTTGAGCATTTTTGTGCTGAAATTCTAAGGGTTGCGGGATGGAAAATGCAAGTAACAAAATCTTCTGGCGATCAAGGGATTGACTTAATCGGATTAAAAGGAGACATTAAAGCAGTTTTTCAATGTAAAAAATATAGTCAACCGGTTGGTAATTCTGCCGTTCAAGAAATTATTGCAGGTAAAATTTTTGAACAGGCTGACAAAGCGGCTGTAATCTCAAATAACACCTACACATCCTCGGCCAAACAACTTGCGAATGCACTTGGAGTTCATCTATTGCATTTCAATGATCTTCCAACATTTGGTAATTGAGTTGAAACCTTGTAGATAATCCGCCTATACCACGCTAATCCTTTACTTGTTATGGCCTGCGTTTCAAGACACATCGACCTGCATTTAACGTCTTTTTAGATCAGAATTATCTGCGTCTAGCGGTAATTTCAAGCCAGGGATACCGTAAGGATTCCTTCTTAAATGAGTAACTGGTTGGGTAGCGCAGCAATGCGCTGCTGCTACCAGAACATATAGAAGTTTGTGTTTCGAATCTAGTAAATACGCAATCGACTGCGATTAAAATTTGAATTACCTGCAAATGATATCAAATGCGAGTCGCTACACTTAGATTATATTTAGGCGAACTTCTCGAACTGACCTGTGGCCTTTTTTATACAACCCGTTAGTTTTTCCGTCTAAAGACTTACAGCGAACCGCATAGCCTTTTTCGAGAACCTTTCTGGTCATGGTGCTCTCGTCCACTTCTTCGCTAGCCGCACGAGTATTGCCGCCTGATCCCCCAAGAGAAATCCTGAATGCAATAACTCCGGTGTCACGATTTTTTATTTGAACGGGAAAAATTTTTGTTTCATTGTTGAGAACGAAACAAAATTTTCTGGATATTCTCTCTTGTGAAATTGCTACACTTATTGCTCCATTGAGTTTCAGAACTGGATCACACGTTTCTATCGGCCTGCCGCCAAGGGCTCCAGCATTTTTTTGAAAGTTGCACTCATAGCATTCGGCCTGAATATTCGAAAGCCCATCCGAACCACCATGATATATCGGTAACTTGTGTCCCTTGGTCCAAGTGTTCTTGTAACGTGGATCGGGCCGCAAGGGTACCTCTGCCCATGACCTACGACACACTGCGCAGGTTGGGCTTTTCGCGAGGAGTAACTTCCACTCTGCGCTCGTGTGAGAACCCCCGTTATTTTTGATTCTCTCAATGCGAACTTTTGCGCGCTGATTGCGGCAGTCCATGCAGCGATTACAGCTATTAAATCGAGTTCCAGCACACTTTGTGCAAATCATGGATGGCATACTAACCTTTCAAACACTTGGTAATGTTCATTTGCAGTTATCTCTGGTTTTAGGCGGCCGCTAGAAACAATCAATTTTGGTAAAAAGTGCACGATGTAAGCCGGAGCGTTTTTGATTGCAAGTAACTTCAACTAAGACTTACTGTACCAATCCAGAAGCATTTTTAACACTACTTCATCCACCACTTCGAACACGGACTGATTTGGAATTTTTAACTTTGATTTCCCCCCGTGAAGAGCTGATGATTTATGTGGTTTGTTTGTAGGATGAATTCCTTTAAATGACGGTGGTGTACAGCTCTCCAGAACGATAATCGTTGCCAATGCCTTATGTGTTCTAGTGGATGGATTCAGGTTACCCAAAATAATTGCAAATTGCTTCCCGTCCTTATCATTAAGTGAAAAAAAGTGGTCCATAAGTTCGACTGATCACATCAAGAGGACCAAAGGATAGTTCTTTACACAAAGTTTTTCTTATATATTGAAGAGCTTGTGCGGCGGGCAGTTTGGTCATGAATTTTCTTTATTATTGAGTAATGTATTAATTAGAATGAAGATTTTCTAATACAAATTTGTTAAACTTTAGAAGTGCCTTTTCGCAATCGGTAGGCATAAACATTGCTGTCTCCAGTCTTCCGACAACATCCTTTTCAAATGTAGTTTTGGTCAAATGAGTGACGGCGTAATAGGTAATGGCGCTCAAATCTGACTCAGAGCCTGACATTAGCTTGATTGATACGCCCGTTTTCCTGCATTTGTATGCTCGCAATATTTTGTGACTCACTTGCTTTCCCATTTAGGCATGAAGATGCTGACAATAATTACTGGTGGTTCGTATCGAACTCGTCATCTATGAAGCAGATATATTGGTGAAATATTTTTGTTTGAGACACAATGTCCCACAAGGCAGATCATTATTTACGAGATGGGTAAGCCGGCTGAAAACTCAGCGTATATTCCCTTGCTGCCTTGCGCTCTATGCGTACCCTGTCACCGGGCTGAGCACTCAGTTCTGTCTGCAGCCAGGCAGTGAAGCGTTTGCGGGGGCTAATCGTTTTTTCACTTTTAACCCGAATATCGGTTTCCGTGAGTTGATCTGCGCTGTATCGAATCATCACCGTGGCACCTCGTTCATCACCGGAATGCACAGTGAAACAGTCTTCCGGGAACATGGCTTTGGCAATTGCCGGCATGTCTAGATAGCCATGACGAATCATGGATGTGGTGAGTACGATTTCAATGGCGGCTAGCGGCCCCGAATCGATGCTTGGAGAAAATACCGGATGTTGGTAATGGACTGGATTGAGCACCATATCCATTTCATCAGGATAAAGCGCCCGCATAACTTGAAGCGTGAACCATGCAGGGTCGACCCCGATCATTTTCGCCAACCCGGCGCAGTGGTGGGGTGGAATAGCCAGAGGATATTGCATGGAAGCAATTACCTCATTCGCACTCAGTTTCGCTGTGCTCGCAGCCTCGTCGATAATTTCAGGTATGCCTGCAGCGTAGATTGCGAACTCAGGTGCGATGACAGTGTAGATTTCATGCTCGTCGTGAGATTTTTTCCCAAACCGTAATAGCAACCGGTGTCTGATAAAAGCCGGAATGCCGATGGCGTCCAATTCCGTATCGCTTTCTTTTCCCTCCTCCGGGAATCCCACTTTTAAAGTAGGTGTGAACCCGCGCCCGGATCGCTCGGTCAACCACTGTATGGCGATATGGAAGTCCACCTCACCAGATGAATTCAGCGTGAGCTGGTTTTTTCCCGCAGACGCGGCATTCCTGACACTGCGTTCATTCATGCCCGTCAATAAAGCTAGCTGTGCCAAAGATAGTGAATATTCTTTGTCGAGGTAATTACGAGCGATCATTCGTTCCACTAGATCGCTCAGTCCACCACTTCGAAAATCGTTACAACCCTCCGTGGCAACCATCTCAGATAACTCGGTATAGCCCGTTGTGTCGCCAAAGATTTCCACAAAGTCACGCAGTAGTTCAGCGGCATTGCTATCGAACGGGTCGACGATTTTTTCATGCCCCTTTAGCAACCGGCCGTTATACGCATAGTCGTAAAAAATTGAGAGCTGACGACCAATGGTCGTCGTAGTGACATCAATACTGTCAGCGATACCGGACAGGGACGCGTTGGGTGACAAACCAAACAACTGCGTTCCTGCACCGGGACGAAACATCTCCGATAAAAGAACACCGATACTGCCAAATTTCATGGCCAGTTCGTATTGGATATCTTCCAAAGTTGGTTGCTCAGGAACAGATTCCTTTAGGTTCGTTTTACGGGGTGCCGGTGTTGAGTTTTTTACCATTTGAATTCCTTGAAATGTTATATGTTTTTATGACTCACATCATCACTAGCAAGAACTATAACGCGCGGTGAATTTGTTTGCAATGTGTTTGTGCGTCATTTCATCATTAGATATTTCATGTTTAGGCGCCTTTTACTTTTCGAAAAGCTACGTAATATTTTTAGTATTGATAAAACAGGTTATCGATATTAAAATGCTAGAGGGGCACCATGTTGTCGCTCTGCCTATGGATTGCACCAAAATGGCGAGGAATCACAGCCAACGGATAAAAAGTGTTCTCGGCAAGTTAATACCGGAAAATAAGATGGGAAGGTGCTGGAAGACATTTTTTTAGTCGGGCGGCGCATTATTTCTTTTTAACAATGGAAGGCGATATATGTCTGACAACCTGATCGATACGGCCTCCTCCCCGCGCTTGGCCGAAGCCCGGTTCCAGGAACTTGATGATGTGCCCGCCGCCGCGACCTGGTTTGCCAATATCGCCAATCCGCAGACCCGGCGTGCGTACCAAGGCGATTTGACCGAGTTCATGACCTTTACCGGGATCACCGATCCCGATCAGTTCCGCAGCGTCCGGCGTGGGCACTTGCTGGCCTGGCGCAAAGATCTGGAACATCGGGCATTGAGCAGTGCGACGATTCGTCGCAAGCTCGCCGCCCTCTCCTCCCTGTTCGAATATCTGTGCGAAACCAATGCAGTCGAGAGCAATCCGGTGAAGGGGGTCAAGCGACCGAAGGTCGACAGCACCGAAGGCAAAACACCGGCCATCGGTGATCACCAGGCGCGGGCCCTGCTGGCTATCCCGGACAGTACGACCCTGCGCGGGCTGCGCGACCGCGCCATTCTGTCCACCCTGCTTTATCACGGCTTGCGCCGGGCTGAACTGTGCCGATTAACGACCGGCGACCTGCAGCAGCGACGAGGTGTGATGCACCTTCAGGTTCATGGCAAGGGATCAAAAATCCGGTACGTTCCGCTGCATCCCGGTACCGCCGAACAAATCGAGCTTTATCTGCTGGCCGCTGGCAACGAAACCGACAAAGCTGGTGCGCTGTTTCGCCCGATCAAAAACAACGTGAACGGCAATACCCGCGCCTCGGTCACGCCGGATGGGGTATATAAAATGCTGATGGGGTATGCCGGTGAACTGAAATTTGAGATTGCAGGTTTTGGGCCGCATGCGTTGCGGGCGACGGCTGCCACCAATGCCCTGGACCACGGGGCGGACATTGCCAAGGTCCAGGAATGGCTGGGGCACGCCAATATCGCGACGACCCGGATTTATGATCGCCGCACGACACGGCCGGAAGACAGTCCGACGTTCAAGGTCAGCTATTGATTGTTGGCTCCGTCCTAAAGTTGAGCCACTGGAAGAGAACGCAGAATCCAGAGTATGTGGGACAACTTTTGTAAGCGACATCGTGTCGCAGATTTGCCGCTAGCGTGAGCGAGCGAAAATGGAATGCGCGCTAGCACCGTCGATTGCGAGCTTATTTGCAGATAGCGTGACGAGGGTGTTTCAGCGGCTTCTGCGGCGGTCGAAACTGGTGTAACCTTATTTGCATGAATATTGTCCTTTCTCCCATCGTTTCGGAATTCGAAACAGAAGCACAAGCAACCAGCTATGACCTCTGGTTTCGCGCTCAGGTGCAAGCCTCGCTCGATGATCCGCGCCCCAGCATTCCGCATGACCAAGTCATGGCGGAAATGGACGCGATCATTGCGGAAGCTGAAAAGCGCAGCAGCCGACAGGCGTAATGCTACCGGTTTTCTGGCGTGCATCAGCACGCGCAAATCTTGCCTCTATCATCCGCTTCATCGCCAACGATAGTCCGCCAGCGGCCCGCCGCATGCGTGGACTGATCGAGACATCCGTGCTGCCAGCAGCTGAGCATCCGTACTTGTACCGCTCTGGCCGAGTTCCTGGCACACGCGAAATCATCGCCCATCCGAACTACATCGTGGTCTACCAAGTGACCGCTGAACGTATCGAAGTCGTGAGCATATTGCACGCCCGACAAGAATATCCACCGCATCAGTGAAGTGGTTTAGGCAAAAGCCTTGCTCTTACCAAGAGCTGGTCGCGATTCGCCATAGTCACCTTGTATTGAAACCGTTACCTTTTTGCGTCATTCCCAACCTAGGTGGCCGAGTAGCCCAAAGAAAACTCACCTTTAGGCTACTCGACCAAATACAACTTCACTAAAGCTTGTTCAATAAATGCTACTGAGTACGACGACTTCATTGTCGCCTCTATGGGATGTTGGCGCCGATGAGTTTTTGACCCAGGGCGCCGACATCGACTGACCCACCCGGGCCTTTGGTAAGCCATGCTGCGTCTACCTTTACGCCAGTTAAGGTGGGTCAGTGAAAATCGGTCGGGGTGTTCAAAAATTCGTCGGCGCCAACACATTAACCAGCTCAATGCCATCATCAGCGGCACACTCGAAGCGGCCATCGAGGCGGCGGTCCTGCGCAACGACTATGCTGAAGAACGGACGCGCAATATTGTGCTGGAGCTGATCGCCTCATCGGACGTACCGATTACGTTTGGCAATCGAAAATCCTGATTCCGGCTGGACCGCTGTTCTCCATAGGGGTTTCTATCGTTGCGCAGGGGATCGGCGCAACAGCCATGATCGTCACAAGTTCGCGCCATCGACAGGCGTCACACGCGCTCAAGGATCAGCGCAATGCCTTGTCCGACGCCGATGCACATCGTGCACAACGCATAGCGTCCGCCGGTTACGTGCAAGCGATTGACCGCGGTCGTGACCAGACGCGCACCACTTGCACCTAACGGATGTCCCAAGGCAATCGCTCCGCCCCAGGCATTCACGCGTTCGTCCTGGTCATTGATTCCCAGCATCCTGAGTACGGCCAGTCCTTGTGCCGCAAAGGCCTCGTTGAGTTCGATGACATCGAGCTGATCAAGGCGCAGCCCCGCCAGGGCCAACACCTTTTGCGTAGCCGGGGCAGGCCCGATGCCCATGATGCGCGGCGGCACGCCGGCCGTCGCCATAGCGACGATCCTGGCCTTTGGAACGAGTCCGTTCCTTCCCGCCGTCACCTCGTCGGCCAGAAGAAGAGCGCAAGCACCATCGTTAATTCCGGAGGAATTTCCGGCAGTGACGCTGCCCTCCGGCCTGACGACCCCACGGAGTTTTGCCAGGGCTTCCATGTTTGTTGCGCGAGGATGCTCGTCTGTGGAAACGACAATCGCCTCCCCCTTCTTTTGCGGTATTGCGACGGCGCATATTTCGCGGGCAAGGTGGCCGGCCTGCTGGGCGGCGACTGCCTTGCGCTGGCTGGACAAGGCCATCAAGTCTTGATCCGCCCGGTCGATCTTGAACTCCATCGCAACGTTTTCAGCCGTTTCTGGCATGGAGTCCACGCCGTATTGCTCTTTCATCAGTTTGTTCACGAAGCGCCAGCCGATCGTGGTGTCCTGAATGGACGTGCTGCGACTGAACGCACTTTCCGCCTTGGGCATGACGAATGGTGCACGACTCATGCTCTCCACCCCACCGGCAATCATCATCGTTGCTTCGCCGGATTTGATGGCTCTTGCGGCCGTCCCGACCGCATCGAGGCCGGAACCACATAGGCGGTTGATCGTTGCGCCCGGGACTTCAACAGGCAAACCAGCAAGCAAGCTCGACATGCGCGCGACGTTCCTGTTGTCTTCGCCAGCTTGATTAGCACAACCATACAGGACGTCGGTCAGCGCCGACCAGTCAACATGGGGATTACGTGCCATGAGGGCCATGAGGGGAATAGCGCCCAGGTCGTCGGCGCGAAGGCTGCTCAATGCTCCTCCGTAACGACCGAAAGGCGTACGGATGGCATCGCATATAAACGCTTGTTTGTCTTTGTTGTTCATGTGATCACGTCAATTAGGTGATTGGACAGCGCCGAGGTCGATGGCGCCGAACGGATAAGTCACTATTTACTGTTCCGCTCAAGCCAACAGGCGGTCGAGCATGTCCCGAGTAGCACGCACGGCACCATGGCCATTATTGGCAATCAACTGATCGAGATCGTTGTCGAGTTGGTCGCGATCCTGATGGCTTGCCCAGAAGACCGGACCGCCTTCCCAGCGCGGAAAGCCGTAGCCCTGGATCATGACCACGTCGATATCACTGGCACGCGCGGCAACTCCTTCGGCCAACAGCAGCGCGGCTTCGTTGACCATGGCGAGCAATGCGCGGCGCTGAATGGTCAGTGCAAACAAGAACTGCCGGGTGATTCCTCGCTGGCTGCTGGCACGTTCGATGATCCGGCGAACGACTTCATCGGTGTGGCGCGCTTGCTTTTTTTCGGTATAGGCGTAGTAGCCCGCATCGCTCTTGCGCCCCAAACGGCCGAGTTCGCAAAGCTGGTCCAGGATGGAAACATACCGTACACGCGGGTCACGGATCGACGCTTGCGCCTTGCGCATGCGCCACGCGATATCCAGTCCGGACAGGTCGGCGACGGCAAACGGCCCCATCGCAAAACCCATTGCTGTCAGGGCATTGTCCACCTCTTCCGGCCAGGCGCCGTCTTCCAGCATGAATTCGCATTGTGTCCGATAGGCGTTATAGATGCGATTGCCGATGAAGCCAAAGGAGTTACCTGTTAATACGGGCAGCTTCCTGAGCTTTCTTCCCAGCGCCATTCCCGTGGCCAGAACATCCGCTGTGACATCCTTGTTTCGCACTACCTCCAGCAGCTTCATCACATTTGCCGGACTGAAAAAATGCAGGCCAAGGACGTCGGATGGCCTTGATGTCACGCCGGCGATGGCATCGATGTCGAGGTAAGACGTATTGGTCGCCAGCACCGCACCGGGACGCGCATGGTGATCGATCTTCCTGAATACGTCCTGTTTGACGGACAACTCTTCGAATACGGCTTCAATCACGACATCGGCGCGCTCCAAATTCGCCCAGTCAATCGTCAGCGTCAAACTTGACGACAGCGCGACTGCATCATCAGCCGACAACTTCCCTGCGTCGACACGGCCACGGTAATGATCGGTGATGCGCTGATGCCCCCGCTGCAACGCAACGTCGTCCTGTTCCACCAGCAGAACCTGAAGTCCCGCATCGAGTGCGCAAATCGCAATGCCGGCCCCCATGGTGCCGGCACCAATAACCGCCACCGAACGAAATTCGCGGGGATCTGCTTTCAGATGTTCGGAGAGCGTGGAGGCGTCGCGCTCCGCCCTGAGTTGATACCTCAGCGCCTTGGAGACGGGCCCCGTCAATAGTGTCAGAAGGAGCCCCTGCTCCCGCTGCATACCTTCGTCAAAGGGCAACGCGGAGGCGTGCAATGCCTCCAGCGTGGCGATATGGACCGGCTGCAGTTTTTGCTTGCCGGTCAGGCGCTCCCGCTCTCGCGCGATGAACTGCTGCATCGAGGTGGCGTCTACCGCCCTGTCCCGTGCGCGCGGCAGGACCTCACCATGCGGAAACTTTGAGGCAAGTTGTTCGGCCAACCGGGATGCAGCGCCCACAACGTCGGCGGTCACGACACGATCCAGCAGCCCCGATGTCGCCAGGTCCGTTGCCACCCGCGGGACGCCATCCCGGATCAGGCCAAGGGCGATATCTGGCGTTGTCAGTCGTGTCAGGCGCTGGGTTGCTCCCGCACCGGGAATCAAGCCCAGGTGACTTTCCGGAAAGCCGAATCGGGCCGACGCAAGCGCGACGCGTGCATGACAGGCAAGTGCCAATTCGACACCACGACCGAGCGCTGCCTGCCCGATGGCCGCCACCACCGGCTTCGCAGACTGCTCCAGTCGGGACACGACCGATTGCAGTGCTTGCGACAACCGCTGACTGGAGGAGACGAAATCGGTTGCGGTCGCCTCGACGGACCATGTCATGACGTTGCAGGCCAACACCATCCCGCGAACAGCAGGATTTGCCTGCGCCGCGTCGATTTCCGAAACAAGGGTGTTAAACAAATCCAGACACGGACCTGTCTCCGACACGTCGTCGAGCACAATAATGGCGATGTCAGAGACAACACCACTTTTGAAGGCATCTTCGTTATTTGGGCTATGCATGGTCAATTCAGATCAGTTCGAAGTGCTCGACGTGCGGTGGCTGTGCAAAACAATCGCCCACCAGCGAACGCCATTCGTCGTACAGCGGGGATCCACGAAAGCCCAGGGTGTGGTCTTCGAGCGTGTCCCAGGTCAGCTGCAAGACATAACGTCGGGGACTTTCGATACAACGGTGAAATGTGTGACCGCGAAAGCCCGTTGCCCTCGGAAATACGGTTGCCAGTGCATGCGCAACGGCGTCTTCGAACTGGGCTTTCCGGTCTTCTTGTATGGTGATGTCGGCGACTTCAAGAATCATGGAATTTTCTTTCTAACGCAGGTAACGGAATACGGAATACGCACGCAAACACGCACAGTCATTCAATGAATATGACTGCCGCCGTTGACGTCGATGGTGGCGCCAGTCACGAAACCGGATAGATCTGAGGCCAGAAAAAGGCAGACTCCGGCCGCTTCCCTGGTTGTGCCGGTACGCTTCAACGGAATGGCGTCAATGATGCTGCCCAGTCGCTCTGCCGGTAATCCGTCGAGCATGGCCGTTTCGATCATGGCGGGGCAAATGGCGTTGGCCCTGATTCCCATATGCCCGAACTCCCGTGCAATGCTCTTGGTCAGACTCAGGACCCCGCCCTTGGAAGCGGCGTAATGCGCGCCACCAACCAGGCCACCGCCACGTTGCGCCGCGGCCGACGAAACGTTGACGATCGTCCCGGACCGCTGGGCGACAAAGACCCGCAAGGCACTTTGACAAAGATGGAACGCACCCTTGAGGTTGACGTCGATCATGACGTCAATATCCTTTCCGGTCATGTCGAGCATGGACTGCGTTCGCACAATGCCGGCGGAATTCACCAGGCAATCGATCGTGCCATGCAAGTCCATCACGTTCTTCATCAGTTGCTCGCAATCTTCGGCTTTGCTGATGTCGCATCGAAATCCGTGCACGGAGACTGGCGTCTGCGTATTCGCCTCGATCGTCGACTTGATGCTGGCGAGTGTCTGATCGTCCATCAGCAGGTCGACGACCACGACCCTGGCGCCGTGCTCGGCAAACAGTTCGGCCGTGGCGTAGCCGATGCTGCGAAGCGACGCCGCGCCAGCAATCACGCAAACCTTATTTTTCAGTAGCATTTTTTACTCTTTCAAAAACGGATAACACGGAAATTCAAATCGGCAATTCGTTCAAAATCCAGTCGGTGACCGAGCCGTGGCGGGGTGTCCAGCCTAGCTCCTGGCGGGCCCGGAGCGCCCTGATGCGACTGTTGCTGCCAAACGTGAAATAGGCCTTCGGTGCGCCCCATTGTTCGGCGGCAAGTGCAGGATCGAGCGCCTCGACCTCGGGAAGTCCGAGCCGCGTGGCTAATGCTTCGCCAATATGGCGAAACGATGCTTCACCGTTTTCGGCGAAGTAGAACGCGCCCGCGGGTGCATCGGCCAGCGCGCGCAGATACAGGTCGACCAGATCATCAATATGGACGTTCGACCAGGTATTGAGGCCCGCCCCGACTATCTGCACGACGCCATTCTTGCGCGCGTTGTCGACCAGAAATGGAATCTGCACGCTGTGCTGGTTCAGGCCGCGTCCCTGCCCATAGATGTTGCTTGGACAAATCACGACAGATCGGACAGCCCGCCGAGCAGCATCAAGCACCATCAAATCGATGTCGCGTCGCGGTTGCTTCAACGGGTTGACAATCAACGCCGTGTTTTCGTCGAAGATCGCACTCGAGCAGTAGGCGCCACGTGCATCGTCGCCAATGACGCTCGAGCCACTAGTATGAATGAACGGTTTTCCCGAGCCGGCCAGCCCGGCGATCAAGGCAGTGACTGCCGGGAAGTTGTCCGCACTTGCGGTGTTGATGACACCGTCGGCGTTGCGCGCTTCGTGGGTCAACAGTGCCAGCGCATCGAGGTCACCCACGACGGGCGTGATACCGCGATCCAGTAACCGGGCCGCCTTGCCCTGACTGCGAACCAGTCCTCTTACCGTGTGTCCGCGCCTGACCAGTCCATCGGCAATGGATCCGCCGATGTACCCCGTCGCGCCCGTCAGGAAATAAGTAGACATGATGTATCCCGTTATTCGTGTTGTGGTTCGGCAGGCGCGATCACGCTATTTAAAGAATCCCGTGGACAGCTCCGGTACGGCGGCCACCAGAATCGTTCCGATAATCAGCGCGATGATGTACCCGACGATCGGTCTCATGCCGGCACTGGGACTGACGCGGCTAATGGCACAGGCAGCGTAGTAACCCACGCCAAAGGGTGGCGCGAAGAGGCCGATGCCCATCGAAAGCACCACGACCATCGAGTAGTGCACGTCGTTGATGCCGAATTGCTTAGCGATAGGAAACAGTAACGGACCGAACACAACGATGGCGGGAATGCCTTCGAGGACGCTGCCAAGGATGATGAATGCAAGAATGGAGACCGCGAGGAAGCCGGTGGCCCCGCCGGGCAGTTGCGACATCGCCTCGGCTAACTGGCGGGAGAAGCCGGATTGCGTCAGTGCCCAGGCCATGCCGGTTGCGGTACCGATGATCAGCAGAATGGCGCCGGACAGCGCGGCGGTGTCGACCAGTGCCGGCCATAGCTTGCGGTAGTCCAGCTGCCGGTAGATCACTGCGCCGGCGATGAGTGCATAGGCGATACCGATCGTCGAAACCTCGGTTGCCGTCGCAACGCCCTCCACAACGGTAGCGCGGATGATGAATGGCAGTGCCAGTGCCGGACTGGCAATGAGCAGCGTACGCCGGATTGCCGGCCAACTGGCCCGTTCGATGCCGGCGAGGTTGTCCTTGCGATGGCGCCACCAGATGACGGCGCACAGCATGATCGCCAACACCAGTGCCGGCACGAGGCCACCGGCGAACAACGCGGAAATTGAAATGCCGGTGACCGAGCCGATGGTGATGAGCACGATACTTGGCGGTATGGTTTCCGTCTGCGCGCCGGTGGCGGCCAGCAACGCCACCATCTCGCCGTCCTTGACGCCACGCTTGCGCATTTCGGGAAAGAGCACCGGCGCAATCGCGGCCATGTCGGCGGCCTTCGAACCCGAAATGCCGGAAACGAGATACATGCCGCCGACCAGGACGAACGACATGCCGCCACGGACGTGACCAAGGAGCGACGCCAGAAATTTCACCATGGCTTTGGCCATGCCGGTCAGTTCCAGAACGATTCCGAGGAACACAAAGAGCGGAACCGAGAGAAGCACGATGTGCGACATCCCCTCGTCCATCCGGCCAATAATGACGGTCGTTGGCTTGGAGGTGGTCAGCGCAATGTAGCCGAGTGTTGCCAGGCCGAATGCAAACGCAATCGGCACGCCGGACAACACCAGAAGTGCGACGATACCGACGAAGAAAATCAGAAGATTGAAATTACCGAGGTCCTGGAACAGCGGACTCAGCATGTAAAGGCCACCCACGACCGCTGTAGCCAGGGCCAGTCCGGCCAAAAGACGGCGCCAGTCCGTCACCTCGGCAAGCTTGAGAACGGCAGAAAAACACATCAAGGCAATTCCGACTGGGAGCGCAGAAGCACGCCATGCATTGGAAATTTCGAGCGACGGCGAGGTCACGGCAGCCTCTTCGGCAGCAAATTCATAGGCCGGATGGCCGATAAACGCAAGAAACGCGACGGCGGCAACCAATGCCAGCAGGTCGAGGAAAGCGCGCGTGTCCGGGGAGGTCATGTCGACGAGCGCCGTCATGCGCATGTGGGACGATCGGCGCAACGCGATCACGGAGCCGAGCATCGCAAGCCACAGGAAGAGCATCGAGGCGAGTTCATCCGACCATGTCAACGGATGGTGCAATACGTACCGACTCACGACGCCACCGAGCAGCACGAGGATTTCGGCGAGCACCAGCAGCGCGGCAGGTACCTCGGTGACGATGGCGAGTAGTCGATCGGCCTTTCCGACTGCGCGCAGCCAGGCGTTATTCTTTTGCACGCTCGTTTCGCTTGCGCGCGAGTCATCAGGATGCGTTGGCATGTCCAAAGTGCGTCTCCAAAATTTTTTAATTTATTGTGTGTCTGATGCTTTTTGAATCTGGCGGCACGGTGGTGGTGCACGCCGATGCGAAAAGTCACGTCTCACATCAGCCAGGGCGCTTGCACGACGCACCGCGTCGATTCTTGCTGGCCTCTACGTCAGCGGTTTGTTCGCTGCCGATGTACCAGCCTGGCGTTCAGCCCAGTTTGCCCGTGTACTTTTCGAGCTGCGCCCACGTCTCTGGCCCGAATTTCTTCTGCCACTGCTCGTAGTAACCCGCCTTCAGCAGCACCTCACGGAATGGCTTCGTATCCACCCGGTTGAACTGCATGCCCAATCCCTTGAGCTTGGCTTCCAGCGAGACATTCAGTGACTCGTGTGCAGCACGTTGCTTTATGGCATTGGCATCAAAGACTTTCGTCACCAGTGCACGGAGGTCCTCGGGCAAGGCGTTCCAGATGCGCTTGTTACCGACGAGTGCAAAGTACTCCCACAGATGTGACGTGTTCGAGCAGTACTTCTGGACTTCATAGAGCTTGGCTGCGTCGATAGTCGGCAATGCGTTTTCCTGACCATCGACGACCTTTGTCTGGAGCGCCGTGTAAAGCTCACCGATGGGCACCGATGTCGGCGAGGCATTCAAGGCCTTGAACATGGACGTCCATAACGGGGTCGCCGGCACGCGTATCTTCATGTCTGCCAGATCGCGCGGGGTAACGATCGGCTTTGATGAGTGGGTGATCTGACGGAAGCCGTGGTCAAAGAATTTCCCTACCTGCGTGAGATTGACCTTGTCGAGCGCGGTGCGGATGTGGGCACCCAGATCGCCTTCCATCGCTTTCCACACGGAAGGATAGTCAGGAAATGCAAACGCAATCGAATTGATGGACGCGGCTTGCGCCAAGTTGCCATAAATCGACCCGGCGGTACAAATGAAGTCAATTGCTCCGGATCTCACTTGGGATAACGTATCCGTATCACTGCCTAACTGGCCATTCGGATACACCTCCATGATCAGGCGACCATTGGATTCTTTCGTAATTTCTACACACGCCGCCTTCAGGGCGGCGGACGTCGGATGACTCTCGGGCAAGGTGATGGCAATTTTCAGATTGAACTTGCCGGCTCCCTGGGCCAGCGCAGCGCTTGGAATCAGCGTTGCGGCTGTTACTCCCGCAATGAGCTTCAGTGCATCACGACGGCTATGTTGACTGGCGCTTTGTGCGCTTCGATCTTCTTTTGTACGGAATGGCATGGCTTGTCTCCCCCTCTTGCTTGTGAAAAAAATCAGAACACGTTCGGCTGGTGCACTTCGATAACGTGGCCATCAGGGTCTTGCAGAAAAACTTGATGCCAACCCGGAATTGCCCAGCAACCGTAGTCTGAATAGCGAAGCCCAAGCTGGTCACACTTGCGCATGAAACCCTTGATGTCGTCCGTCCGGAAACAGAAGTGTCCATGCCCCATCGGATTGACGAATTGCTTCATCTTGAAGCCAGTCTCCAGATCCCGCTCGGCCCAGTGAAACTCAATATCGCCATCGGTGAGGAAGTCGACCTTGCCGGTATAGGCGCGATCGTCGCGGTCACGGCTGATCACGGTATGGCTCTCGTCCTTGATGGTTCCCAGCTCAAATAATGTTTTGTAGAAATTAGTCAGTCTCGGCAGATTGTCCGTGCAGAGGTTCATGTGGTGAAACTTGAAATTCATTTCATTCTCACTTTCTTGCTTTTTTGCATGTCGTTATAGGTATCAAGCCGGCAAATCTTGCCGCAGGTGACTGAACAAACGCACGTCTGCCCAGCGCAAGCCGAACGATATGAGAATTTATTAGTAAAGTCAACAATGCATATACAAAATTTAAATTGGAGATAAATGACGATAAATTGCTTTTTAGACTATTTAAATAGGCTTTTAAAATCGTATATGAACTATATAATTCACATATGAATACAAACACAGATTTTAAAGAAAAAGGGGCGTTCGCCGAATTGTCGATCGCACGTGCCGAGGTGTGCAACATCTCAAGCGCGCGCAGGGTCGCCGCGATGCTCGACCTGAACCCGGATGACGTGCTCGACGGCGCGGCGCTACCGAGAGGCTGGCAGTTCATCCTGATGGCGGCAGAAACAAGGCGTTCGCTATTGAGAGCCGATGGATTTCCGGGACTCGGCGTCCCCATGCCGGACATTGGCCTGCCCCGGCTACTGCTAGGGGGGCGATCCGTGTCCTTCGAGAAGGACATACCGATCGGTGCGCTGGTACACCGCAAGAGTGCCATGCAAAGCCTGGACCGGAAGACCTCGGCAAGTGGCCCCATGGCAGTGGCAACGATCCGACACGAACTCTGGCTTGGCGGTGATGCGTCACCAGCGTTGACGGAGACACAAACCTATCTGCTGCTGCCCGCCCGCAAAGGCAGTTCGACCGACGAGGCCTCCGCTTCGGTGACGGACCTGTCCGGCCATCGCACGGCGACCATGATCCCGGATGAGACCTTGCTCTTCCAGTACTCTGCACTGGGGTTCAACTCGCACAAAATCCACCTTGACCGGTCCCACGCCCGCAACGTCGAAGGATTTCCGGACCTGGTTGTCAATGGCGGACTCGTCACCCTTCTCATGACGGAGTATCTGCGTCGCGAGATCGGCGTCGTTCCGTCCGCCATCAAGGTCCGGCACCTGGTACCGCTTTTTTGTGGAAGGCCCATCACGATGATGGCCAGGCAGAGTGACGCCAATTTCCGGTTGCAGGCCTATGACCATCGATCCACTCTTGCCGTCGACATGGAGGTAGATTTACATGAGCTTTGAACCATTGAAGGGAATCCGTATTCTCGACCTGACGAGCGTTGTGGTCGGACCGGTTTGCACCTGGCGGCTGGGACAATATGGCGCAGAGATTATCAAGGTCGAGAGCCCAGAGGGCGATTTGATGCGCGGACTCGGCGGCCCCTCGCCGACCGGCCAACATTCGGGCACCTATCTTCACCTCAACAGAGGCAAGCGGAACATTTGCCTGGACTTCAAGAAACCGGGTGCCCGCAACGTGATGGAGCGATTGATTGCATCCGCCGATGTGATCGTCGCCAACATGCGTCCCCAGGCACTGGAACGGCTGGGCCTGGATGCCAACACCATCCGCGATAAGTATCCGGAAAAAATTTATTGCCTGATCACCGGATATGGCACGGATGGTCCCTATGCCGGCCAGCCGACCTACGACAGCGTCGTCCAGGGTGCCACTGGCATGGCAGGACTGTCGTTACGTCGCGACGGCGTGCCCAACTACGTTCCGATGCTCATCTGCGACCATGTGGCCGGGGAAGTTGCCGCCGGGTCTATCCTCGCGGCTATCGTGGAAAGTAAAACGCGTGGCACGGGGTGCAGCATCGAAGTGCCGATGTTCGAAACGATGGCGGCATTTGTGCTCCAGGAGCACCTGGCGCAGCAAAGCTTCGATCCTCCTGTCGGGCCACCCGGCGATCTTCGATTGCTGAATCCGCACAATCGTCCCGTCAAAACTGCTGACGGCTGGATTGCTTTCACGATCAATACCAATTCGCAAGTACGTGCCTTCCTGACAGTCATCGGCAGATCGGACTTGCTGGATGACCCGCGCTTCAATTCAGTTGCAGCAAGAGCGAAGAATGTCGTGGAATGGTTTGAATTGCGTGGGGCGCCGCTCACGCACAAGACAACGCAGGAATTGCTCGAATTGCTACGTTCCGCTGACATCGCTGTGCAACCTTGCAATACCCTTGAGACACTTCCCGACGACAAACATCTGCAAGCGGTGGGCCTCATTCAATCCGAACTGCACCCGACGGAAGGGAAGGTCTATGCCATCCGGTCGACCGTCCGATTTGATGAATCCTATCCCTCAACACGCAGCCCCTCGCAGCCGCGTGGATGGGAAACGCAAGCGGTACTGCGGGAGGCTGGCTACGATGAGGCCGAAATTGCGCAGATGCTCAGCGATGGCGCGGCATTTGTAACTTCGACGCCTGCGACCTGACAACTCAGTAAGTGAACGGTCCATGAACTCACGGCTATCATGGCCGGCAGCGCATCGTCAAACTTGCATGGCCAAAGTCGTCGCATCACCGGTCCCGATACCGGCGTCGAGCGTGCCGGACGCCGGACCGTCGCACCTTCAAGCCACCGGGAAGAAGGCCAACCGGTGGCAACAGCCGTCACCAGCTTCCGGCCGCATCATCCAAACCTGGCTGGAGCACACTTGCATCAGGTTGCGCGGAGCATTTATTAGGGAGTAGCGTTCCCTGCAGCGCTTCCTCCAGCGCCACCCACTCTTTGGGACAAAATACTCGCCGCCGCAGCAAGTGCCTCCGTCACTTCTGGGACCGACTTTCGCCGGTCCTGATCGATACGTTCCGCAAAAGGGACCGTCATCGCCGCGAGTGCACGATTTTGCCTGTCAAGAATCGGAAAGCTGATTACATAGAGCCCTCGAACCTGCCTGCTGGCAATCGACTCGTAACCGGTGTTACGGATCGTGTCGAGGATGGCGCCAATTTGAGGATCAGATTGGTCGGGACGGCGTTGCATCGACTCTTCAATGCGCATCCGGCGCGTTTCGTCGTCTTGAAAGGCCAGGAGAATACGGCCAGATGCTGAAATCAATACATCAAGTTCCGATCCCGTACGCACACTAAAGCCCATGCCAGTGGGCGTATCGACCTTTGCCAGCACGACTTGCTTGCCTTGCGAATACACGGTGAGGTGGCACGACTGCTCGAGATCCTTGGCGAGACGTTGCATTACGGGCAATGCCTCGAACAGCAACCTATGGGTTTGGGGATTGGTGTGCGCCAGTTCGAAAAGTTTGGTCGTGATCGAGTACGAGCTGTCATCCACCTGAAAAATGTAGTTCCGGTCCACGAGGCAGTTCAGCATGCGATAGATTTCACCCACGCTACGCCCAAGACTTTGAGCAATTTCTTTTTGCGAGAGCGGCTTCTCGCTTTTGCTCATGATTTCAAGTATATCGAGCCCCTTTTCAAGAGCAGGGGCGGCGTAGTTACGCCGCTCGGTTTCCGTTACTTGACCCGTCTCGTTTGCATCGTCCTTCACCAAACCTCCTTGGGTATGAATTTTTTACCATCGAATTGCTGCAATATTTCCGCTTGAACCATAAAAGCTCGCGAATATCTGAAAATCACACGTGCTTCAAGGTTTCGGCAAACGTGCAAGGTACAACTATAGCAAAACTCACCAGTAATTCTCTTGCACCTGTACCTCCCAACCACTGAAAAAATGCACCTTCATAACGGATCAGTGAACCGCAACAATGAAAGATGCTACAAAATAATCGATGCCAGTTGGCGTGAGATCACCGTCTGTTGGCGCCGATGAGTTTTTGACCCAGGGCGCCGACATCGACTGACCCACCCGGGCCTTTGGTACGCCATGCTGCGTTTACCTTTACGCCAGTTAAGGTGGGTCAGTGAAAATCGGTCGGGGTGTTCAAAAATTCGTCGGCGCCAACAACATGCAGGGCAATAGTTCGGGTATTAAATTTGTACTGCCGGTTGGGCGTGAAAACCTGACTTGGGGATCTAAGCCGGAACCCCAGAAAATTCCGTCTCCCCAGCCCCAGAACATGCGTTCCGACATGGCCTCTCATCATCCGTGATTTTGCAGAGCCTTATCTCGAACTCGCATAATGGACTGGCGAGTCGTGTTGTAGTCCCGCGCCAATTGCGAGACCGACACACCTTCCGCAAGGCGACGAATAGCCTCCGTCTGTTGCACCTTGGTCAATGCTGACGGCCGCCCCATCACCTTACCTTCGGCGCGTGCGCGCGCAATTCCCGCATGCGTTCGCTCAATCAGCAAATCGCGTTCGAACTCCGCCACTGCCGTCAACACGGCCATGGTCATTTTTCCGCCCGCGCTTGTGAGATCAACGCCGCCAAGTGCAAGGCAATGAACACGAACCCCATCGGCGGCGAGTCGCTCGACAGTTGAGCGTACATCCATCGCATTGCGCCCTAGCCTATCGAGTTTTGTCACGATGAGCACATCACCAGGCTCCAGTCGGTCAAGCAATTTAGAGAACTCCGGACGTTCACTCGCCGCTACGCTGCCGCTAATACTTTCGGCAACAATACGTCGTTGGTTGACGGAGAAGCCAGCAGCTTCAATTTCAAGGATCTGATTGTCGGTGTTCTGGTCGATGGTGCTGACGCGAGCATAAATAAATGTGCGAGACATGGTTCGAGGCCGCCAAAGTGTACGAAATGGAGGTACTTATTATAAAGCCTGTCCGAAATAAGCAAAGGCCTACTTAAGTACATATCGCGCGGGTGGCGTCCTAAACCGATCGGTTTCGGACAGGTCGTTTTCAAAAAGGCGATTGCGTCATATCAGGCCAAATGGCGTCACTGACGGAAAGCATCAGTTTGGCGTCAATCCCCACCGGTGCTTGTTTTGAGCACAGTCCGAAGAAATAGGCGGTTCGCGCTTAAAAGCCCTAGATGCGCTCGTTGCAGGGCTTGAGCTTGGGTGACGGAATTTTCTGGAGGTCAGACGTGGAACCACTTCTTGGATTTAAAGTACAACAACACGTTTGCCGGGTGATTACAAAATATCTTGCGAAGCTTGCACAAAATGCATATTTCTTGTAACCTTTGAACATTACAAAACATTGGCTATTATGAAATTATGACATCGTACATTTCTCTCGCGGAAGCAGCAAGCCTCCTTGGTGTTACAAAAGAGACACTGAGAAATTGGGATAAGTCGGGAAAACTTAAGCCCGTACGGAACTCCACAAATAACTATCGGATGTATTTATTAAAAGACGTTCAAGGTTTGAATCCAATGGTTCTTGAGCAGCAAACAATGTTTGAAAGTGCCATTTCGGAAGATCACGGTTTTACTGGAGAGGTGATTTCAACGGATGAAACGGAAAAGAGGATCCGAAGACTCTTGGTTAAATTGCACAGAATTTTACGTGACACCGATGCAAACAGTAGCATTATTGAGCGTTTCGATGAAGTAACAAAATTATTATTTCTTAAACTCCTCGTCGATCGATCTCGCTATGACTCGACGCTGTTTGATCGTAAATCAAACGAGCAAAAAAATGATTATGCAGAGAAAATTCGTTTAGCTTTTCGTTCATCGACGGACCTAAACGGCACACTTTTCCCTATGAAATTTCGTGAACTTCGATTGAGTGATGCTGCGTTAGATTCGCTTGGTTCCGCTCTTAATGAGATATCGCTAGCTACGGGTGCCCGCGATGTTAAAGGTTATGCATATGAGGAAATGATACGAAATACCTTTGATAAAGGCGATCATCAGCAATTTTTTACACCGCAAAGTATTGTGGAGTTTATGGTGGGATTGGTAGAGGAAAATCTTTCAGGTGTTATTGCTGACCCTGCGTGCGGTACAGGTGGTTTTCTTGTAGAGGTCGCGAAGCGAAAAATAGAAAACGTTAATTTAATTGGATTAGAGATTGACGAACGCCTCGCTTGGGTTTCTGGAATAAATCTTTATGTTCACAACACACCAAAATTTCAAACTATGTGCTTGGGGAATGGAGGAACACTTGGTGCGGCCGGACGACAGTTCTCTGAAAAATTTGACGTTATTTTGACAAATCCGCCATTTGGTAGTGATTTCACTGAAAGAGATGAACTAGATACCTATATTCTCGGGCGAGGAAAGGTGAGTCGACGCAGGGGAATTTTGTTCCTTGAACGTAGCCTTGCCCTGTTAAGGGAGGGCGGTTGGCTCGTCGTGGTTATTGATGAAGGAGTTTTGTCCTTGCCATCAGCGGCTGATGTTCGCGACGTTATTCTGGGACAAGCGGAGCTCTGCGCCGTGATAAGCTTACCAGAAGCCGCATTTATGCCATATGCAAACGTAAATACGTCGATACTTCTTTTACGAAAGCGAACCGTTCCAAGCACAAACTACTTAACTTTTTATGCTAGGGCAGAAAATGTTGGACGTAAAGCAAATGGCGACCCAGACCTAACATACGACGAAACAGGTCTGCCTTCTCTGAACAACGATCTCCCGAGCATTCTGGCGGTTTGGCGACAATTCGAACGAACAGGAGTTCTCGAACGTCAGACAGTGAATTTATTTGTAGGCAAGACATCTGGTAACAATCTGTCGTTGGACCGAGCTGAAAATCGATTAGATTTTCGTTTCCACCATCCTGCTCGTGTGGCAGCTGAAGCCGCAGTGGCTAGATGCGAGTTTCCTTTGGTACAGTTAGGCGACCTTTGCGGGGTTCGCAATGAAAGCTGCGTCCCCTCAATCGACCTTACCGACCAGATTATCCCCTATACAGGGCTTGCGCACATGGAATCTTATGTTGGTTTAGCGAATCAGGTTAGAACTCCTGCTAATTCACTGTCGAGTGCTGTAAAGAGATATTGTCGAGGAGATATTTTATTTGCAAAAATGCGCCCTGGACTTCGTAAGGTTGCATACGCTGATTGGCTCACTCCAGGATATACGTCCGCCGAATGCATTGTATTAACTGTTCGTGAGAAGAACCATGTAGCAGTTATTGATCCCTTGTTATTATCAATATTATTGCGCTCTGATTTTGTTTTCGGTCAGATTATCCACCTTATCGCTGGAATCGGCCGCCCTCGAATCACACTTAAGGATCTTTTGCGTGTAAAGGTTCCTGTTCCACCAAATAATCGGCAAGTAGAAATTCTCAATGCATTTTCCGCTGCGAAAGGCCTCTACGAGCGAACTCGCAATGAAGCTCGACAATTGGAAGCAACTGCCACTCATCTTGAGCTCCAAGCCATCAATAATGTCGCGAATGCATTTGTTACGAAGGGTTAAAATGTCAAGTACTATACAATATTCTTTGCAGGAATCGAATGATTTAACCTCAAGGCAATTCGTTCTAAAATTGCTTGAAATCGCAATCAAACGCGTCAATGCTGGTGTTTCAAAAACATTAACAGCAAGAAAAACAAGTGAGCGACCGCCTCGAGATCCACGCCATTTAACAGACACACGAACGCGTGTTTCGACGTTACTGGAATATTCAGTGGCTTATGAAATGAATAATATTCTTCACCAAGATAATAGTGGTCTTTCTGTGGCCGCCGTATTGTGGAATGTATTTCCGGATTTGATAATTCGGAACCGTCAACGGGACAACGAGATTGGACTTGAAGTCAAAGCCTTGCATACTGCAGCTGAGGAGAAATCTGCGAACTTGGCAACCCCGCTGCAACTGATTAGATATCGTAAAGATTTTATTGTAATAATTAATTGGGGATGGCAAGTTGGCGTTCATGAGGGCACAAGTATTACGTACCCACACATTCACCTCGTTGGTGTATTTGATGCTTGGCTACTTGCCAAAATACGAGACTATGGTTGGCTTCTAAATCAGGGCGGGCGTGTTAAGGGTATTGACGTTGCGACTCCAATTATCAATGGTGCAGAAGCGACTTATAAGGCGGAGGAAGGCAACATGGGGAAACTTATGAGAATTCAACTTCCACAAGAAATGCCGCAGTCTGTGCCACACTATTTGGAAATGAGAGAAGAGGATGATCTATATACAAAGTTCAAGCAGCAGGTACTTGCGCTAGGGTTGAGAGAGACATTTTTGGATATTTGTCTCCTTGAAGGCTGTATTCAGGCAGACGCTGAGGTGGGAACAGAGTATCCGCAGGAGTGCAAAATTTTAGGAAATGTCGAATTGCCAAGCGGTGTTAATTTCCAGTTGCTTGCGGGTCCCCGGCCAGACCAATGGTTACGAACGATTGGCGTGAGGTCGTCACCTTCCAAGACGGCGCTATTGTGGCTTGGTGTAAAGCTGGATTGGAAGCTTTTTGCTATACGTGGAGGTTACTGGACAATAATGGACCAAGGGAAGAAGCCTGATTCTGAATATGATCGAATTCAAGCTAACCTCAGAGCAGCGCATTGGCTTGAAGAGGTCGCAGAGACTTAATAAGAATATGTCATTGATGAGCCGATATTATTTCTAGAACCGTAGAAGACATTTTGAACCTCCTCAACGTATCGAATACCTGAAATATGTTCGATTAAATCAACTAGGCGCTCGGTGCTTGTCACGACAAGTTCTGTTTCTCCTGCGATGTTGACGATCTGGAATGCCACCGATTGTTTCCGTACATTGATAATATATCCGAGGCATCCAGCCTCGAACCCCGTAAATACGACAGAAATTGTCGCACCGTCCCTGGTGGAAAAGACGGCGTCAAGTGCAGCAGGAGTAATTTCTGTAGACGTTAAACGAACGATTTCAAACGGTAGTGACACTTCACCATCAAAATATTTTGGCATGAAATTAGCTTATGATCTAATCATCATAAGCTACAGAAACATTCTGTTTATGTCCAGCAACATATCTCTCAAAAAAGTTTTTTGCTTTAGCCCGCTACCCTCAGCGCACCTTATCTGGGAATGTACGCAATAGTCTCAACAACACTCAATGGGTCCACTTTAACGCTGGTGCCCGAGCGCGAGTAAAACGGCGATCCGGCGTCAGGTTAATCGCCGGACTCACATCCCCGTAAAACCTTGCTGCGCCGCCTCGCAAATATATGGGTTTGAGTTGCAGTGAGTCGGAAAACCAAGTTAAGGAGTTGGCACCATCTTCAAGTATTGATACACGGTCTCCCGACTGATGCCGAACTTACGCGCAAGGGTTGATTTCTGCTCGCCGGCACCAGCACGGCGGCGCAGCTCGACAACCTGATTATCCACCAGCGCTTTCTTGCGACCTCGGTAGGCGCCGCGCTGCTTGGCCAATGCGATTCCTTCGCGCTGCCGCTCGCCGATCAAGGACCGCTCAAACTCCGCGAACGCCCCCATGACTGACAGCAGCAGGTTGGCCATCGGCGAGTCTTCGCCGGTGAAGCTCAGGCATTCCTTGACGAACTCGATGCGGATACCGCGCTTGGTGAGTTGCAGCACCAGGCGACGCAGGTCGTCTAGGTTGCGCGCCAGACGGTCCGTGCTGTGCACGACTACCGTGTCACTTTCACGGGCGAACGACAGCAAGGCGTCGAGCTGTAGCCGCTGTATGTCTTTGCCCGAGGCCTTGTCGGTGAACAGTTTTCCCACCTGGACCTGATCATGCTGACGTTCTGGATTCTGGTCAAAACTGCTAACCCGGACATAACCGATGCGTTGACCTCGCAAAGCGTGCCACTTTAATAAGATATGTCAGGATAGACTCAATGACCGCTGAAGAAACCTGTCAAGACATTACGATACCAACCCTATTCTGACGGCTTATGTTGAGGCCTCCTGACATCAGGTTAGGGTATAGCCCAACCTGACTGCTGATTCGAAGCCGATCAGGCCGGCGATGCCGAACCGCTGATCAGGCTTTCCGCAGAAATATGCAATCCGGCATGCAGTCGCCGGATCATGGCGAGCGTCAGTGGCCGCTTGTAATTGAGAATTTCATAGACGCGATTGAGCTTACCGATCATCGGCACCAGATCTTTTGCGGCGAGACCGGCCTGTTCCATTCGAAACTTGATGGCCGCGACCGGATCGGGAGCAGTAACCGGGTAGACCGTGCTTTCGTAAGCCTCAATGAGCATCAGCAAAACCTCGAAGCGGTCGCCCTCCAGCGAACCAGGAACGGGTTCGTGATCAACGTACCAGGAGGCTGCCACCAGCGACTGCTGATACTGTTCTTCAGTACGGATTGGTTTGAGTTCCATCTCTTACTCCATGTTGATCGTGGCCGCGTCAATCCTGTCGTATTCGGCGTGCGTGCCAATGAATTTGATGTAAATTGCGCCAAACTGGTAAGCAATAGCCACAATCAGGCGGTGGTCATTGCCCTTAATGTTGAACACCACCCGGTTCTGCCCGACCACACTGGCATTACGGTACTGATTCTTGATGTCCTGCGGCGTTTGCCAGCACGCCGCGCTCGCTTCCTCGTGCCAGGCTTTCAGTGGCTGCTCGGTGCCGGGATGCCGTGTCCAATAGGCGACCAAGTGCTTTTTCGATATGATGCGCATGTCTGTAGTCTAGTCCCCAATTGGGACCAATGCAAGTACCACGAATCGTTAACAACACATCACATCCGCAGCGAGGACGTTGTGTTTTCATCGGCATGAACGCGGTGGCGATCCCCGCCCATTAGGGCCTCACGCTTAGCCCATCTCTACACCCTTCCGTTTCTACTGGCTCAACGCACCATGAGCTAACCGATTGATTACATCAAATCATGTTGGCTGGAACGCGACAACATTAAAAAACGCACATGTTGCAACGCAGAAAATCTAGATTGTGTTGCGTGAAAAGCATAAAAATCTGCGGTCGCACCACCATGTACTGAAGAATACTCACGCAAATTAGCCGATTAGTCGAGTTTCGACAGGATGTAACAAAACCAAACTTGGAGTGGACCGAAGAGCCTCGTCTGCAGCTTTAGTTTGGGTGTCTACAACTCAAAGAGTTGCGCGCCCTTCGGGCGCTCAATGGCCGTCTGATTCGTAAAGTAGGTTTGAGAATGGCTTGAAGCCATGAAGGTCTCCGTCGATTTTTAGACAACTTATTACTTTTACTTCCCATTTTAAAAATCTCGCAACATTACTTCGCTCGCATGCGAAGTAAAAGTGCATACCCCTGAAGCGCAGATACAAGAAAAACAATGACTCGCCGAGGGCGGCGCGCGTGCACAATTACTTCGATTGATGGGGAGTCAAGTTCATCGCCCGAATAGCATCAGCGTCGGTCGAAAAAATATGCTCACTACCGATGTCCGCAATCACGCCGGCCCGGCCCAGCACATCCCACACCTGCTTCTTCATGGCAGACACATACAAGGTTCTGCCATCTGCATGCAGGCCGCGCGATATTGCTTCCAGGATGTCGATCCCGCTGACATCGATATCGTTGATTGACCCGGCGCAGACGAGAACACGGACAATCTGCGGATCCTCGCGAATCTGCTCATTGACGAAACGCTCGAGCATCGCAGCAGTTAGAAAATTGAGCGCCGAGTCTAGCCGGACTGCTAGCACATCCGGTGCCAGCCGCGGTATGTCAAACCGCCGCCGGTCGCGAAGCGTACCATCGGGATGCTCTCCGACCTCGATCAGTCGTGGATGGGCACGTCGGTACAAGAACGACAGCATCGTCAGGCCGACACCAACAAACACGCCCCAGTGCAAGCGCGGCGTCGACAACAGCGTCACGGCAAAAGTGGCCAGCGCAATCAATCCTTCACCACGAGAGACGCGCAACAAGCGACGAAATGCCCGCCAATCCAGCAAACCAATCACCGGCACGATAATCATGGCCGCCAGCACTGAGCGCGGCAAAAAATAAAGCAAGTCAACGAAAAACAGGAGGCACACCACCACGCATCCTGCAGAAAACAACGTTGACCAGGCGCTGGTGGCACCAGCATAAAGATTCAGAGCGGAACGGGAAAATGAACCACTGACCGGAAACGCCCCACACAGGCCGCTGACAATTTTCGCCAGCCCCTGTCCGATCAATTCCTGGTCTTCGTGCCATGCCTCCTTGCGCTTGCGCGCCAGCACGCGGCAACTCGACATGGCTTCCGTAAAACTGATGAGGGCAATGATCAGCGCGGCCGGCCACAATTCCTGGTGACTGGAAAACGGGATATCCGAAGGCAAAACCAGCAGCGGCATTCCAGCCGTGATGGTGCCGACGATGTTGCCGCCGCGCGCCGCATAATCGATTGCCCAACTCGCCTGAATGCCTACAAGGGTGACCGCGAGCATGGCGGGGAATCGCGGCATGAAACGTTTGAACAGGCCAAGCAGAACCAGTGACGTCAGGCCAAATGCTGCCGTGAGCAGCATGCCTTCCCCGGCAAAAATGGCACCCGGGTGAATGAAATTCTCAAGTGAAAATGTAACCCCTAGCAGGGCCGGCAGTTGCGAGGTGATGATGATGAGTGACGCCGCATTGATGAAGCCAATGATCACCGGCTGCGACACGATATCGGCAATGCGCCCGAAGCGGAAGGCCCCGAGCAGGAACTGAAAACAGCCGGAATATAGCGCCAGCCAGATCGCCAGCGTCACCCAATGTGCACTGCCGGGTATCGCCATCGGAGCCAGTGAGCCGAAGGTCAACAGGCTCGTGAGAGCCACCGGCCCGACGGCCAGCAGCGCCGACGAACCCCACAAGGCCCCGATGATGCTCGGCAGAAGAGCTGCGTACAGGCCGGTTTGCGGCGGCATGCCAGCCAGGGTGGCATAGGCGACCGCCTGTGGCACAAGTACCAGTCCAACCGTGATCCCCGCCCACGCGTCCTGTCGCAGGGAAGATGCGGTTGGCCTTGGCCAATTCAGGAACGGAAAAAATTGTCGGATATCGATAGTGGTGACCTTGCTAAGGGGTGGACTGCGAGGACTTGCGCTTGCTGCCAGACGACCCCGATGATTCTTCTGCACGTTTTCTCACCGACCGGTCCAGCGGGTGGATCGCAGACGTTACCGAAAGAGGACCTTCTGTATGGAGACGAAACTCGTAGCGCTCGGCACGGATGTGGATTTCCGCGTACTCACACATTTTCTTGTTACTTAAAAAAGACGCCCGACGCAACAGGAGAACCGGATCGCTGCGACCGATGTCGAGGCTGCGGGCCAGCTTCGCCGTCGCCTTGACTGCCCGGATGCCCAGCTCGGCTGAAGCAATCGCACTACCAAATTCGCGGATGATGACGCCCAATACTGGATAACGCTCAAGCATCGCGCGCTCCGGAGTCACGTTGGTCGCATACCAGCCGTGTACTTCGGCGAATGCTTGGGTGTCTGTTCGGTATAACCTCACGAACTCGACTATGTGCTTGCCAGTGCCTGCTAGTTCAAGCGCTGCCGCCGGCAGCTTGGACGGATTGATGATGAACTTTATCAGCTCGGTTTCCGGATTGATGCCCTGCATTTTAATTTGTTCGTAAAATCCCTTGAATTGTCCGAGTTCGAGCTTGATTGTCGGAGCGAGTACATACGTTCCCTTACCCTGCCGCGAAGCGACTACGCCCTGTGTCACCAGATGCTTGATCGCCAGGCGGATCGTGATCCGACTGGCCCGATATTGGCTGATCAATTCGATCTCGGATGGAAGCTTGTCATCCGGCTGCAACAGGCCGGCATTGATTTTCTCCAACAGTAGATTGGCAATCTGCAGATAAATCGGCACCGGCGATTGCCTGCGAATGGGGAGAGAGTCGCTCTGCATAAATATCTGTCCTGCGATTAAAGTTATGTTAACTTATATTACTCCAACGCCACCTCCAAATTAAGCAAAGCGCTATTCCTTCGCGGGTCAGCTCGGTGTAATTATTTCCGTGCGACGAAGCGCACCTTCTGTGACGCACCAGCCGTTATCAAGCGGTCTGTGTCACCGTCAACGGTCTTGTCTGAGCCGCTCAATACGCGCAAGGTCCTGGCTGCCGGATCAATCTCGACCAGCGCACCATGGGCAATCAACGATGTCACGTCCGCATCGAATCCGGCCATCATCGTGATCCCACCCAATGCGGCACCCTGCACTAGGATCGGGTTGACGCTGTTGAACACAATAGCCAGCGGCGCCATGTCACGCGACTGCATTTCATTGAGCATCCACGCACTCGCCACACCGCCCTTGGCAGTATCGAGAATCAGGATCTTACCGACATAGGATTGACCGACCAATTTGTGGGCCGGACGAGAAAATACGCCACGCAGACGATTAAGATCGTAGCGTGCCGAAAATCCATCCTTCGCCACAAGGGCTTCGGAGCACACTTTGCTACCCATCGCATAGCGCGCAGTCAGGACCAGTTCACTCATTTCAATTCTCCCGTTACCGCCGCATTGACACATTCTTCCATCGACGTGAGCATCGGCACATAACCATAGCCGCCGAGTATATTGACAAGCTTGGCACTGTTGGTGGCGAGCCGCTTCCAACCCTTCGCCTCTGAGATTTCACGCGCATACGACTGGTAAAAGCACATGCCCGACATAACAGTGCCGCCCGCGGCTTCGATACGTTCGGTAAAGCAAAAGCGATCGGCATCCGGTTTGACCTGCGGACTGGTGATGGCCAGCAGCGGGATCTTAAAATGACGTCCATCGCATAGCTCAGCCAATGAACGCAGCTCATACATGCTGAGTTGCGGCGCGGAAAATACGACAACGTCCACGGTCTTCTCTAGTGCATAGCTTTTAGTCAGCGCATCGATGTCGCTACGACTAATGCGATGGCGTACGGCCAGCTTGTGTCCGCCGACGTCCTCGAGCCGCGATGCCTCCGGCGTGATACCCACGATGTGAAACAGCGCGACCGATCCGAAACTCGCCATCGCTGCGCCAAAGTGCTTGAGCTCGTCCGACGTCGGTGCAATGTCGAGGCCCTCGATAACTGGTACTTCCCAGTAATTACCCGCAAGGCGGCCAATAACACCCCCGAGCGCCCCCCATTCGTTGAGAGTCTTAGGCACGAGGTCGACATGAATACGCAGACTCGCCTGGCGCTGCGCATCAAGGTGAAAGCCATAACGCGGCGTGCGTCCGGTCAACCCAGCAGACAAAGCCGAAGGTCCTCCCTCAAAATTCGAACGCGCACCGTTGATGGAGTTGGAGTAAATCACAACGCCGGTATCGCCAAAGGCGACATGTTCCCCACGCGTTGCAGCAAGCACCGTTTGGTAATTGATACAGGTATCCGTCATGCTTACGCCAAGCTTAACCAGCGCGTCGATCGCGCGCCGTTCCAGTTCCAGCATCCACGACTGTTGGCCCAGATCGTCAGCCCTGGTGAAATCCGTCCCACGCGGATCAGTGATGGTCGGTATTCGCACGCGGTGTAGCTCATCCCTTACATCGCATAAGCGCTCGAGCCACATGACACCGGCCTGCCCCAAACTCTCGGTGTCGGCCATGACATGCGCTTGTGTGACGGCCACAAAGTCGCGTGCGCCGAAAAAATCCCCGACCATAATCTGGTGTTGCATGGCGATCCGTACGACCTCCCCTGCCTCGCCGGCAAGCATGGCTTGCTCTTCTTCATTGAGATGCATATTTAATCCTTTGCAATATTTTTAACGCCACTGACAGTGGCCGGGGTTCTGCGCCCAACCCCGCGGAATCTTTGATTTATACTTTCAAGGCTCAAAAAAGGATCCTTTGTGACTATTAAAGTTGAGCATCTATGCGGCACCAGGGGGTGAAACGATGTGCAACGCGCTCAAAAACCACTCTTGAAACGTCCTGCGGGCTTTGTTGAGTTCCGAAAATGAAATCGATCGGTGGCAGAAAGATCTCGCGGCGTTGGGCTCAGACCCCTACGATCCAAAGTGAGGTTCTTTTGTTCATATCAGCGGCATGCAGCTCAATGTAAATTTATTGGCCCATCAAAAGATATTCTTAATCGGTATTAATACGACTTAATACAAGTAGAGACAGGCGAGATTAGCAATGCGCTAAACGCTTGTCAACAAAGTTAAAAAAGAAGGCTGCCATGCAGCCACCGATACGGGTACTCACGGCAGACGGGTCAGAAATCGCGACGCCTGCAACAAAGGTGAAAGCCATCCAACCCTACATAGCTTTTACGGAAAGACTTCAACCACACCGAGCTGGGCTCGGATCTCTCGGATTTCGTCGCCCATGCGGGTAAAGCGAGCATCGGTCATTTCTACGGCGGGATTGGCGACGCCAAGTGCTGGCTGATCGTAGCCCACCACCAGTTCAATGAACGCGGGTGCTGCACCCGCCAGAATCGTCGCGATAGCAGCCTGAAATTCTTCAATCGTCTTGAACTGGTAGCAGGCACGATAGCCAGCAGCTCGAGCGAGTGCCGGGAAGTCCACGTTTGCGTGACCAGGCGTGGCGAGGTTGCCCAGGCCCGCAAACTGAATCCCGTTATTGACCAGAAAATGAAAGAAGTTTGCAGGTGCTGCCTGCGCTACGGCAACCAGGCCACCCAACTCCATGAGCAGACTCGCGTCGCCATCGACCACGAACACTTTCCGTTCGGTTCGGGCCAGCGCCAGTCCCAACCCGATCGAAGCAGCACCACCCATCAGGGGAACGCAAGCCACCGTCAGTGGATTTGCCGGCAGTTTGTCGAAGGCATTCATTGCTCCCATCGTGCACACCACGACCGCGTCCTCGCGTACGTCTGCAAGCACCTTGCAGACATCCAGTGTCATCATCATTGTTAATCCTTTATGTCGTTAATCGTCGTGTTGGATACGCTTTTAGCGGTCATTTAAAATCCAATAAAGTGACCGACCAGTAGCGCCGCTGGTCCCTTGCGCTCGCGCGACGCGTGCCATGCCCGTTCAATGTTGGCACTATCGGCTGGCCCTTCCAGGCGCCAATAAGGTATTTCCAAGGTATCGAGCAAGGGTTCAAGCATGCGGACCATGCGTCGTTTTGATTGCAATGGATCGGCACCGAGATTGGCGAATTCGCGACCGAATTGTCCAATGATGAAAAACAGCGGCACGCCAGAGTCCAGACCCAGTGCCCGCACGCTGTTGATGCCCGCATAGAAGCCCTGATTCTGTACCAGCACGGCAGCGTTGCGCCCGCCGGCATAAAGACCTGCTGCGGTTTCAATGGCCTGATCTTCAGTAGTGCAATTGATTGTGCGGATTCCATGTACCGGATCTTCCAGAGCCTGATGCAGAGCGATCTGCAGCATGTCCGGCACTGTAGTAATGAAGTCAATGCCGCAACGCTTGAATGCGCTCACGAAGACCGAGGCCGGAACTGAGTGTTTTGCATGCTCTATCATTTATTTTCCTTTCAAAATTAACCAGCTTGTCAAGCGCGCACCGCATGGCGTACTCGACTTGTATCAGTCGGCAAGGGGGCAGCGCCGATATCACCAAAATGTTCAACTCCGGCAGCTGCAGCGGCATTGGCACGCCGCAGGATGGCGTATGCACACAGCGAGGACAGGATGCTCGAGGCAAGTACGTAGGTACAGATCAGCCAGGGTTGGCCGTTGTTGTAAGTCAGCAGGATGGTGGCAATGATCGGGGTGAGTCCACCGGCTGTCACGCTGGAAACCTGGTAGACAAACGAGATGCCGGTATAACGCACAGGGGCATCGAACAGCTCGCATAGAAAGACGCCAACAGTCCCGTAAACCGCTGCATAAATAATGCCGAACGGGATCGCAATCGCGGCCCAGATCAGGACATTATTACCGTCGGCATGGGACATGAACCAAAATGCAGGAAAGCAGCTCAACCCGGTCAGAACCGCTGCCCAAGTGTAAAGAAGTGGCCGCCCCAGTTTGTCAGAGAGACGGCCAAAAATCGGGATAAAGACCGTCAATACCACCGCGCCCACCATCACGCCTACTAGTGCATCGGTGCGGGTCATGCCGATCGTCGTGGTGAGATAGCTAATAGAAAATACGCTGAAGATGTTGAAAAACACCCCATCGATATGACGTGCGCCGAGGCCAAGCATAATATTGCCCGGAAAGCGTTTGAACATATCGGCCAGCGGCAGCTTGGCTTGACCGTGAGTTTTCTTCAGTTTTGCAAACTCAGGAGTTTCCATGACTGCAAGGCGAATCCATAGGCCGAAGAGCACCAGCACGAACGACAGGATAAAGCCCACACGCCAGCCCCACGCCATGAACTGCGCGTCCGTCAGTATCGACGACATGCCCGCGACGAAGCCAGCTGAAAGCAGAACTCCGAGCGACAGACCAATCTGTGGCAGGCTTGTGTAAAAACCGCGTTGGTTCGCCGGTGCGTACTCGTAGGCCAGCAGTACCGCACCACCCCATTCACCACCTAGGCCAATGCCCTGGATAATCCGAAACAGTAGCAGCAAGGCAGGCGCCCAATACCCAATTTGGTCGAATGTCGGTATCAAGCCGATCGCCACCGTCGACACCCCCATGATCATCAGGGTAATGACCAGTACGCTTTTGCGTCCTACTCGGTCGCCGAAATGACCAAAGATGATGCCCCCAAGTGGCCGTGCCATGAAGCCAACCGCAAAAGTCGCATAGGCGAGCATGATGGAAGTGGCCGGGTCACCTGTCGGGAAATAAAGTTTGTTGAGAACGATCCCCGCGACCACGCCGTACAGGAAAAAGTCGTACCACTCGATGGTGGCTCCGATGATGCTCGCCATTGCCACCCGGCGCAGGGTTTTTTTATCAGTTGTCATAATGACTGTCTCCGATGCTTTGATTTCTTATGAATGCCGACGGTATCTTCCGCCGGTTGCGCTTTTCCCGGTCGCTCCGGATGTTGCAAGTACGCTTAAATTTTTCTCAATGCCAATGCTCCTTCGGTCGCGACGGCATTGCTTGCAGGCTGCCCTACGCGGCTATCGACAACGATGCGTCCAGCACCTGAACTGCGCGCATCTTCGAGGATCATGTCAGCGGCTTTTTCAGCGATCATGACCGTCGGAACATTGGTATTACCTGACACTAGGGTTGGCATGATCGAACAATCGACCACCCGCAACCCGGCGATGCCATGAACCCGTAACCGAGCATCGACGACCGCAGTCGGATCCGACGCCGGGCCCATGCGAGCGGTGCCGGACGGGTGAAAGATCGTCGTCCCGTACTGTCGACAGAAGGCAAGTATCTCGTCATCCGATTGCACGTCAGACTGCGGCCGGTAGGGTCGTTTCATGTACTGTTTCATGGGAGCCGTTGCGGCCACCCGCTGCGCAAAACGGACACCAGCGACCGTCGTGCGGCAGTCGCGCTCGGTGGACAGATAATTTGGCTGGATTGCTGGTGCCTCAAACGGATCGTTGGAGCGAATCGTCACATGTCCCCTGGCGTCCGGACGCAACTGACAGACCGAATAGGTACAACCCGAAAAAGAATGTACTTTTCCGGCTGCCTGTTCGGCTGATACCGTCGCAAAATGAAATTGTGTATCAGGCGTGGCATTTTCTTCCGGCAGCGCGCGACAAAACATGCCTGCCAGATTGATGCCAATTGCCAGTGGTCCGCTGCGGGTGGCGGCCCACTGCAGTCCCATCTTTGCCTTGCCCCAAAGAGAGTTGAGCTCATCGTTGATGGTGATTTTTTCGCTCACTTCATACATCAGACGAACCTGCAGATGGTCTTGTAGATTTGCGCCCACACCCGGCACGTCGCGCAAAACTGGAATACCGAATTTCTGTAACAGGGCCGTCGGCCCGATACCGGACAGTTGCAGCAACTGGGGCGACTGTAGTGCCCCGGCACACAGCAGCACTTCACGGGTGGCTCGCACTTCGTGCAAGGTACCGCCCTGCCGGTAGGCGACACCGACCGCGAGGCTACCCTCGAACAGAATGCGGGTCGCCTGCGCGTCGGTTTCAATGTGAAGGCTCGGGTGTTTGCGCGCCGGATTCAGATAAGCCACCGCAGTCGAGCAGCGCAGGCCCCTGCGGGTCGTCAGCTGGTAGTAGCCGACGCCCTCCTGCGGGCCGCTATTGAAATCCGAGACCAGCGGCACCCCATTTTTTTGGGACGCGCCGATGAAGGCATCGACGAGCTTATTCTTGCCTGGAATAGTGGTGGCCCAAAGCGGCCCGTCCACACCAGTGGTGGCCGATGCGCCAAGGTCATTGTGTTCGAGTCGCTTGAAATACGGCAGGCAGTCATTCCAGCCCCACCCGGGATTTCCCAGGGCCGCCCATTCGTCATAGTCACGCTGTTGACCGCGAATATAAACTAGGCCGTTGATCGAACTCGAGCCGCCGAGAGTGCGTCCGCGCGGCCAGTAGATTTTACGGTTGTCCAGATTCGGCTCGGGCTCGGTATAAAAGCCCCAGTTATAGGTTTTGTGGAACATCGTCTTGGCATAGCCAATCGGAAGATGAATCCAGCCGTAACGGTCGGAGGGACCTGCTTCAAGCAAGCAGACCGAATATTTTCCGCTTTCGCTGAGGCGGTTTGCCAGCACACAGCCGGCCGAACCTGCGCCGACAATCACAAAGTCAAAGTTAGGCATATTGCGTGTCTCCCGTAGTCCCAGCGCTGTGCTACACCTCCCACTTCAGGCAGCCGCATCGTGGTCACTTGTATTAAGATATCTATGGATACAAGCTCCCCCTTTAATGAACAAGTAGATTTTTATGAAAGACAGATAATTGGTTCAAAATTGAAGGTTTTTGCCTCAAATAGTCAAATTTCTCCAGAAGGATTCAAAGACTAATTAAGCGCGAATGCTGGTGCCAGAGCCACAATTAAACATAAGCATTCGGGGTTGATTATGAAAAATGAGAAGAAGAAAATGGACGGCGATAAATCAGCGTTACTGGACTTACGGGCGCTTAGAGTGCTGACGGTACTTGAACGGGTGGCGGCAGCGAACCAGCCAGTGTCAATGTCCCAGCTGGCACTCCGCGTGGCGATTCCAAAAGCGACCCTGGCTCGACTGCTGGATGTGCTCGTGGCAAATGACTATCTCAGTGAAATTCCCGGCGTGCGTGGCTATATTCCAGGACCTCGAGCAACCCAGCTAGCAACCAAGACTCTCGGCAATAGCACTTTCAGGCGCAGTTGTCGGGCGATCCTAGGCACACTGGTGCAGGTGTTGGGCGAGACGTGCAACCTGACCGTGCTCGACGGTGATCACGTGATGTACATCGAGCGTATCGAAACTGCCGAACCACTGCGGATGCACATCGAACCGGGAACCCGATTACCGCTTCATTGCACTGCCGGCGGCAAACTCTTTCTCGCCAGCCTGAGCCAACTGGACCGCCTCGACGCGCTTGGCCGACTACGTCTGACTCAAATGACACCGCGTACATTGACCGACCAGCGCCTATTAAGTCTGGAGCTTGACCGCCTGGGCGCGCTCGGGATTGGTCTTGATGACGAGGAGTTTGTGCGCGGCATGGTTGGCATTGCTGTCCCAGTCTGTGTCGACAGTGGAAAAATGGTGGCCGCACTGGTGTGCCATTCGGCAACCGCAAGGGCGTGCCTAACCGATTTGATACTTTACAAGCCGGAAATGGCACTAGCGGCCGAAAAGCTCGGTACGCTTTTTGGGGCCAAAATGCCCGAGACAAGCTAATGACGTTGTCGTCAATCAAAGTAAATCTTTGTTAAAAAATAAAAGTGAATACAGTTTGACGATATGGACGTTGTCACAAGGAGACCGGTTTAAAAGCAGTCACTTACAGGGGGCGCAAGCCCAATTATCAGTGGTTTGAATGCGCTTGCACAAGAAAAAAGAATGAACTAATATTCATTCTATTGTTGAATATGAATTCATTTCTTCTATGGCCTATCGTCAAACACCCGCAGTTGAAGCGCGCCTGCAGGACAATCGCAGTCGCATCTTGGATTCAGCCCGTACTCTTGTGAGTGAAGGCGGCTGGAGGGAGGCGCAGGTTGCGAGTGTCGCTGCTGCTGCTGGTATAGCCACAGGTACGGTATACCGATACTTCCCGTCCAAGGCAGAACTTTTCGCCGAGGTATTGTCGGCGGTGTCCCAGCGCGAAGTCGATGTGCTGACCGAGATAGCGAAGTCGGATGGTACGGCCATTGTTCGGCTGCATGCTGCGGTGGGGACATTCGTGCGGCGAGCCATGCGCAACCCGCGCCTGGCCTATGCGCTGATTGCCGAGCCGTGCGACAGAGAGATCGACGAGGCCCGCATGACATACCGCGCCGCCATCAGCGAGGTGGTGCGTTCCATCATCACCTCTGGGCAGTTGGCAGACGAAATGCGATCTGACGTCCAGTCCGACATCGCCGCGTCGGTCATTGTGGGCGGGTTCATGGAGGGGCTGATTGGCCCGCTATCGCCGCTGAGTCGCCAGCAAAACAATGCGACGGATATTTACCGGCATGAAGTGGCCATCCTGGCCGATCAGATCGCCCTGTTAGCCTGCGCCAGCGTCGCTGTTTCCTCAGGCCCAACGCGATAGTTTACTTGGAGACATTCATGAACACATCTATTTCGCCCGACATCCTCACAGCCTCCCCCGATCTCTACACCACGCACAAGGTCGTTAATCAAGCGCTGCCCGCCAGCGGTTTCAATGCGTTCACGGGAGACGCGGTGATCCGCGCGGCCATCGATCGCGAAGCCACATGGGCAGCAGACCGCTGTAAAGCTCTTGGCGCACTCGTTGGAGACGAGAATGTGCAGGAACTGGCGCGCCTGGCCAACCGTCACACGCCTGAACTCAAGACGCATGACCGTTTTGGCAATCGCATTGACTGGGTCGATTTCCATCCAAGTTGGCACGAGCTGATGACGCTGGCGTGGAAGCATGAAGTTCCCAACCTTGCTTGGCGTACTACGGAGAAAAACGGTCACTTCGCACGCGCAGTGCTGTCGTATCTCTGGAACCAGGTCGAGCAAGGGACTGCATGTCCAACAGGTATGGCCTACGCGTCTTATGCTGGCTTTGAAGCCGAGCCAGCACTTGCTATTTGGGCGGAAAAGTCGAAAGGTACAACATACGAATTCAGCCGCCGTGAAGTGAGTGACAAACCGTCAGTGGTGATCGGGTACGCAATGACCGAGAAGCAAGGGGGCTCTGACTTGCGCGAGACACAGACGATTGCACACTACGCCCATTCAGGGGACTATCACGGTGCAAGGGCGCACTGGTACGAGTTGACCGGTCACAAGTGGTTCTGCTCCGTGCCGCAGTCCGATGGTTTCTTTACGCTCGCCAAGGTCGCTGGTGAAGTGACCTGCTTTTTTCTCCCACGAACGCTGCCCGATGGCAGCTACAACCGTTTTTTCGTGCAACGACTCAAGGATAAGGCTGGAAACAAGTCTAATGCCTCCAGCGAAGTGGAGTACGCCGGTACATTGGCTATCCGCGTCGGCGAAGAGGGCCGCGGCATCCGCGAAATCCTGTCCCACGCACACCTGACGCGACTGGATTTTGCGATCGGCTCTGCCGGTCTGATGCGCCAGTCATTGACGTTGGCAATGCAGCACACTACGACCCGTAACGCCTTTGGTACGACAATTGCGGACCGTCCGATGATGATAAACGTGCTGGCGGACATGGCCGTAGAAGTCGAAGCGGCCACGCTCATGGCCCTGCGTGTGGCCAAGGCTACCGATCTGATGGTGACTAGCGAGCACGAAAAGTTGCTAGCCCGTGTGGCCACACCGACGGCAAAATTCTTTAACTGCTCGCGTGCCCCGTCCATTGCCTACGAGGCATTGCAGTGTCAAGGCGGCAATGGTTTCATCGAAGAAAACCCGATGGCGCGCTTATACCGCGAATCGCCGCTCAACAGCGTGTGGGAGGGTACGGCCAACATGATGTGTATGGACGTTCGCCGCGCCATGATCAAGGATTCCCGCACGATCGACGCCCTGTTCGACGAAGTCAAGGCACTCGCTGGTCAGGACGCCCGCTTCGATGCCTTGATCCAGCATACCAAGCGCCTAGTGCGTGAGGCAGTGGGCGATGAGTTCTTCGCTCGTCCAATGACGGAGGCGGTGGCGCGAGTCCTGCAGGGCGCCGAACTGCTGCGTCACAGCACCCAGGAAGTAGTGGACGTATTCCTGAACACGCGCAGCCCAAGCGCTTCCGGTGCCTGGGGGTCACACTATGGAACTCTGGCTGGCTCTGTCACCCAGGCCGCTGCGCAGAAGGTCGTGCGGCGGGCCATGGTTGCCAAATAGGGGCTCTAAGCGAGAGCCGCCGATTTTCCGACAAGTGCTTAGTTAGTGTGAGTGTCGGCGCGGCTTGATGCAAAACTGCAGCGACCAGAAGACCCCGCCAGCACTCAGGTGACCGGTACCGTGCGCCGCAAAAAGTCCAGCATCACCTGACCGAACACGTCGTTACGGTCACCCGCGACCATATGCCCTGCCGCGCTGACGTTGACGAATTCGCTATGCGGACACAGCGCCTTGAATTCGCGCGCGCCGTCGTGGGGAACCATAAGGATTCCTGCGTAAATGAGTGACAGGTGATGTGTCGCCGGACCGGAACGATGGTCATCACGGCATGAGCAGGGTCAAGCGGTAAGCGCCTCATCAGGGACGTCTGTACAGCAGACCAGTGACCCGCCAAAGTGGTGTCCACCAAATAGTAGTGGGGACCACTTTGAACACAACCATCCAATCCGGCAGCCGCAAAGGCCGTCGTAATTACCCGATTGATTTCAAGAAGCAGCTGGCGATAGCCGCTTGCGCGCCCGGCGTGTCTGTGGCTCGTCTAGCCTTGGACAATGAGATCAACGCCAATATGCTGCACAAATGGCGGCGTGAGTATCTCGCCGGCGAAGTCGGCACACGAGAAACTGCGCCGTCAACATTCATGGAAGTCCACGTCACGCCTGCCACCAATGATGTGGCACCTGTTGCGGTACCGGTACCAGTTAATACCATCGCGCCGAAGGCGATACGGGGGCACCGACAAACCATCCAGTCTGGCGTCATCGAAATCAGACTGGCGACCACCACCTTGCGCCTGGAAGGGACGGTCGATGCGGCCATCCTGGCGCAGGTATTACGTCACTTCCACCCATGATCGGCCTGCCTGTCAGCACGCGGATCTGGATCGCCGCCGGTATCACGGACATGCGCTGTGGCTTCCAGGGATTGGCTGCCAAGGTAGAAACTGCATTGGCAGCCGATCCATTCAATGGCCATGTCTTCGTGTTTCGTGGCCGCCGTGGCGATACGATCAAAGTATTGTGGGCCACTGAGGATGGTCTGTGCCTGCTGGCTAAGCGGCTCGAACAGGGTCGGTTTGTATGGCCGCAAGCCACCAGTGGATCGGTATGCCTGACGCCGGCGCAGCTATCGATGCTGCTGGAAGGTATCGACTGGCGACAGCCGCAACGCACTTGGCAACCCAGATCGGTGTTGTAAACATCAACGGACCTGCGTAAACTCCGCGCATGCCGAACCTGCCTATTCCCAAGCCCCTGCCCGACGACATCGACGCCCTCAAGGCGATGGTGCGTGCGCAGCAGGCAGCGATGGATCAAATGGCGCTGGTCATGGCGTCACACGCCGTTGAAGTCGAGCAGCTCAAACTACTCATTGCCAAATTACAGCGCATGCAATTTGGCCGCAAGTCCGAGAAGATCGATCGCCAGATCGCGAAACTGGAGTGCCGGCTGGAGGACTTGCTAGCCGAAGAAGGCGTCGTCGATTCACTGCCACTTCCACCTGTCGTGACGCCGGCAACCGGCCCAGCTACCGAGCCCAAGGGTCCGGTGCGACATGCCTTGCCACCGGAACTACCCCGCGAGGAGCGCATTCTGGAGCCGGCCGAGACCGCCTGTCCGGATTGCGGCGGTCATCTCAAGCCACTTGGCGAGGATGTCTCCGAGCAGCTGGAAATCCTTAATACAGCCTTCAAAGTGATCCGCCATATCCGGCGCAAGAAAGCCTGCGCCTGCTGTGACCGCATCGTGCAAGTACCGGCAGCGAGCCGGCCGATTCTGCGCGGTGTAGCCGGTCCCGGTTTGCTGGCGCATATCCTGGTAGCGAAATTCGCCGATCATCAACCGTTGTATCGGCAGTCGGTGATCTATGCCCGCCAGGGTGTCGAGATCGACCGTTCCAGCATGGGCCGCTGGGTTGGCGCTTGCAGCGCATTGATGGCTCCTCTGGTAGACGCACTGCGCAACCATGTGATGGCCGGTACCAAACTGCACGCTGATGACACGACGGTGCCGGTACTCGCAGCGGGTCACGGCCAAACCAAGACTGGCCGGCTCTGGACCTATGTGCGCGATGATCGCAGCGCGGCCTCAACTGTTGCGCCGGCGGTCTGGTTTGCCTACACACCGGACCGCAAGGGCATCCACCCGCAAACCCATCTCGCCGGATTTCACGGCATCCTTCAAGCCGATGCCTACGCAGGGTTCGATGCCATTTACGATACCGGACGAGTGCAGGAAGCCGCTTGCTGGGCGCACACCCGGCGTAAATTCCATGATCTCCATGTCGTTCATCCAACGACGTTTACAACCGAGGTGCTGCGCCGGATCGGTGAGCTATACAAAATTGAGGAGCCGCTGCGCGGCAAGCCGCCGGATGTGCACCGGCAAGTCCGGCAAGCCCAGACGCTGCCCTTGCTAGTGGACTTCGAAGCGTGGCTACGTGCGCGCTTGCCGACCCTGTCGGCCAAGTCTGACACGACCAAAGCCATCAATTACGCACTCAACCAGTGGCAGGCATTGCTGCTGTACTGCGACCACGGCATTGCCGAGATCGATAACAATGCGGCTGAACGTGCTCTGCGCGGCGTCGCTCTGGGACGAAAAAATTTCTTGTTCGTAGGTGCCGACAGCGGCGGCGAGCGCGCTGCCGCCATGTACGCGCTGATCGGCACCGCCAAACTGAACGGCATCGATCCAGAAGCCTACCTGCGCCATGTACTCACGCACATTGCCGACTATCCCATCAATCAAATCAATGATTTCCTGCCCTGGAATGTGACCGAACAACTCGGCACCGCTTCGCGCTAAATCCCGTATTTGCTACGAACCGAAATTGGTCAAGACGTTGCTCGTGAGCTTTCAATTACCCACAAATTACTTGTAAACCCTCAGCAGTTCTGTTAACTTTTTTTCATGAGGAATTCGATCGCAATCAGATGACGACGAGGGAGATGCCAAGCGCTTCCGGGTCTCGTCGCCTGGTGTCCCATGAGCAGGACCAGACATGGATGGACAAAGAAAATGCCGCCTGTAATTTCCGGGACGAGCGCCTCAAGAAGCGTTTTCGGCTATTGCTTGAGCAGTTCTGGACAAACATCGGGCAGACCATTCCGTTTGCCTGTCAGGATTGGGCAAATACGAAAGCAGCCTACCGATTTTTTGCCAACGATAAGGTCAGCGAACAAGACATTTTGGGTGGGCATTTTCAGGCGACGGGTGAACGCTTCGCCGATTCAGACGGGCCAATACTGATCCTTCAAGACACAACGACGTTTTCCTATCAGCGGGAGCACCCGGAACGCATCGGATTTACTGGAAAAAGTGGTACTCGCAAAGTCGATGGGCGCAACAGGCCGTTGACTCAATGCGGCATTCTCATGCATTCGAGCCTGGCCATCACTACGGAGGGCGTGCCTCTTGGCCTTGCAGCGATCAAGTTCTGGACCCGCAGAAAATTCAAAGGCTGTAACGCACTCAAGAAAAAAATCAATCCGACGCGGGTACCGATAGAGGAGAAGGAAAGCTATCGCTGGCTAGAAAACTTGAAGCAATCGACAGCACTTTTCGGTGATCCGCAGCGTTGCGTTCACATCGGTGACCGTGAGAGCGACATCTATGAACTGTTCTGTACTGCACAAGATGTCGGTACGCATTTCCTTGTCCGCACATGCGTCGATCGTTTGGCCGGCGATGGCGCTCACACGGTCGCCGACGAGATGGAGGAGGTACGGTTGAAAGGACTGCACCGTGTTCAGACTTCAGATCAAAAAGGAAACGTCGTCGATGTCGTTCTGGAGATTCGCTATCGCCGTGTCAAAGTCCGGCCCCCCATTGGCAAGCAGAGCCGGTATCCCGCTCTTTCTTTGACGGTCATCCACGCGCGTGAACGCGGTGCGCCAGCCAATCGGAAGCCTATCGAGTGGAAGCTCATCACCGATTTGTCAGTCACTTCCCGACGCGAGGCGATTGAAAAACTCGACTGGTACGCCCTGCGCTGGAAAATCGAGACGTTTCATAAAATTCTGAAGTCCGGATGCCGAGCCGAAGAGTCCCGATTACGCACAGCGGATCGACTCGCCAACCTGATCTCCGTTTTTTGCATCATTAGTTGGCGACTGTTCTGGCTCACCATGATTAACCGGACATGCCCCGATGCCAAGCCAACAGTAGCACTGACCAATGTCGAAATTGAACTGCTCAACTGTTTGGTAAAAGACAGTAAGCGGGCCCGTAAGCTGCCACCACTGTCGCGCTATCTTGAAAAAATTGCCCAACTGGGCGGTTATCTCGCAAGGGCCAATGATTCACCGCCAGGGAATATTGTTATGTGGCGAGGCATGCGTCGGCTGGCAGATATGCAATTCGGTTTTAATCTTGCCTCAGAAAGATATGGGTAATTGAAAGGCTCGTGAGGCGCTTACGTCAAGCGTGAATCTTGGCGGTCAAATCGAGGCCAAGTGCCTTCATTACTGCGAGGATGGTTTTCAGGGTTGGGTTGCCGTTCTCACTGAAGGAACGGTAAAGCTGTTCGCGGGAAAGGCCGGATTACCCGGCAATTTGCGCCATACCCTTTGTACGAACGACAACGCCAAGTGAATGTGCGATGTAACCGGCTTCGTTCGTTTCGAATGCTTCAGCTACGAAGGTTGCCATTGCTTCGTAAGAAGCCAAATCCGTTCTCAGTGCTACTTTAGCAATAACTTACTTAGGTTATTACACTTCCGTTGTTTTTCGTCAGCCATGGATTGCTTGTGCCACTAAACGCACACCGAGCGCAGCACAGACACGGCTGACGGTATCGAAACGTGGTTCACTTCCCGGCCGAAGTGCTTTGTACAGCGCTTCGCGTGTAATGCCCGAATCCTTCGCAACCTGTGTCATACCCCGTGAACGGGCAATATCGCCGAGTGCGGTGGCCAGTAGCGCCGGATCGTTTTCTTCAAGAACGGTGGTGAGATACGCTGCGACATCGTCTTCGCTGTTTAGGTACTCGGCTGCATCGAACTCAGGGAGTTCGGAAACCTTAATTTTCTTGGTCATAATTCAATCCTCCAAAGATTTTGCCAAATCAAGAGCCCTATTAATGTCGGCTTGTTGCGTTGACTTGTTGCCACCGCCGAGCATCACAATGATAGTGTCACCACTCTGGACGTAGTACATGCGCCAGCCGGGTCCGAAGTGTTCGCGCATTTCATACACTCCTTCACCTACGGACTGTATGTCGCCCAAGTTGCCAAGCTGAACCTTGCGCAAGCGCTTGATAAGCCGTTGTCGGGTCAGTCCATCTTTGAGGCACTTGAGCCAGTCAGAGAACTCTTCTAGCCGTTTTACCGTGTAGATCATGTCTAGAATGTAATCGAACGATTACACTGAGTCAAGAATAAATGTAATTTGAGGATGATGTGGAAATGTGTTGGCACCGACGCATTTTTGGCCACCTGACCAATTTTCACTGACCCACCCGAACTGGCGCAGAGGTAGACGCAGCACGGCTTGCCAAAGGTTCAGGTGGGTCAGTCGATGTCGGCGCCAAAGGTCAAAAACTCGTCGGCGCCAACATTCACTACTAAAATTACTACCCCTCCGTGCGCTTCCCCTCCCAAAACCGTTGCGACGCCAGCATGCGCCGGCGTTCCTCACTGGTAGTGTAGCCAGTCGTCGTATCCAGTGACGCATGTCCCAAATTCTGCTGCACGATATCTAATGGCATGCCCGCTGCAACGGCATGCGTGCCGTGCGTGTGACGCAGCCAGTGGGTACTGGCCTGAGCGAACCGCATCGCGTCTCTCGTGTCAGTGGCCATCATCACGGCCGCGCACTCTGCAAAAAATGTTTTCAGCTGGCCGTAGACGGTGCCACTGCTGACCCCCTCCTTGTTGTCCACGATGCGCCCTGCCCGGCTCGACCACGGCGCCTGTGCCGCCACATCGGTGGCCTGGCCGATCAGGTACGCGCCGCGATTGCGCTCGTGCAGCGGGTCCCGGTCCAGTGCGCGTGAGGCCAGGTAGTGCGACAGCGTTCCGATGACCTCGATGGGTACGTTGACGATCCGTTCTTTATTGCCCTTGCCAAGCACGGTCAATTCCCACCCTTCGACGGCCTCCCCGCCGCCCGGCGACGGATACGACACCCACTGCAAGTCGTCCACCCGGGCTTGTACGCCCTCGACCAGCCGCACCCCGGTGGCATAGTAGAACGCCAGCACGAAACGCAGGCGCTGGTCGACCGAGCTCTCGCCCAATTGTCCGGCCTGCTCCTCGATGAATTGCCACTGCGCTTGACTGAAACTGCGGCCGCGATTGACGCCCACCCGCGTGGGCGTCGGGATGATCACGCCGTTCCACGGATTGCCGATCAGGTAGGGGCTCCACGCCGGAACCCTCGAAAATTTTGTCGTAGGACTCGGCAGACCCGGTTTCAGCTGCCTCGTTCAAACCAACACTGTTTCCCGTTCAGTTTTGTGACCGGCTTAGGTCATGATCTCCGGTGACTAACCGTCTGTGCAGGAAAACAAACGTTTGGCGTTTGGCGCTTATTCCCATCAGTGCGGGCTTTGCGCACCCCACAAAAAATCGAGGGTTCCGGCGTGTAGCCCCAACCCCGCGAAATTTTTCTGCCACTGTCCCAGAACATTCTCAAAAGTCAGAGACGCCAGCGAGACGTTTCAAGAATGATTTTTGAGAACTTTGCATACCCATGTTGCCGATGGTGCCGCATAAAATCTCAGCTTCAATGGTCATAAAAGATCGTTTTTGAGGCCAGGAAGAACAAATCAAAGATTCCGCGGGGTTGGGCGCACAACCCCAGGTTAGGGTATAGCTCAAATTGGCACACCGTTGACATAATCAGAGTGAATCACTATGATTAATTAAAAATCAAACAGTGTATGCCCCCACATCGGGCGGCGAACAAGCGATATTGTTGAAAATGGATCTCACTACCTAGGAAACAGCGATGGCACAGCTTGAGACTAAAGTATTTACTGCACACGTACCGCTGCCACTGGCCGAGAAAGTCGATCAGTTGGCAGCCCGTCTTGAACGGTCGCGTGGCTGGATCATGAAACAGGCCCTGTCAGCCTGGATTGGGCAGGAAGAGGAACGCAGTCGCTTGACGCGCGAAGCTCTGGCCGAGGTGGATGCTGGCCAAGTGATTGATCACCAGTCCGTGCAGGCATGGGCTGATAGTCTTGGCACCGACAAGCCGTTGCAGGTACCGCGCTGATGGAGCTGAAGTGGACCAGCAAGGCGCTGTCCGATCTGGCGCGACTTTATGAGTTCCTGGCACCGGTTAACAAGACAGCAGCAGCGCGTACCGTCCAATCGTTGGCCGCAGCGCCATCAAATTTGCTAGTGAACCCGCGCATCGGGGAATGTCTCGACGAATTCGCGCCGCGCGAGGTACGCCGAATCCTCGTTGGGCACTATGAGATACGTTATGAGGTTCAGGATTCCACCATCTATATGCTACGTCTGTGGCATACCCGCGAAGATCGGTAAAACACGCCTGTACGTTGGTGAATCGCGCATTGAAGGTACTTTCGCCCTTGACGATGGCTCTCTGTATCACGACGAGGGCTAACTGGGTGGGTAGCAGCAGCGCATCGCTGCGCCACCGCCCCCTACGCGCGAGGACCGACTGATCAGTCGCAACGCGATTGCCATCAGCGTCCCCAAAACCATGACCGCCCCCGGTCTGAGGAGGAGGCACCAGATGTTTTTACGGGCAAGACCAAGTCGCTTGTCGTTTCTGCCAGGCTTGCCTCACTCAGTTTATTTTTTTTGGGTAAATAAACTGAGTAACGGTTATCGTCGCACCAAATCACAGGCGTCTGCGCGAATTCGATCGCCAGTGAATCCATCACATTTTCATCAACATGATCATTGGCGATCAAGCCATCAAGTCCTGCACCTAATGGAGATTGCGAAGGGACCGTCATACGCAGCCGGTTTGTGTCCTCGGGTTGAGCACTGGCACCGAAAATTACCTCAGACTCTGCTTTAGCCTCCACCACCAGCAACGGCACACTAAAAGCGCGATGCAGCGTAATTGGCAACGTGCTGCTCGCGCGTCCTTCTTGATGCACGAAATTACCAAGCTCGCGCTTCAGCGGAGGATATTGGGTGCGGTACATCATTCCGACTCTTAATTGCAAATTCTTTAAAAACGATTCGATAGTTTCACTTGGGAAGCGCAAATCCGTTGCTGAAGGATGATTCGACAGCACCTGGTTGAGCGGCAAATGCGAACCGAGCACCGCACCGTGCGTTAAGCTTTCTTGAGGTGAAACAACGTCGGTTGCGTCGTGTGTCACACCAATTAATTTTCCTTGCAGGAAAGCCGTTGGATGTTGATGGTAAATTTCAGCGATGGCCTGCAAAAGTCGCGCATCATTTTCAATAAGACGGGGGTCTTTCACCAACGCACGCAGACGATCGGCTAACTGTTTTGGCGTCAAGGTATCGAACAGCGACAGCCAGGAGCTGCGTAACCAGGAACGGTGGTCAGCGTTCCTCGCGTCACCGAGAGAATGTGAGCTCACAGCCTGATGATCATGTGACTGCACCAGATTATCGCGAAATCCTATCAGCAGTTCCGGGTAACGGGATGGGCTGGGCAATGGCAGAATGGTCTCGCTCGATCGGCTAACGACATCGTCGGCAGGATCAGAGTCCATCAGAAGATATTCTTGCTGGTCATTATCGACGCCTAAATCGGCATAGCGTTTCGCGGCTGCTGCAGCGGCAATCCGCTTATCTTCTTCTCTCTTTGCGTCCCCTGCCAGGCGGACTTGTTTGGCTTGTGTGGCGGCGAGTTCACCTTGTTGCTTGTTTTTTTGAACCGCATTCATGATCTCCGCTTCTCGCTGGTGGAGATAGGCCGGTACCGGCCCAATGCCGATTGCTTTGGCGAGTAATTTATAGATGGGTATCGGGTACAAGTCCGAGGCATTGGCTTGGGCAGAAGTAGTCTGCAAGTCCTTGACGGCTTGCGTGACGACATGCCGACAGACATCCGAAATGCGATTTGTTGGCTGCCATTGTTCATTGACGAAAATTTCCCACTTCACGTTTCTTGACGACAGTGCTCGCCTGACACCAGGCAGGAAAGTCGGAAAGTGAGTCTGTCGATTCTTCCCAGTGTTCTTCTCGAAAAATGGATCTTCGGCGGCAGGACCGACGACATAATCATAGCGCTCGCATTGCGTGCGCTTAGCGCTGTCACGCAATAGCAGTCCGTGATCGATGAAATGAACCAGTGCCGCCATGGACGGATTGTTCTCGGCTAGCGTTTCGACTAGCTCCAAAGTGGACATGTCTGCGTTCTCCGTAAAAAAAGAGGAAATCTTTTCTGCTGAAGGAAGACCGATTGATGGCGTAACGCTCGTGGGGGCATCCCGCTTTCCTGTGCGCAACGCAACGGCAAGACCTTGGGGGAATATTCCTGTTGACGCTACCCGGTTATTGCCGTTATCAGTGCCCGGCAACGCCATCGCGGCTTCCACATCGCCAGCGAGCAGGCGTTGTATCTTCAGGGTGCTCGTCGGTTCCCCGTCGTCATTGGTTCCCTTAGGAAAAATGCAGGGTTCCTCAAAGACTCCTGCCTGATCTGAATCGATGATCTCGATACCAACGCCGGCATGCATCGATAATGAATCGTATCCTCCGGAAACGGTCCCCGCGATGGCAGTCAATGCCCGTCTGGCTTGTACCGAACAGAATGCTGCCACTTCGGGATGTTCGTCGGCCAGTGCATCGAACAGCTCCAACGGATTAGCATTGCCGTGCTTTTGCAGCAGCGACAAAATGTGGATGCGATGATCGATGACGGGACTGATGGGGGCTTGGGGCACGATAGCCTCATTAAGACGGCGTATCGGATAAGCAGTTCTTGCCGTTACTTCCTCCGTTAAACAGTGGGATAACGGGTGCCGGTACAGGGTCGGTGGAGTGACCCTCGCAGAATTCCCCCGGGGATGTTCCAGGAAATATTTAGAAAGCGCATCATGTACCTCTTCCAGTTGTGCCTCCGAATGAAGAAATTGCTTGCCACGGTCAAGGCGCTCTTGGGTAACAACGGTTTCCAGTGCATCGAGCAAACTGACCGAATGATTCTCGCTGTCGATTTGCGATAACACCGCGCGATAGGTAATCAAGGCGGCATTACGACCAATGCCAGCCTTGCTGAGAATCATCGGATCGTTGCGGATGCGCGGCCTTGTGGATTCAGTTGTTGAGGGATGACACCTTAGGTGATCTTCCAGGAGCCGATTAGCATCTTCGATCTGCTGGGTCCGCAACAGGTTGCCGTCGAATGGCATGGCAGCTTGGGTCAGAGGTACCGTCACCAGTCGGTTGTTATCGTGCCGATCCTTCGCTGTTAGTAAATAACAGGCGTGCATCTCATCGGACTTCACAGGTGTCAGGTCTGTCACTTCATACCGCCCAGCCAATACCAGCGGGTGGCTCGTCCGGGCCGGGTTGTTCCAGCGATTGAGAAGTTGACCAAGAATGGTTTTTTCCGAAGGAGGATTTGTCAGCCGATGGGTGCGTGGACCGACGAACTGGAAAAGTCCCTTCCCGGAGTCCAGTCCCTGAATCAAAAATCTTTCGGTGAAGGTAAACGTTTGCGGCGACTGCCCCGCAACGGCTTGTGCACCATGCTCAAAAGTAATAACGTTCGCATGAATTGGCGACACTTTCTTTTCTGTCGGACTGCCGATCATCACGCTGACGGCGGTGTGCTTCGGACATTCAATCCCGTAGACATTTCCGCCTAGCTCACTTGATCGCACCACTTCCTGATGGGGTGCGCCGTTGCCCCGAGGTAATCTCCGCCAGAGTGCTGCACAGTGATGCACTACACGTTGCGGCATTACTGACATAGCGTTTTTGATGAAGGGGTAAACTCGTTTCCTGTCAGCGCGCGGCATGGGTTATCTCATTTCAATTAATTACTTAAAGCGAACTATGAGATGTACTCGGTAGCTCGTCTTGATGTATGCAGCCAGGTATTCAACCAGAGGACCAGCAGGAGGCGTCACGTGTCAAGTGAAAGAAAATGCTGAACTTTTTAATTGGCGTTATCCGAAGTAACTTGATAACCCGTTATGTTCAACCAGATATTCGCCCCGTCGGTTGAAGAGCAATTCGAGCGCAAGTTGATCGGCCAGTTCGGTTTCTACTCGGAGTCGATCGGTCTGAACTTGTTTACTAAGTGCCTCATATTCAACTTCATTCATGCGGTTGATGCGGTGGCCGGGCACGTCGCGGTCCTCCATGGCTTTTTCCGACCTTCTATGGAAGCTAGCTGTCATTTTTTGCATCGGGGGCCAGTTCTCATTCAGGTGCTTGCGCCATGGGGCCCAGTTACTGATGAACTGCATGACGTTTTGTCCATTGTGTTCTAGCGCACGCGCAGTAACGCGCGGCAGAATGATGTCCTCGGCTAATCGCTGGGTGACAATTCCGCCTCTGGCGTAGGGAACAATAGGTTCTTGCAACCGATGTGGGAGGTGTAACGTTTCCTGCAAATGGAAATGCGCATTTTGAATATCGTGCACTTCCTGACGTGGAATTTCGCCAACAGCATGTCTTTCTGCCAACAGCCGCCGCGTTTCCTCAGTTACCGCATTCGACATATAAAATGAAACACCGTAGTTATATAACGTGGTTTCGTCCGTGACCCCACCGCGTATCAGCCGTGCATGCAAAGCGGCATCTTCCATCTGACCTAATGCAACATCGGCTCGATCCTTGCAATGTGCTAAACCTTCCACTGCAAGGACGTTGATTTCGCCCATCAAATCATCGCTTAAATAGCTTTCTGCCATTACTGCCCGCAAACGGGTCGCGATATCGTTGAGGCGCTCTTCCGATAATTCGTGGTCTGGGGGCAGATATTTTTCTTCGATCAAGCCGATCATTTCTCCTTCTGTCCGTGGATCTGTCAGTAAAAACTGTAAATATGCGCGACCTTCGATTCCTGCGCTAGCCGGATCAACCGCCAGCGCGACAGGTTCAAACACGCCTTCAGGAACCGGGTACGCAAAAACCAGATTCTGATCCGTCTCATGGCGATGCAGGCGCAAATCTTGTAGCTTCAAATCGAATGGCTCCGGCGGTTGCACCTCAGGCTCTGGGGCTACGACCGCAGCCGGGACTGGTGCCGGGTTATGCGCCGCACGCTGGCGCGCTTCGGCAAGTGGGTGCCCCTGTTCTGCCGCAAAGGCGATTAGCGCCGCGTTTCTATTGCGCTCGCGAGGGCGTGCGGCATTCATCGCATTGACTGGGGCAGCATCCGCTGCAGCGACAACAGGTTCGGCATCAACGTGTCGGGGTGACTTCCGGCGTAGTAAATTTGAGATTCGTTTCATCATGACGTGGTCGAATGGTTAAAGTAAAAAGCCAAATTGCATTCACAATTGGGGGATGCATGTCTGATTTATCCTGGATTGGAATTTTCCTATGGAACCGGAACATGACAATGCAGCCATATGTGGCTGATGATGTCTATCAGTTCCAAAATTAAAATTTGAGGAGTTGGTGCTGAGACCTCAACGCGAACAAGATCTACGTTGCGATCGGATGCGAGAGAGAGTTGTTGCTGCGCAGGCAAACGACGGCCTCGCTTGAAGATGCTAACTTTAGTGTCTAGCAGATGAAATTTTAAAATCACTGCCGCAACTAGATATTGGGGTCTGAGGTCCCTGCGCTATGAAGCCGCCGTCCCGCGCATCACTTCCACAAACTCGGCTCCAGAATCTTTGTCCAGAAACCGGTGGTATTGACGACTTTTTGAACTAATTTTTAGTTGCAGTTGATTCTGGTTGGCTGCGATTGAATGCAGGTCGCTACATGTATGCGATGGTTTCGACGGCGCTCAACGCCTTCAACGTGCCGGTGCCGGAACGCGAGTGAATCGGTGTTCCGGCGGCAGGTTGATCGCCGCACTCACATCCCTGGAAAACCTTGCTGCGCGGCCTCACGCGTCTTGGCCGGCGCCTTGCCACCCAGACGGTCCGCCTTCGGCGCCGCCTGCGCCGTGAGTGCCTCGGCCGGATACGGCAAGAAGAACGCCGGCGCGTCCTGACACCCGCTATCGAGCCAGGCATCAATGCGATCGGGCGGCAGCATTACCACCATGCGCTTTTCGTCCCCCGGCTTATGAAAACGTCGCATCAGCGGATGTTCGTCGGCATTAATCGTCAGCATCGAAAACGACAGCAACGACTCCCCGTCCGTCCCGGACCGGTGCTCCCAGATGCCGGCAATCCCCATCGGTGATCTATCGGCCTGCGCAATGGCGAACCGCACTGCATTGCCGCTCTCGTAGTTCGGTTCGTAAATCACCTGCGCCGGAATGACGCAAAATCGGCCATGCCGGTAGGCATCCCGGAAGCTCGGTTTGCTGGCCACCGTCTCGCTGCGCGCATTGTAGGTACGCCGCGCCAGTGCGCTGTCGGCCCAGTGCGGTACCAGACCGAACAGTGCCAGATCCGCCGTGCGCCGGCGGGCGGATGTGTCCGTTGCGTCACCGGCGCGCCGGATGATCGGTGCGCGCGAGCCCGGATAGGCCTCAGGCAGATCGACGCCTGCGGGCAGCGTGGCACCGAAATAATCCTCGAGGTCGGCACGGGTGGGGGGCTGGTAGTTGGCGCACATGGAAGGAAGCGTACCTGTTTTCGGGGGGCGTTGGCGACACCCGTGACAGCTGTCACTCCCCGCGCTACCCGCTCAGCGGCATCCTGCTTGCCGGGAAAGACGCCGGGATCCGGTCCGTACCGCTAATTCGCCCTGGCCACCGGAATCTCGCTCCAGCACGTCGTATAGTTCGGCGTCTTCCGCTCGCGCTTCATGGCCCAGTCGTTCCGTATTCCCGCTGCCGCCACGCTCACCGCACCCTTGCCGAAGCGCTGGTTCAAGCCGTCCAGCGTGCGCATCATCGCTTCCGATTTATCGCCATCGCCGAACGTGAAAAACAGCGATTGCTGCTTTACGGACGCAGGGGAAATACCCTGCAGGATCACGCCCGCTTTCTTGTAGTAATAGCCAGGCCGGTAGATCTGTGCCAGGCCGAACAGCGCGGCGCGGATCAGCAAGCGGGTATCGCCCGACGCATTCGGCAGCGGCACCACGATGCCGTTGCTGTATTGCGGATCCGAGGCCTTGAACGGATTGGTCTGCACGAAGACCTGGATCGCTTCGCACACGGACTCCTGGAGACGTAATTTTTCAGCGGCACGCGTCATGTAGCTGGCAACCGACTCACCGAGTTCGTCGATGCTCAGCACCGGCTGGCCAAACGAGCGCGAGGCAATAATCTGTTTTTTCGCGGGCGCGACGTCCTCGAGCGCCAGGCAGGAAATACCGTTGAGTTCGTTGACGGTGCGCTCGACCACCACCCCGAAGCGCGAGCGGATCCACGCTGGCGAGGCGTCGCGCAGCTGGGCCACCGTCTCGATACCGGCGGCCTGCAATTGCGCCGACAACCGCCTGCCGATGCCCCACACCTCCGCTGCTTCGATGGTCGTGAAAATGCCATCGCGCTCGTGTGGCGACAGCGCGGTCAGGTCGCAGACGCTGTCGAAGGCCGGTCGTTTCTTGGCAATGTGGTTCGCCAGTTTTGCCAGCGTCTTGCTGTGGCCGATGCCCACGCACACCGGCACGCCGACCCATTGTTTAACCCGCTGGCGGATGGACTGGCCCATCGCCGTCGGCGTGCCCCAGACGCCTTCGAGGCCGTTCAGCCCGAGGAAGGATTCGTCGATGCTGTACACCTCCACGTCGGGACTGTAATCGCGCAGGACCGTCATGATCCGCTGGCTCATGTCTCCGTAGAGGGTGTAATTGCTGCTCAGGGCAATGATCCCGTGCTGCTTCGCCAGATCCTTGAGCTTGAACCACGGCTCGCCCATGGCGACCTTCAAGGCCTTCGACTCCGCAGACCGTGCCACCACACAACCATCATTATTGGAAAGAATGACGACCGGCTTGCCCTCCAGCGACGGGTTGAACACCCGCTCACAGCTGACGTAGCAGTTGTTGACGTCGACCAGCGCAAAGACCGACTTCGTTGCCGACACGGAATCCATGGTCAGGTGTCGAACCGGCACACCACGCCGACGACGACACCCCAGATCTCCAGCGTCTCGCCGTCCCCGAACTGGATCGGCGCATACCGCGGATTTTCGGCGCGCAGTTCGATGACGCCTGCGCGCTTGTGCAGGCGCTTGATCGTGTAGTCGGCATTGACGACGGCCAGCACGATGCTGCGATGCTTTGGCGTAATCGATCGATCGACGACGACCATGTCGCCATCAAAGATGCGCGCACCGACCATGCTGTCGCCCTGCACCCGAAAATAGAACGTAGCCGTCTTGTTGCGCACTAGGTACTGGTTGAGGTCGAGGCTTTTTTCCAGATACTCCTCGGCCGGCGACGGAAATCCGGCAGAGATGCGTTGTCCGTACAGGGGGCGCAGGCATACCGGCGTCAGGACACTGGCCGGCACCAGGCACGCGGGCACCGCCGTGGCATGTGCGGCATCCGGCAGGGAAAGAAGAGGAGGGGGGTCTACGCCGGAACCCCCGAAAATTTTGTCTCCTAAAATTCAGCTTAGCCGAGAGCGTGTTCATCTTGCCGCCGCTTTGGAATGTGTTGTGGCCATTCAGCAGGATGTGCCGTCACACCGCTGACGACATGCGAGTGATAAGCGCCATGGCCTAGGCGTTCACACGAAACGGCCAGCCAGGTTGAGTACTGACACTTGAAATTCGCCGCACGGCATCTAAGGAGTAGCAATAACAGGCTCACACCGCCCGGTCTTCAGCGGCAAGACCCAATCCGGACGGCCGTTTGCTTCGGCCATCGCGGCAGCGATGTCCCATTCATACTTGACTGAAATATGTTCAGACATCCAATGTCCATTTTCTTTCGTAGTGATCGCGTATTTTGCGTGGGGTGTACCAGTCGCCATCACATGGAAAAATGGTCGGTCATCGTAATATGCTTGAAGTCCGACACTTCCTGGGTTGACGATAAGCCGACCATCATCAAGGCGGATGGTTCTTGGTAAATGGGTATGTCCGCATACGATGAGAGACGCGGTGGTCGATCCAGCCCGGGAGACAATCTCCGACATGGTCGCGGCCCTGCATCCTTCCTTCGTAACGGTCTCCAAAAAATACTCCAGATCACTCGCAGGGGTGCCATGAACTAAAAGTACGTCGTCTAGTTCGAGCGATGCAGGTAGTGATTCAAGCCAACGCCTCTGGGCTGGATGAATCGTTTCGTGAGCTCGCCGATCCGATGGTCCCATCGTTTGGACCTGTCCCGAAAGGAATTGCCTCTCGTGATTTCCCTTGATAGTAGGCAAGTTGAGTGACATTAAGCGGTCAGCTGTTTCGCAAGGCTGGAGTGCACCCGACAAAATATCGCCAAGGTTCACAATGAGATCGACACCACGCGTATCAATGTCCGCTAGCACGGCTTCAAGTGCGGCGAGATTGCCATGTATATCTGAGATTACCGCAATTTTCATAAATCGAAGTCCTGTTGATCGCCATTCAATAATGTCAGCTCACCCGTAAAATCTTGAACATGAGTCTGTGACCGTCCGCTTCTGGCCGTAAAGCAGCCTGTCGGAAAACAGTTGTTTGGCGACAGACCGGACGAAACAGTTTCGACGCTCCTCGCCCCCCTGACATTTTGTGCGGAAAATGGTGTCGCAATGGTATACCATCCGTAAACCTCAATCTACGGGTTTTCCGCACATGCTTGTCGGCTACATGCGCGTATCTACCGACAATGACCGTCAGTCCACCGACCTTCAGCGCGACGCGCTGCTGGCGGTCGGTATCGACGCGCGCCACCTATTCCAGGATCATGCCTCCGGTGCCAAAGATGACCGATCGGGCATGACGAAAGCGCTCGAGCATCTTCAGTCCGGCGACGTGCTGGTGGTGTGGAAACTCGACCGGCTTGGTCGCTCGTTGCCGCAGCTGCTAGATATCGTGAATGCGCTCAAGGAAAAGGGCGTGGGATTTCGGTCGTTAACAGAAAACATGGACACCACGACGCCGTCGGGCGAATTTCTGTTTCAGGTGTTCGGCGCACTCGCGCAGTACGAGCGCGCGCTGACGCGCGAGCGTGTAATAGCCGGGCTCGCCGCCGCCAGGCGTCGCGGTCGTCGCGGTGGACGCCCGCTGGCAATCACAGGTGAAAAGCTGGACGTCATTCTTGGCGCACTGAACGGCGGCATGTCGAAGGCGGCGATATGCCGCAACTTCGAGGTCAAGCGCACTACGTTGATCGAGACGTTGTCCAGGATTGGCTGGTCTGCAGCCAAGAAGGACGAGCAAGAATGATCGCCAAGGGCAAACGGCTGAGCGTCCTCTCCGAAGCCGAACACGAAGCGCTATATGGTTTACCCGATTTTGACGACGGCCAACAGTTAGACTTCCTGTCGTTGTCGGAAGCAGAGCTGGCGCTTGCCACCAGTCGGCCAGGCATCCCGGCACAGGTTTGCTGTATCTTGCAAATCGGCTACTTCAAGGCCAAGCAGGCGTTCTTCCGTTTTGACTGGACTGACGTCGAAGAGGATGTTGCTTTTGTCTTGAGCCGATACTGCCAAGACGAGACCTTAGAGCGCAAGTCGATCACCGACCATGAGCACTACACCCAGTGCAAGTTCATTGCCGATCTATTTGGCTACCGACAATGGTCTGGCGAATTTTTGCCGGAGCTTTCCAAACAGGCCGCGCAGACCGTGCGGCGCGACGTAACGCCGGGCTTTGTCGCCGCAGAATTGATCGTCTGGCTCAACAAGCACAAGATCATACGGCCCGGCTACACTACCCTTCAAGAGCTGATCAGCGAAACACTGTCGGCAGAACGTCGACGCTTGGGCGGCCTGTTGGCAGAAGTTCTCGACGACACTGCCAAAGCCGCCTTGGCCCAGCTTCTGGTGCGTGATGACACCCTGTCTCAGCTGGCGGTACTCAAGCAGGATGCGAAGAATTTCGGTTGGCGTCAAATGCGCCGCGAACGTGAGAAGCGAGCCTTGCTGGCACCGCTGCACGCCATCGCCAAGACGCTGCTGCCCAAGCTGGGCGTGTCGCAGCAGAACCTGTTGTACTACGCGAGTCTGGCGAACTTCTACACCGTCCATGACCTGCGCCACCTCAAGCCAGACCAGACGCACCTTTATCTGCTGTGCTACGCCTGGCAACGCTACCGGATGCTCTCCGACAATCTGGTGGATGCGATGGCCTTCCACATGAAGCGGTCGGAAGACGAGAGCAGTGCACTCGCGCAGAAGGCCTTTCTGGCCGAACAGGTGCGTCGCCAGCAGGGCACGACACAGGTCGGACGCCTGCTGCTGATTTACGTCGATGACACGGTGGACGATGCCACGCCGTTTGGTAACGTGCGCCAGCGCGCCTACAAGATCATGCCGAAGGACACCTTGCAAATGACCGGCCAGCGCTTGAGTGTAAAGCCGGTCAGCAAGCTGGCCCTGCACTGGCAGGCCGTGGACAGTATGGCCAATCGCATCCGCCTCAATCTGCGACCTTTGTATGTCGCGCTCGACTTTGCCAGTACCGTGCCCGACAGCCCGTGGCTGGCCGCGCTGGCGTGGGCAAAAAGTGTGTTTGCCAAGCAGCAGCGCTTGTCGCAACGACCGCTGGCCGAATGTCCGGTGGCCACGTTGCCGAAACGATTGCGCTCGTATCTGTTGACCTTCGATGCCGACGGCAAGCCGACCGGACTGCACGCAGACCGTTACGAATTCTGGCTCTATCGGCAGATCAGGAAGCGCTGCCAGTCAGGCGAAATCCATCTCGACGACAGCCTGCAGCACCGCCACTTCTCCGACGAGTTGGTCTCGATGGACGAGAAAGCCGATGCGCTGGCGCAAATGGATATCCCGTTCCTGCGCCAGCCCATTCAAGCACAGCTTGACGTACTGACAGCCGAGCTGCGCGCACAATGGCGGTCATTCAACAACGAACTGAAACAGGGCAAGCTGGCGCACCTGGACTACGACAAGGACACGAAAAAACTCTCCTTGCGCAAGTCCAAAGGCGATCAGCAGAAGGCTGGCGAACAGGCGTTTTACGAGCAACTACCGCACCGCGATATCGCTGACGTATTCCGCTTCGTCAACGGCCAATGCCAGTTTCTGTCGGCGCTGACACCGTTGCAGCCGCGCTATGCGAAGAAGGTGGCCGACGCCGACAGTCTGATGGCGGTCATCATCGCGCAGGCGATGAATCACGGCAATCAGGTCATGGCTCGCACCAGCGATATCCCGTATCACGTGCTGGAAACCACCTACCAGCAGTACCTGCGCCAAGCCTCGCTTCGGGCCGCCAACGACTGCATCAGCAATGCCATCGCCGCGCTGCCGGTCTTTCCGCATTACTCGTTCGATCTCGACGCGCTGTATGGCGCTGTCGATGGTCAAAAACTCGGTGTCGAGCGGCCCACCGTGAAGGCGCGTTCGTCGCGCAAATACTTTGCACGCGGCAAAGGCGTGGTTGCCTACACCATGCTGTGCAACCACATACCGCTCAATGGCTATCTGATCGGTGCACATGAATACGAGGCGCATCATGTGTTTGACATCTGGTATCGAAACACGTCGGACATCGTGCCGACGGTCATCACTGGTGACATGCATAGCGTCAACAAGGCTAACTTCGTCATCCTGTACTGCTTCGGCCCGCGCTTCGAACCACGCTTCACCAACCTCAATGACCAGTTGAAGCAACTGTATTGCACCGACGACCTGGCGCTGTACGAGAAATACCTGATCGGCCCGGTCGGCCAGGTTGATCTGTCGTTGATCATTGACGAAAAGCCCAACATGGATCAAATCGTAGCCACGCTTGGTTTAAAGGAGATGACCCAAGGCACGCTGATCCGCAAGCTGTGCACCTATACCGCAACGAACCCGACGCGGCGCGCGATCTTTGAGCTCGACAAGATTGTGCGCAGCATCTACACGTTACGTTACCTGCGCGATCCCCAACTGGAACGTAATGTTCATCGTTCGCAGAACCGGATCGAGTCATACCACCAGTTACGCTCGGCTATCGCCCAGGTCGGTGGCAAAAAAGAGCTAACCGGGCGCACCGACATCGAGATCGAGATCAGCAACCAGTGCGCGCGGCTGATCGCCAACGTGATCATCTACTACAACTCGGCCATTCTGTCGCACCTGCTGACAAAGTGCGAGGCCAGCGGCAGCGACAAGGCCGCAGCGCTGATTACCCGAATGTCGCCGGCGGCCTGGCGGCACATCCTGTTAAACGGGCACTACACCTTCCAGAGCAGCGGCAAGATGATTGACCTGGATGCGCTCTTGGCGGGGCTGGAACTGGGATGACAAAAATTTCGGGGGTTCCGGCTTAGACCCCCAGCAAAATGGTGCAGTCGTCTTCTGAAAATGACACACCCTTCTTACCGCGAACAATTGAGATACAATGTAACTCAACGATAAAAGGAGGCCGCTATGGCTACCACCACAATGGTTCACGTCCGCGTGGACGAAAAAATTAAAGCGCAAGCCACCGAAACGCTAGCAGCGATGGGGCTGTCCGTTTCTGACGCCGTGCGCGTGTTTTTGATGCGCGTCGTCGCCGACAAGCAAATGCCGTTCGCGCTCAAGGTGCCGAACGCCGAAACGCGCGCCGCGATGGCTGAAGCCGACGAGATTGTGCGCACGCATCGTGCTCGCTTTGATACGGCTACTGAACTGTTCGATGACCTCGAAAAGAACAGCGGCAAGTAAGCGCGCCCTGCTGCCGCGGGCGGCGGACTATGCCAAGTCCTTCCTGAAGGATTGGGAGCGGTTGTCGCGGGCTGGCCGGTATGACATGAACCGAATCAGGGAAGCCATGCTCTTGTTGATTGCCAACGATGCCCCGCTTGGGGCCGAGTGGCTTGATCACCCGTTGGGCGGCGAATGGGAGGGGCATCGGGAGTGCCATATCGGAGGCGATTTTTTGCTGGTCTACAGGCTTGATGACAACGCAAAGCATGGCTTGATTGTGTTTGTGCGCTCTGGAACGCATGCCGATCTGTTCGAGTAACGGATAATTGTAAGGACCTGCATTCAAAAGCCCACAGACCTGCAATCAGCGGTTTTTTCGACACGAATTAGCTGCGTCCAGCGCTTGGCAACGACCAGTGTTGGCGCCGACGAGTTTTAGAACCACCCTACCGATTTTCATTGACCCACCCTAAGTGGTGCAAAGGTAGATGCAGCAAGGCTTGCTAAAGGCCGGGGTGGGTCAGTCGGTGTCGGCACCCTAGATCAAAAACTCGTCGGCACCAACACCCTACCAACCCGGCATCACCGGTAGCGAGACAGCAGCTTCGGCTACGCCGCCGCTGTCTCGCTACCGGCCAAGATGATTGTCGCTCACCACTGGTTGCCATATATACAAAAACGCTTATTGCCAATTTACGTAGCAATCCTTGCTGCCATCCAAGCTCACACAACATTGTAAATTTACAACCGCAACGAACGATTAGCCACCGAGCAGACTGGTGCAGTTGGGATTGAACGGAAATCCCGGACTTGCCAGCGTATCATTGACTCCCAGCGTGCCCGGTGCGGGTGGGACGTTGGGGTAAAGCAGCGTGTATTTGTAGGTGGCCGCGTCGGTCCCGTCGGGACGTGCAGTGTCGACCATGATACCGACCGGGCGATTGATCGACACATTAGTATTGGCGGGAATCGGGACTGGCGGGCTGTCGCCGCCTAGATTCGATTGCGGGTCGGACTGCGAATTGACCTGTAGCAGGCGCGGATCAAAATTCCAGCTGACAGGCGGTGCCGTGTTATCGACAGTATTGATGCGAAACAACACGATCGCTCGGGAGGCAGGTGCATCTACAGTGCTGCCGTCTGGAAATTGCACGTGCTTGCAGGCACCCAACTGGCTGTAGTGGATTTGCGCGAATTTGAATCCGCCCGCTGGAACGGTGCAAGCTGCAAACAAAAGTACGCTAGCGACGACGATGCCATTGTAAAACAGGCGTGTCATGAGGATGCTCCTTGGCGGTGAGAAAGGAATGGTGAAAATTGCGCGCCGGCGACACGTACTGCGCCGGTGGCGCGGCGCCAACGCGCAAGCGCCGCAAGTGCAAGGCTGGTAGTCATCGGTCCGCTGTCGGTATGTGGCCCCAGCGGTAGCCCTCCGGTATCCGGCAGGCGCTGGGGTGGCACCAGCAGCGCGGCCGAGCCGTGCCAATGGTCGCGACGACAACTGGCGAGTAATTTGCAGACGTGCCAGCTGACCACATCGTCTGCGACGCGGCCCAACGCGAGCAGGGCGAGCAACTGTAGCGCGTGTTCGAACGCCGGCAAATCGGTGCCGGCCTGAGAGTCAATCCACCGCGTGCTGTGAGTACGCAGCTCGGAGGGGATCCCGCCGCAACGCGCCAGCAGGCAAAGGGTCCAACCCAGCCGGTAGGCCGGACTGGACCACCAGAAGCTCGCTAGCGGTGAGCCGTTGGCCTGTCCGTGAGTGCCATCGGGTTGGTCGAAACGGGCAGAGCGCGCGATGACGGCGCGGCGGATGCGCTGCAGTACTTGTGGTGTGGCGCCGCCATCCAGCGCAGCCAGACCGACCATCGCAGTCACGTCTGGATGCGTGTCGCTCCAGCGGCCATACGCGGGGTTCAAAAACGTATGGGCTTCGCCGAACGGATCGACATAGCGTAGCAATGCCGGCAACGCGCGCTGTGCTGCTGCCGGACTGATCACAGCCAGCAATCGCACCACCCAAGCGGTAGTGTCGGCGTCGCAGCCGGTGCGCTGGTTGTAGCCCCAACCGTCAGGACGCGCGCCGGAAGCGAGCGCCCGTACAACCGTCTGGAGTGCCCAGATCACTTGAGGATGGCTTTGTACGTGCGCCAGCCCCCAGCCAATCCAGGCGCTGCTCCAGAAGTCAGAGCGACCAGGCGGCAGCGTGAAGTCGCGCCATAATCCATCCGGCTCGAGACGCGTGACCAGCCAATGCGCTACCACGCTTTCAAGTTCGGCTACCTCGCTGATCAATGCTGCGTGCATCAGGTCAACCCGTGCCGTCTACCAATCAGAGGGATTCGATACGCCGATACAGACCCCGCACGGGTAAGGTGTTTTGGTTTTTTCATAGCCGTGCACCGTGTTGTTGTTGCACACAAAAACCTCTTTGCACCACATCACTAGCAAGGTACAGAATGTGTCGGTGCGGGCAAACTGGCAGCGCTCGCCGGACGGCGTATCCCACACGCCGGCTGCCTGGATTGCAGCCCGCTCGGGCTTTGTTGCGGTGGTGTCGAGTCCTGTAAATCCGGGAACCATGATGTCCTCCTGGTGAAGTCGTGCAGTTGTGCAGCGGTCAAGTCGTACGTCAATATTCGTAGTGCGCATTAGTAGTGCGGCATGCGTAGTGTGGCTGCGCCAGGGCTGTCGATGAACAGCGCCGGTTGGGCCAGCCGCGCATGGCCGTCCGGGCGCAAAGAAAAATACAGTCGCCAGCCGGCAAATCCCTGCGGGGTGTATTTGATGCCGAGATAACTGAGCGAACGCGCCCGCAGCGCCCGGCTCATCCTGCCAAATACATCAAGGCGCTCCGCCGCCGCGCGCTTCTGCTGCAAAAAAGTACTGACCCGATGCAACGGCACATTCGTCGGATCACATTTGAGCGCTGCAATCGCACCAGAGGCGTCGAGGTCAACCCCGATTACGCCGACACTGCCGCCAACGTGCACCGCACGCAAATCGGCCTGGATGGCGGGAGCGCCAGCGCAGTCCCAGCCACACCCGGTCAGTAATGTACCGACTGTATCCGCAGAAAAACTGCTGAGGTCTCGTTCGACCTTAAAGTACACCGCCAGCCTGATGCTGCCGTCGGTGCTGCCCCGCAGTCCGATTCCGCGCGGGCCGGTGCATCCCAGTGCTGTCGTCACCGCCGTCAGTTGTGCCGGATTTGTCGGCAGATGGCAGATGCGCTCAATTAGTTGGCAGAACCTTTCTATGCCGGGCTCTTGCTGAAAGCGCAGATAGGACGTCAGGGCGAACAACCCATTGCGATCCGAATCGATGCGCAGCAACATCGTCGGCGGCAGAATGGCGTCGATCAGTCGCGCCACCGCCATCGACCAGCTGCCACCGAGAGACATCGCGGCACCGGCGTCGGCGATCTGGTATCGCGGATAGCCACCCAGCGGCAGGGTGACGCTATGCACGTCCGGGCGCTGGTCGATGCTGTATTCGACATTGGTGCCCGCCGCCACCCCGAAACGTGCAGTCAATTGATCCTTTAGTGGTGTGGCGAGACTGGCGGGGATGCTCATAACGGCATGCCAAGCAGCGCGCTTTCCAGATACGGCATCAGGCCCAGAGCGCCGCGTCCGCCGTCGGCATCGGCGACAAACGGCCACTCGTCGGTCACGTCAACGCGGGTAAACAAGCGCTCAGTCAGACCGGTGGAAGTTTCGATGAAGCTTAAAATGACAGCGACCTGCTTGCGTGCTCCCGGCGCCTGGATCACGCGGGTATCGATGCGGTCGAGCAGGTGGCGTTCATGGCGCTCGGCGGCGCTCAGAAAAATCCCGGGATGCTGCATGATCAGGTAATTCAATGCCCGATGGACGTCCGACGCACCAACGTTTTCTGTCGACTGGGTCAGTCGCGTAAAAAGCGCACTGGCGACTTCGCCGAAGTGCGCATGCTCGATCTGACGCTCGGCCAGTGCTTTCTCGATCGATGTGATGAGCGACGCCAGCCAGTCACCACGACGGAAGGTGTACATCTGGTCGCACATCACCACCGGTGCCAGAATACCGCCACATACGCTGGCCGGCGCCATCGGCCCGATGCGGCCGACCACCACCACGCACGCGTCCGTCGAATCGCCCAGCGCCAATGCCTCGAACAGGCTTTTGCGCAGATATTGGCCGGCTGGTGCGACGATATAGGCTGGGCTGCCACCGATGGTGAGTACATAGCAGAGCTGCGCTGCGATATGCGGATTTTGTTCCAGTACCGCGCTCATGCGCTCATGCCGGTGTGCGCCACCAGCATGGCCCATTGCTCGCTCACGCTGCTGAAATTCCCGCTCCAGACCGAGGCCAGGAAAGCGCGCTTCTATCCGGCCAAGGGCATACACAAATTGCCCGGTTGGCGCGTGATGGCGCCCGGCGCAAGTCGGACAGCTTGCGTGTTCAGATGGCGTGCCGTCCGTCATCGCGTCGGCAGGCATGGCAGTATCGGCAGGATAGTCGGATGCGGGAGGGATCATGAGAAGTCAACTCCTTGATGACAGCAGTTGGTAAGCGGCCCAAACATGCAGGTCGCCGGGAATTGTCAGGGTGGCGCACCGCTGCGGCGCCGCCCCGCCATGACAGGAAGCGGCACGCAGCGCGGCAGTAATGGCAGTTGCAGCAGTGTCACGGAGCGGGCATGCAGTGCCGTGTGCGTCGCCGATGGCTTGCCAGCGACTGCGCAATGCGGCAAATGCGCGTGCGGCGAGCGCCGCGGAAAAACTGGTGCCGGTGGCCTCGCCTTCCTTATTGTGCGGCAGTGCTACGGGCAAGTCTTCACCCACGGCGCGCACGCCGCGCAGCACGGTCAGCGGTCCCCAGGCACTGTGGTGATGGAGCGTTCCACCACGATTGCTCATGCACACCGGCACCACACCCGGATGCGCCAGCAGCGGGTGTGTCGCGATTCGACCATGATTGCCGGCGGGAACAAAAACAGGAACACCAGCTGCGCTGGCATGCGCGAGTGCGCTGGCCACCGTCCGGACAAAGGCCGCGTTGTCGCTGATGAATTCAAAGCCGACCACGATGGCGTCGGCACGTTGGCTGCAAGCATCGATTATGTCAGCATGAATCCGCGCAGCTTGCGCTGCGTGTGGCGTTGCTGGTTCCATCCGGGTGTTCCAGGTGTGCAGACGCAGTGCTGCGGCCTCGGCAGCGCGATCATCGTTCGTACAAGCGGTGGCGTCAGTACCAGCAATAAGCGAAGCCATTGCGGTTGCATGAGCCGAAACACCGCTATCGGGATGTTCACCGTGCGCCGTGATCGCAATTCGCCTCAAGAATGGGTGGCTGGTATCGACGGCGGTATCGAGCAGCGCAATCGTGGTCGGGCGAAACAAACCAACGTGCTGTCGCAATGCGGCAAAACCAAGATTGCGGTCGATCAGCTCACGTCGTATTTGCAATGCCGTGTCACGCATAGCCGGACTCCTTGGAAGATCTGCCCTGCCCTGCCTTGTTGCGCAGCCGGAAAATTTACTCAACCATATGCCGTTATTGCCAACACATTTTGTCTTAGCTCAAGCTAACCGCGGTTCAGCTGATGGGCGTCGCTTCCAGTTCCGCCGACTGATTTTTTGTCTGCTATTCTTATTTTCAAAATATGAGGTCTGAGGTGCAGTGGAACGCTTAAGGAAGCTTTGCATAGCCATTCCACTGCGCCTCAGAACCCTAATTTGTCCTCGGGCCATCTTGCTGTCCAGGCAAGCACCCTACGCCACCCAGCTGCAGGTTGATCACTACACTCACATCCCTGGAAAACCTTGCTGCGCGGCCACATGGTTGTCGGCCGGTACCTTGCCGCCCTGGCGGACTGGCTTCGGTGCCGGCTGCGCCGTGAGTGCCTCCGCCGGATACGGCACGAGGAACGCCGGTGCGTCCTGACAGCCGCTGTCGAGCCAGGCATCGATCCGGTCCGGCGGCAGCAACACCACCATCCGTTTTTCGTCCCCCGGCTTGTGAAAACGTCGTATCAGCGGATGCTCGTCGGCATTGATGGTCAGCATCGAAAACGACAGCAACGTCTCCCCGTCCGGCCCGGGCCGGTGCTCCCAGATGCCCGCAATTCCCAGCGGCGATCCCTCTGCATGCGCTATAGCGAACCGCACGGCATTGCCGCTCTCGTAGTTCGGTTCGTAAATCATCTGCGCCGGAATGACACAGAACCGGCCGTGCCGGTAGGCATCCCGGAAACTCGGTTTGCTGGCCACCGTCTCGCTGCGTGCATTGTAGGTCCGGCGTGCCAGCGTGCTGTCAGCCCAGTGCGGTACCAGACCGAACAGTGCCAGGTCCGCTGTGCGCCGGCGGGCGGCTATGTCCGTGGCGTCACCGTCTCGCCGGATGATCGGAGCCAGCGACCCCGGATAGGCTTCTGCCGGGTCGGTGCTGAGAGGCAGCGTGACGCCGAAATAATCCTCGAGGTCGGCACGGGTGGGGGGCTGGTAGTTGGCGCACATGGACGGAAGCGTACCTGTTTTCGGAGGGCGTTGCCGCCACCCGTGACAGCGGCTACGATCCGCGCTGCCTGCTCAGCGGCATGCTGCTTGCCGGGAAAGACGCCGGAATCCGGTCTGTCCCGCTAATTCGCCCTGCCCACCTGTATCTCGCTCCAGCGGTGCCTTTTATTCAATGAGTTGGGCTCCCGGCCAGCTTTCCGACGTACACAGCGTGCGTACCAGATCCAGGGTCAGACGACCGACAGCCTGTGACGCTGATGAAGCCGGGATGAGACCCGATCCGCACAGTGCGAGTGTGCGCTCCAATGTCGGGCTACTTATCAGGGTTGCCACTAGTAGCCCCGCATCAATTTCTTGTTTGAAGGGCATCAGCGGCAAAAGAGTTCGCCCAAGGCCAGCGAGCAAGGTGGTACGCAAAATACTGATGGAACTGATGTCAGCGAAGACTGGCGGGGAGGCCAATCCCGCCTTCATGGCGGCGCCTTCAATCAGGGGACGCAAACCATGTGGATGCGCCGGAAGGATCAACGGCATGGCCAGCGCCTGCTTGAGCGTGATGCTGGACCTGGCTTTTCGGACTTCTTGAGAAGGTTCAATCAAATACATCTGCTCACGCATAAAAGGCACGGAAGTAAATTCCGACAACTGCCCATCGTCAAACAGTACCGACAGGTGGATTTGCCCGGTGCGCAACTGCTTGATCAGATTGCCGGTCAGTTCTTCCGTCAGCTCGAGCTGAATTTTTGGAAACTGCCGGTGAACCTCTCGCAGCAGCGGCAAAGCCAGCGCATTGGACACGCTGTGTGGGAGCCCGAACACCACTTTGCCCGAAGGCTCATCTCCCCCGCTGCGGGCACTGGCGATGGCCTCCTCGGTCTGACGCAATATCGATACGGCATACGGAAAAAATCGCGCACCGGCATCGGTAAGCTCTACCCCTCTGCGCGACCGATGAAACAGGCCTATACCGAGTTCAGCCTCGAGTTGTGCGATTTGGTGACTCAACGCCGACTGGGCCACAAACACCTTTTCTGCTGCCTTTGAAAAAGAGCGGCAGTCAGCAATTGCAACGAAGTATTTAAGTTGTCGAAGTTCCATCAGTGCGCACCATTGAGAAACAGCCATTTTATCTGTTCTATCTGGAATCAAGATCCATGAATACCGAAATCATATTAGACAGATATTTGCTGAACAGCTCTAATAGCACTACCAACTCTGCTGACGAGCACTTGCCAGCTACCCGCCAGTAAGCATCTGCCTACCAGGCACCAAGCCGCAACAGAGACACTTTTTACCGAAAGTGTTACGGTTGGTTGTGGCCTAAAAAACCGCATGAATGTGCGGCCTGCAATCGGACGGCGACGTCTTGCGCCAAGGCTGCAGCTCGATTCCTTGCTGTGAAAGTCCGGTTTAAAAAAGGCGACTTTTAGGAAGCAGGTTCTCCCTGCATACATCGACTGCTAGGAACCGCTTGAAGTTGATCCGCTGAGTGTCAGGTTTCCTGTACTGCTGACAGCAGATTTTGGCAAGATCTGGCTCCCGGGCAATGCCGGCATCCCGTCCGGACGGTCAATTCGCCCTGACCACCGGAATCTCGCTCCAGCTCGTCGTATAATTCGGCGTCTTCCGCTCGCGCTTCATGGCCCAGTCGTTGAGGATGCCGGCGGCGGCCACGCTCACCGCACCCTTGCCGAAGCGCTGGTTCAAGCCGTCCAGCGTGCGCATCATCGCTTCCGATTTATCGCCATCACCGAAGGTGGAAAACAGCGATTGCTGCTGCACGGACGCGCTGGAAATACCCTGCAGGATCACGCCCGCTTTTTTGTAGTAGTAGCCTGGCCGGTAGATCTGCTCCAGACCAAACAGTGCCGCACGGATCAGCAAGCGGGTGTCGCAAGACGCATTCGGCAGCGGCACCACGACCGCGTTGCTGTATTGCCGGTCCGATGCCTTGAACGAATTGGTCTGGACGAAGACCTGGATCGCTTCGCACACCGAACCCTGCAGGCGTAATTTTTCGGCGGCGCGGGTCATGTAGCTGGCGACCGACTCTCCGAGTTCGTCGATGGTGAGCACCGGCTGGCCAAACGAGCGCGAGGCGATAATCTGCTTTTTCGTGGGCGCGACGTCTTCGAGCGCCAGGCAGGACAGGCCGTTGAGCTCGTTGACGGTACGCTCGACCACTACCCCGAAGCGCGAGCGGATCCACGCCGGCGAGGCGTCGCGCAGCTGGGCCACCGTCTCGATGCCGGCGGCCTGCAATTGTGCTGACAACCGCCTGCCGATACCCCACACCTCCCCTGCTTCGATGGTTGAAAAAATGCCGTCTTGCTCGTGCGGCGACAGCGCGGTCAGATCGCAGACGCTGTCGAAGGCCGGCCGTTTCTTGGCGATGTGGTTGGCCAGTTTCGCCAACGTCTTGCTGTGGCCGATACCCACGCACACCGGCACCCCGACCCACTGCTTGACCCGCTGGCGGATGGACTGGCCCATGGCCGTCGGCGTCCCCCAGACACCTTCAAGGCCGTTGAGCCCGAGGAAGGATTCGTCGATGCTGTACACCTCCACATCGGGACTGTAATCGCGCAGGACCGTCATGATCCGCTGGCTCATGTCGCCGTACAGGGTGTAATTGCTACTCAGGGCAATGATCCCGTGCTGCTTCGCCAGGTCCTTGAGCTTGAACCAGGGCTCTCCCATGGCGACCTTCAAGGCCTTTGACTCCGCCGATCTTGCCACCACGCAACCATCATTATTGGAAAGAATGACGACCGGCTTGCCCTCCAGCGACGGGTTGAATACCCGCTCGCAGCTAACGTAACAGTTGTTGACGTCGACCAGTGCAAAGACCGTCTTCGTTACCGACACGGGATCCACGGTCATGCGTCGAACCGGCACACCACACCGACGACGACACCCCAGATTTCCAGCGTTTCGCCGTCCCCGAACTGAATCGGTGCATACCGGGGATTCTCGGCGCGCAGTTCAATGACACCGGCGCGCTTGTGCAAGCGCTTGATCGTGTAATCGGCATTGACGACGGCTAGCACGATGCTGCGATGCTTCGACGTTAGGGAGCGGTCGACCACGACCATATCGCCATCAAAAATACGCGCCCCGACCATGCTGTCGCCCTGCACCCGAAAATAGAACGTCGCCGTCTTGTTGCGCACCAAGTACTGATTCAGGTCGAGGCCTTTTTCCAGGTACTCCTCGGCCGGCGACGGAAATCCGGCTGAGATGCGTTGTCCGTAGAGGGGGCGCGGGCATACCGGCGTCAGGGCACTGGCCGGCACCAGACACGCGGGCACCGCCGTGGCGTGTGCGGCATCCGGCAGAGGAAGGAGAGGAAGAAAGGACATCGCATATTTCCGTTCATATACTGTGTTTATGTACAGTATATGCGAGCGGCAAGGATGATGGGGTGTTTTATGGGGCACCTGTTCTTTACCGGAAAGGCCGCGATCGACCCCTCCTGTTCCCCGCAAGAGTACGGCGGGCCACCAGAGTGCGACGCGCTGCCCGTCGGGGCTACCGGACCACAAGAGATCAGCTGCCAGGATCGGCCTCGTCACGGAGCGCCAACACCTGCCTGCGCCCATCCCGTCCTACCTGTTCAGCGGTATTCCGCCGGCGGCGCTGCGGCAAGCGTATCTGGCTGCGCCGGTCACCGAGAATGGTCAGCAAGTCCTCGATCGACATCTCGCAAAAGTCGCTCATTCTGATCAGCATCCCGGCCGTCAGCGGAATGCGTCGGCGACGCAGCATCGAGATATCGGCCGCCGTGACTTCCAGCCGTTGCGCCAGAGCCGCGTCGGATGCAGCGCCTAGCAGGAATTGCAGGAATTGCAGGAAGTTGAGCAGGTTTGCCGGATCGTAAGATCTGGCATGAACGGTAGCGGTACGCAAGGGTTGTTGAACCATGATCGGGTAGCGGGATGTCGGAGAAAAAGAAAGAATGTGTCACCGACAGTGTGTGCTTGTCGGTTACCACTGTCCCGCGCGTGTCTGCGGCAGCGCACTTGTGCTGGTCATTAACCAGCAATGCTGGCTTTCAGGCAACAACGCGAGCTGCGCCTACCGAGACGGGGCCGCAGACTCCCTGGTGCAGAACACAATTGTCCGCATCACATGCAAAGGCAGGCTCGATATCCGTGATTGTCACGTAAAATAAACGCTGATGCACTTTTTTGGAAAGGCAAACTGATGTCAGCCCAAGACGATGAACAGGACCTGCCGGCCGTACCGGCCAGGCGGCGCGGCCGACCCCCTGCCGGGAGAAAGGCGATGACATCCGCTGAACGACAGCAATGGCGGCGGATCCGGCAGGCGGAAGTGGTTGCGACGATGGACACCGACGCGTGGACCGAGGCGCATTGCCTGTCCATCCTCAATGGCTTGCGCTGGCGCGGGGGGGCGATGGACAAGGCCGCCTGGCAGCGATTGGGAAAACTGCGGGGATTTACGTGATTGTCACGCTTATACCATAACGGATCAATAGGCCCGTCGTATTGATGGCGCGGCCATTTGACGACGTAGAGACTGTACTGGAAGAGCGCTGACAGCAACGACCGCCATGACTCATTATCGATCTTCCGATGAGGGCACCAGACAATATCGTCGTTTAGCTTGCTGTTTCTCATTCTCGACAAGACCTTCATTCGGCCAGGTCAATTTCGCGACCAGTTCTTCGCGCCAGGCAATAGCCATCAACAAGGCATCCGCTTCGGTGTACTTGTTTAAAGAAAACAGCTTACAACGGGGTTGCGTCGCCCTCTTGCCATTCTTGCCCGGGGTCAGACAAATACTGGCAATGATGCACGATTGCTGCTTGTGGAAAGCACGCACCGGAGCGCTTTTTCATTCATGAGAAGCAGCATCTTGTCGCGCCAGGCAATGGCCATCCTGACGCAGCGTGAACAGGTCTATGCCGCTGCGAAAATGCACACCCCTGAACTTGCGCAGATGCCGAAATTTATTTCGTATAACTACGCAATCAAAACAATATTCAACCCACACGACGTAAAAAGTTAGCGTACATGCTTGAAATATATTGCGTAGGTTGCGCAATTTAGCAGATTCTCATCAAAAAGGCCCGTTGGGAGCGAAGCTACACTTTAACGACATATAGATCGGCTGAACGGTGTTCCGGCATCATTTTTAGACACTTTGAGTCACCTTCAAAGCCGCATAGAGCGCCGAATATCTTGGCGAGACAGTAGTCACCTACGCGAAACACCGTAGAGCCGTCGATGACTTTGTCCATCAAATGATCTTTGACCGATAAGATATGTCAGGCGGCGTGCCATGTCCAACTCGATTCGACCATACGGATTAACGTGGTGGTAGATTAGCGGCGTGAGGCCACGCCAATCATCCACCGTCATCCGATCGCGCCACGCAGGTTCCGCCAGCACTTACTGGATGAACAGAGTATTGACATACACAAGACTGACTTGCAACAAATGAAGCGACAAGACGGCCAGTTCTTGATCTTCTACGCGGTTGGTGGCGAACTCGCCGCGCTCGCCGTAGAAAATGAAATTGTTGGCGCTATTCCAGTTTTCCACTACGTTCAAGCCCTCATGGATTTCCCACCGCAGCGATTCTTCGTGCAAATTACGGCACAGAAAAATCGTCTTGATCGCTTTGCCCAGTTCGGCCAGTGCCTGATAAGTCGGGTGTATCGTATTGGCGCGGGTAAAGCGGCGCAGGATCGCTTCCGGCTCGACGGTTCCCAGGCGCAGAGTCGCGTTTGCCTGTCCCTTGTGCGATCTTGTGTTCCACGTGCGACCTCCACGCCGAGATTGATTCGAGGGACTGCCAGTACGAGACCGTTATGCCAAATCCCGAACTGTCGAGTGTGCTTTCAACTCCAAGATAGCCCGGCTGCTGGGCAGCCAGTTCAATCATTCGATCACCCATTGCGCTGTAACCTCTATCATCCGCAGCCCTAAGTGACGAGAAGATGACCGCGTTCGCGCACCCGGTCAACGGTGACGGCGTGGGATGGGTCAGATTGCATTGCGTCATGGCTTCTCGCAATCGCCTCAACCACGGTTTCACCTTCGCGCAGGCCGTACAGCTCGCGGGCGTTGGTCGTGATGATGAAGTGGGGAATTTCTACACTCGCGCCATCATCGTCCAGGAATGCTGGCTCTTCCGGTGCCTGGTCATCGATCTGGTTGTCTCTGTTGCTCATTACCCCACCTCTGAAATCAGTCGAGCGGCTTGCTGCTTGATCGAGGCGATATCGTGTTGCTTGGGCTGCGGCCCGCCTGTCACCTGACAATTCAACATAACGCAGGCGTTAGTCATCGCTTGAATAAGATCCACGACTTCACGGCGAGGACGGCGCACCTTGCCTTGAGTCTGCGCCTCGGCCACCGCCAGCATGTCATGCAAGACCTCGGCGTACTGTTTGACTCGTTCACTCGTGATAACGGTATTCATGGCTATTTCTCCTGGCGTCAATCGAAAACAGACTTAGGGTTTAAATCACTGTTGCTGCCGGCGCTGGGCGATATGCTCGCACTGTGTTCACGCTCTTCGGTGCCGACCGCTGCCTTGTTGACGGAGGTCGATACCTCATCGCTTGCGCTACTTAGGCTATCGCCCTCAAATGCCGGCTCCTGGTTGTCTCTGGCCTTTATCGCCGTCGCGATCTTACCGCCAGTGGTTTCGCTGATGCGATCCATCGCGGTACCCTTCATCGAGCTAACTTTAGCCTTAGCAACATCCCACGATCCTTGCGCTAGGTTCCCGGCCGTTCCTGCCGCCACCCTGCCAGCCTTAGCCGCTACTCCCGCCGCGTAAGAACCGCCTGATTTGACTTCATCGGGTGCGCCGTCTGACGAACTACCGCCCATTGATGGAGCCGAGCCGCCGCCAGAATCGCCCATCGCCGAAGCTAGGGCGCTACCGCCCCCGCGGTCGCCACCAGAACCACCGCCAGCACCACCAGCCGCGCTCATCAGATCGCCCATGCCGAGGCTGCTACCACTTCCGCTCTCCGACGCGCTTGCCTTGGAGAAGGCCGCCATGATCGCCTGTGCACCACCTGCAATACTCTGCACTCCGCCCATCATGGCGGCACCGGCCATACTTGCGGCACCGGTCGCCATGCCAGTCGCTCCCATCGCTGCGCCGGCAATTGCTCCTGCTCCGAAGTCACCGATGCCCGCATGCCCAACACTTGCGCCAGTGATGACCCCAGACAGCAGGCCAGGAACCTTGTTGACCAGCATCAGTAAGGCAAAGCAGAAAACCAGCATCACGCCCAGCTCCTGAAAGTTGAGCGTCCCGGTGTTCATCTGAGCGTAGAAGCCTGTCAACAGGTCGTTCCCGATACCCACCAGCAGCACCATTGCAAAGAGCTGCACGGCCACGCCCAAGACGGTCTTGTAGTAATTGATCGCCATGTCGGAGGTCCAACGCGAGCCGCCGAAGCCGAGGAAAAAAATCCCCGCGTACATTAGTATCCAGGCCGACACCAAAATCAGCAGCATGTTCACGGCGATGGCTGCGAGCAACAGCATGATGGCGGCACTCATGAGCGTGCCGACGAAGCTATCGACGGGACTCCAGATAGACAGGTTCATGATGGCCTGTTTCCAGATCATGAAGCCGATATCCACGATGCTAGACGGCGTAACCGAAGAAGTGCCGGAGGCATGCTCGCTGAGCTGCTGTAAGGACTGAATAATCGATGATGCAAACGTAGGCCCGTTTCGTAGCAGCCAAAGAAAGAACCCAAAAAACAAGATGAACCGCACGAACTCGGCGAAAAACTCGCCAATGTCGGCCTTGCGTAGGGCCAGCATGCCGCCTGTCCATACCAGGGAAATCGTACCCAGCGTCCAGAACAGCCAGGTGGCCGCAGTCATCACCACGATCTGCCAGCCTGCGGCTTTCGTGGCGAACTGGTTCACCACCTGGTCAAGCATCCCCTGGTTCGTGAGTTGGGCCGCCGCACCGGTTGAGTAAAGCACCAGGGCCCCGCCAACAAGGATTATTATTTTGCTTCTTTGCATGTTGTCACCTCCTCGGATTGGTCAGGTCAAGCCAGTTCTTTGGCTTCTCGGTCGGCGCGATCCGATCTTCCGTAGACGCCTTGTGCGCGCACTGCTGCCGCTCGTCTTGGCTGAACGGGGCCTTGCAGTCAAGCTCACGCTGACCGCACCCGGAAGCAAGAAGCGCCGCAATAACGGACGCTGCCACAGGCGTGAGTTTCTTAACGTGCATAAGCGAACCTCCGGGTTAGCGGGTCAAGTTGAGCCAGTTTGTGGCGTTGCCGGTCTTGCCGATACGATCCTGGCTGGATGTGGTGTGCGCGGCGGTCTGATGGGCATCCTTGTCGGCGTCGGCCTGCATCTTGGTTGCCACGGCATTCTGTTGAGCTACCAACAGGCTGCGGATTTGAAGCAGTTGGTTCGCTTGTTGGCTGGCAAGCTGATTGGCATATCCAATGGCTTGCAGTTGACCGCTGGCCCCTTGGGCTGACGATTGCAAATTCGACAGAATGGCGGCATCGTTTTTCAGGTTCGTTTGCTGCAACTTCAGCCCATGAAAGATGGCGTCATTTGCCTTCTTTTGCGACTGCGATGCAAGTTGCTGATTGTTTGCCAGCGCGGCCATGTCGGCGGCACTACAGCTTTGTCCCGTGAAGCACGGCGATGCCTGGTAATAGTTCACGTCCTGGAACTTGCCGATGTAAGCATCCAGGCTACCGAGTTGGTTTTCGTAGTATTTCAGCGTATTGGTGGCGCTCAGCAACTCATTGATGGTCGCCTGCGCCTGATCCCAAACGTAGGACGCAGGCGCGGTCGTGTTTTGCAGCATATTTTGATACTGCTGCAATTGGGTTTCATATTGAAGAATCTGCTTGAGCGTCTGCGCAACGGATTCTTGCGCCGACATAATATTTTGAGTCAAATTCCCACCGTCGATGACTGGGATTCCAGCATGCGCCGAAATCGATACGCCACCGGCGATGGCGAATACCAGCGCAAGAGTTGAGACTACTTTTGTCTTTCTCATATCAAAACTCCTTTGGTTTTTTAGCGGCTAAAATTTTCATAGGTCAGTCTTTGGCATCACCACCGCGCGCATGGCCTCGTGCATCTCGTCCTGCGTGCCCTCTATCTTGGAAAGCAGAGCGCGAATGGTGGATTCGCCGAATCGTGCGGTTCGCGGGTCGTCAGTCAGCCAGAACTTCAGCAGGCCACCAAGGCGGCCAAGATCGCCATTGATACGTGCCAATTCCTCCACGCGTTTGTGGTCCAGGATTCCGCACACCCGGTAGCCCATTCCTACATTCAATAGGTAAGTAGACAGACTCAAGCCGGTGCCCTTGGCATTCGTCTCGATCTGATTTCGTTCTTCCGGAAGGCAATACACCTTGATGGGAGGGCTGCATTTTCGTGTCGCTTTGTTTTCTTTTTCCATCGTTCCACCTTGTTTGTGACGGCGGCAGCCGTCTGCCTCGCAGAGCAGGATGCCCGTTGAGCACGAAGTGCGAATAAGGGCCAGTGAAGAAGGACGACCCGCTTGCGGGTGGGCCTACTTCACATATCCTGCCTGTACATCACCGTTGTTTGTAAATGGGCCTACAGCCTCAAATCGAACAACCAGCGTTGTTGCAACATTCTTTTTTCGATTGAACGAAAGCAAAACGAAAAAGCACGCTTCAGGACAAATCTGCACGCGGTTTTATTCAATCGTTGGCGCACTACTGAACAAAGCAGCATCATTTGCTTGTCCACCTTTCTAACCAGCCTGGTCGTGGTGGTAGTAAGACGCGTGCATATCGGCGAAACGTCTGATACGTGTATGGAATACGCCCTTCTTCACAAAGCGTTTCCCAAATGGACAGCAGCGAATATCCATCATCGACAGCTTTTGAAACATCGCCGCGAACCAATATGAATGCCGCGCGATTCCTATCGTTTCGACCATAGCTATTTTTCAGCGCGCTATCGGCGATCCGCTCTGACAGGCTTTTCATTGGATCAAACCTCGAAGCCATGTGACTGGAGTACTTGCGCCATATTCGAAACTTCCCAGCTTCCTGGCCGACTTATCACCATTGCAGCGTCCGCAGCCAGCATGGCAAGCAGCGTTGATACAGTCAGAACCCCGTGGCTCGTGAAACCCTCCTGGCGTCCGTGCTCATCGGCGCAGCGTGCGGCCAAAGCACGAAGATTCGTAGCCGTCTCTTCACTCATTTGAATGACGATTCTCTTCATTGTGTTTTTCTCCAATGCTGAGGTCGCCGTCCAATAGCAAGGCAACATCCTTGGTTTGGAAATACATCCGCCGCCCGATATAGACCTTGCGATGATTCATTTCGCGCGCCCACAATTCTTTTGGCTTGAGCAATGCCATTCGCAAGCCCTCTGGTTTCCGGCTCAAAATCGCCGCGACTTGTTCGAGCGTCATGACCACTCCGTACTGCTCTTTCAGAATCTCGAATGTCGAATTCACACGCTTGGCCTAATGCTGTTTGACTGATGTTCATGCACGCATTCTTGGCCTAATAGGGATAAAATTGGGGTGTGAAAAACGTTGAGTTTTCTTACTGGAACCAATTGAGCCATGGCCCGACCGGCACGCACCACTACTGAACAAGTGCGCGGCAAAATGCGCGCGGTGGCGCTCCTGAGCGAGTTGGCTCGGCGAGTTGGGGCAGAGAATCCACATCAGTTCGCCAAATGGTTTGATGAGCAAAGTGGTATGAATACGCAGATGTCAGGGAAGTGGCGTCTGAATTTCAGCGGCAAACAGCCGCTTTCGCCTCAACAGCTTCAATTACTGTCGCGCCGTGATGGCGACGTGGCGCGTCTGCACAAGAATGGGCCGGCCGAATTATGGCGTGCACTGTGGGGTGCTGTATGTGAGCTATGGCCGCTTTGTCGTAGTCGCTTCACCAATGACGGGCCGATGCTCAATGACCACATTTGGTCAGCAGTTGAGGGTGAGTTTGTTAACGAAAAGCCCTTTGGTTCTGCGCTACGCGAATTCGAGGGTGAATTGCTGCTCGCCGATGCCTACCGAGAACCGCTCACTCTTCGGCACTTAACAGAAGCCATCGCCTTCTACCGCTTGCATCAGCACATAAATAGCCTCGCTCCGTCCGAAGTGGACGGTGTTGGCTTATATCGATGCGTGCGCATGTGCCTGGACGACATCGGTGTATTTTACAAGTTGACCTTGCTTGGCATCTATGACGATGTGGCCAGTGAGTTAGAGGATATGGAATTTTGGCGATTACGCAGAGATAAGTCACGCCGCATGATCATTGCGGCTGACGATTTGGCCGACTACGTCGGTAATCCACGTGCGTTCGTCACTGATGATTCCCGTTGGGAAAGCTTGAACTTCGACTGGGCAAGCTGAAAGCAGCCGGGCTTGAAGCTCGCGTGAAAATTTTAGCGGCTAAAAATTTGAATAATGAACGTGCAGTTCTCGATAAGAATAGTAAGAATAGTATTATTGTTCTTACCGGTGCTGCCCCTCAAGTGTCAACATCATGCGATCAAAAAATGCTGTCGAAGCCACAAGAATGATCGCCCCCCTCCAACCAAGACCGTTTTGACGCCAGAGAGAGAAGAAAAAGTCCGGGTTCGCATTTCATATGCAACTTCATTGACACTTGGGGGCACACGTTTTTTTAGCAGCTAAAAAGTGCCCTACACGGCTCTTGCCTTCTGGCGTACAACCTTGAAGCCGAAGGCCGATCACGTCCCGCAAGGCCCGAACGAGCCATCAAGGTGCGGGCTGTGAAGCTACATGGTAGAAGTTCCTTAGAACTTTCTAGACCAGAAATCAGGGGAGAAGCAAAAAGCTAGACAGAGTGCGGGCTTAGGCCTGTTTTCGGGGTCTGGCCGGTTGCCACCCAGGGCTAAGGTAGTTGCCACCTGGGGCTATAGCTGTTGCCACCTGGGGCTATGGCAGGGCCGGTCACTTCCAATAGCGTAATTTCCTGTACGTAGATTGCTAACCTGGTACTGAGTTTGCCTCGACTGAGGCCAAACTACTTTCCAGGAAAGCCCGTTGCTTGGGCGTGCCTTAGCAGTGCTAGAGGGGGAAGTGAGCAGCCCTGGCTACATACTGATGCACAGAGCGCGACCCGTGCAGTCCGGCACGGGGGCTGGTCGGAGAGGTCGGAGATCGTCCCGCATCCTTACACATTCACTGCATGCGACAAAACGCCGATCACGTCAGAATCTTGAAACTCTGCAATCCAATCCTTCTGAGAATAGATATATCCGGGGAATTCCTGCTCCAGCGTCGTCTCCCGCTTAAGAAGTCGCTTTGTGAGGTTTGCAAGTTTGTGCAAATCGTCCACTCCGTGAACCTCGATTGTTGTCAGCATCAAATCACACCAACGACCAGTAGCAATGCCCGATCTACCATCTTCAACTTTTCTTCATCGAAACGGCCAAACGGTTCGCTGATTTTGGTACGCGGCAGCGTCGAGAGTTTGTCCACCATGACTTGCGAAAGCGTGTGCAATCCATTGGCGGGGTTCGACTCCACAATCACGCGAAATGCGGCATTGCGCAGATCGCTGGTCACCGGGCACAGCACAACGCTTTCCAAATCCGTCAAAAGGTCTGATTGAATGACTAAGGCTGGTCGCGGTTTGTCATAGTCGCCTTGCAGAGAAACCGTCACTAAGTCGCCTCGTTGCGTCATTCCCAACCCTCAACGTGGGATGCCACATCTTCGGTGAAGCGCAAAATTTCTGCTTCTGCCGGGTCGCTATTTAGCTTCCGGCACTGCTGGCGCACCTGCGCCGCGAACTCAGGCGAGCGGGTGTCCGGCACCCAAAACTGCCCAGGCCGCAGCCCCGCAGCACGCAAACGCTCGCGGTGACGTGCTACCTTGCCGGTTGATTCATGGATTGATGGCATGGTGCCCTCCATTGGTTGCATACACAGTTACATGTTACGGTCCATGCAACCATAATTCAATTCAAACCGTTGCGTAGCGTCGTGCAGGGAAGTTCTGATCAATACCAACATTTAGTCGGGTAGCCAAACGCGGTTACCCGACGACGCCCCCCAAGCAAAAGCCCGCTGTCGACCCAAAGCGGCCTGCCGTGGGCGGGCCGTTTGAACGAGGGGTGAAGCCTCAGTTGCGGCAGGTTGATGAAGTGCCCGTTCTTCTCTGCGTGCGTTTCGAATTCTGCGGGCACCCCTTTCAGAACATGACGGACGACTAGCCTGAAATTGTCGCAGTGCGTGTCGATCCCCTCGTCGTCCTGGGACGTCAGGGAGGGCGGCGAAATCGCAGCAGCACAGGAACTCATTGGATCATTGGGATCAACCGGTAAATTATTCACGTTCGATGCGTTGCACCACCAAACAAAACACTGAGCGTCATCGCGCAAACCGGCATCGATACACTCATTCAAATTAAACGCAATCAGCCGACGTTGTTCGATACTCTCATCGCTGAGGGCGTGTTGACACCGCCGGCGCAGGCGCACATTACGACAGACATTGGTCGTCGAAACAGAATCGAATTCCGCCACGCTTACGTCTGGCCGCTTCCGCAGAGCGTGAGGGCGCAGTTGCCTGATTGGCCCGGTCTGGCGTGCCTGGTACGCATCGAGCGCCAGACCGATCTGTTTCACAAGGGCGAAAAAATAGGCGCCTCTGCCAGGAGACCGCCTAGCACCTCTGCACGCGCGAACTTACGGCGGAGCAAACCAATGCGCTGATGCGCAGCCACTGGGCCATCGAAAATTCATTGCACTACGTGCGTGATGTGACCTTCGCCGAAGATGCGTCCCGTGTCCGCGACAAGCCTGGTATCTTCGTCCGCCTGCGGAATTGGACGTCAAATGTCATGCGTCGTACCGGCCGCCATCACATTCACGTCGTCAGACAAAAATTCGGCTGGGATGCCCAGGCTGCTTGGGCATGCCTCAGCAGTGCTTCAGGAGGAAGTGAACAGCCCTGGGGGCAAGGGTGCCAGTTCAGTTCGGCGTCCAGCCTGACAAATCGAATAGCTCTTGCTCGGGCTCATGGCTCACGGCTCATGAGTTCATCTAGTCCTGCCGGGGTCATCTGATTCTGGCCTTCAAGGAATGGGAGCGCCTTGGGACGGCTCACCAGCACAAGCCCGCTGCTGGTCTGATCGATGGCCCAGCCAATGCCGCCCTGTAGCCCGCGGGTGCGGTCTACTATCTCGTCCAGCGCCGCCCGCAACTGGTTGCGCTTCTTGCTGCGGTCGGATGCTGCAAAGCCTTCCCATGCCGTCCGACCCCATACATGAGGCGCGAGAGTATCTAGGCGCGCCCCATTCCCATTGCCCAGCGATTGGCCCAGCCGAATGTTCGAGCAAAGCCAGCAGTGCAGCAGCTTGGCCGCTTCACTTTCCAGCTCGTTGCGCTCGAATAGCGAGACTTTGACATGCTGCCCCCGGAACACCGCGCCAGTCAGACGGGGATTAGCCGCGACGTGGATTTCCTCGGTCTTGTGGTTGAAGCTGATGGAAATCAGGTTGCACACTCTGTCCCAGCCAGTTTCACGGTCGATCTCCCGAATCTGTGTGGCGCGCAACCGATTTAGGCTCGCCTTGGCCTTGTTAGTACTGGTGTTGGGATTGTGCCCAGAATCGATCAGCAAGCTTCGCAAGCTGGTGCGCTTGGTCGCCAGCGGTGCGCCGTCGTCCTCGCTGAAGTCCAGCGCAGGGCGTAGCTGCTTGCTGATTGGCCCGGCTGGTGTAGCGTCGATCACAAGCTGGTCAATGCCGAGCTGAGCGGTTAGGGCCAGCAGTATTGACTGGTCATCGACTCCAAGCTGCTCGAACCCCTGAAAGCCGATCTCCAACTTGCCGAACCGGCGTGGCTCCACGAGCAACCGCCCACGCTTCTTGCCGTTGGTCGGCACGAAAAGTCCGTCGAACACGTGGGCAGGGTCAATCCGGGCGTAGGCCGGCTTAATACGTTGCTGCGTCATAGCCTCGGCCTTTACCACCCTTCCTGTTTTCTTGCCTCGTCTCCACCAATTCCACCGGCACCAGCACGCCGCCGACATGCCGCATATACCAGCGATCAAGCGGCGTATCGTCGTAGTTCTGCTTGCTGACGCCGAAACGCATGAAGTAGCTGCGGCGCTCATTGCCGATGGGCTGCCGGTCGTGGGTACGGTCGCTGAGGCGTTTTGCTTCGTCCTCGGTCATGCGGGCGACGTAACCGCACCACCTGGCATTGTCGATCAGGGCGGACGCGCCACGTGCGGCCTGCTGCTGGTCGGACTGCCCTTCTCGGACGCTTCCCTTGCTGACATGGTGCAGATAGAGCACGGATGCGCCCGTAGTAGCAGCAACGTGCTCAAGCACGGCCACGAGATGGGCCATGTTGCCATTGCTGTTCTCATCAAGGGCGTGAATGCGGCTCAGGGTATCCAGCACGATCAGCCGCGCCCCGGCGCCGTACTCGATGACACGGCGCAAGTGAGCATCATCCATGATGTTCAGACGCTTACCCATGATCGGCTCTAGCGCGAGGTTCTCCGCGATAACTTGGCGGGCTGCGTACCCGAGGTGCTGGCCAATGGCGTGAATGCGGCGCACAAGCGCAGACGGCGGGTCTTCCCCGGCCAGATAGGCCACGCGCCCGGTGTGTGCGGGAGCAAGGCCCACAAGGTCACCACCAGCAACGCTGCATGCGATGCTCATCGCCGCTTCCAGCGCCCAGAAGCTCTTGCCTGTAGCCCCCGGGGCGACGAGTGCGCCGACAGTACCCGCGAGAAAACCTGGCCATATGAAATCTAGCGTAGGCGGCTCGTGTTCGAATGCTTCCAGTACATCAATCGCCACGGCTCAAGTCCCCGTGTCGTTCAGGGACTCGTCACTGAATAGTTCGACGATCTGCGAGGTACGAAAGTAAACCCGCTGCCCAATCTTCAAGCGGGTCTTGTTTATCCGTTGCGTCCACTCGTTCGTTGTGCGCAGGCTGATTCGTAACCCGTCGGGTGAGCGGTCAAGGACTGCCGCCAACTGCGCGATGCTCATCAGCGGGCCGAACCGTTGCAGCAAAGTGTCTTCTATCGTCATTGCGTAAAACTCCGTAATCAACCGAATGACTACGGAGGTTAGGTATCATTGGGATTTACTACAACCCATTAATTGTACATAATGGTTGACATGGAAAAATCGTACTCACCAACGTTTCGAGCCGAAGCAGTCAGCCTAGTCAATGATGAAGGTATGTCTGTGGATCGCGTGGCGAAGCAGCTCGCGATACCGAAAAGCACCCTCTTTAGCTGGGTACGTGCCGGCAAAAAAGAACTACCAATTGCCATCTGGGACGGTTGCGATTCCATCGTCTCGGAGGCCATCGGACGCTTTCAGGATCGCTGGCGGCCGTATTCCGCATCCTCGCGCCGTTACCCTATCGGAAAATTGATACAGGAGCTGATCGATCCCGCCGTGTCCGCGTACACGGCTAAACTGCCACCTCGCTACCTAGCCCATCTTCCGGGAGCTGGGACAGGGGTGGCCGTCAGCGGAATTGTTCGCTTGGTGGGACTTGATGCAATGGTTCGGCTGCAGCGTCAGTTGCTGCGGGCGTTTATCCTTACAGAGGACAAACAGACTGCAAGAGATAAGCGCTTTGTTGCCACACTCGAATCATTGATCGAATTGGTATTGGCCTGCTCTTGCAAGCGCCCAAAAACTTCCGTTCCCGCAAAGGGAGTCAGCCTGAATACACAACGGAAACACGGCTTTTGCGATCTCTGCGGAAATCTGACAGAACTCTCAGCCTTCATGGCGAAGGTTGCAGAGCAGCAGGTCAACGATACAGAACTTCAAGATCAAAAAAAGCTCGAACTCAGCCACCAGTATTGCACTGGGCATCGGCCAAAGCTAACAAATGGCGAATGGAACCCCGCATACAGGCAGGCGAAGCGATCAATAGAGCAATTCTATCTTGAACTGGGCAGGATAAATCGACAGTGCGCCAAGCGGTCTAGCCCAAATGCAACGACGTCGGAGGACTCGCTGGTTGATAGCTACTTTTTCCACTATTTCTCAGGCCAAACATTGCAACCAGCCGACAAAGCAGACTTGCGCAATTTAGCGCGGTTGATAGTGGACTCAAAGCTATCGGACACCAAGAAGAAAATATTGATACTCCGGTACTCTGGGTTCAATCAGCCGGAGATTGCGGAGCATCTTCTTGGTAAAGACAATCGGACATTGACGCGTCAAGCAGTATCTAAGGCACTCGCATCGATACCCGCAATGTTTCACCTGAAGCAAAAGAAACGCCCCGTTCGCTGACATCACGTGGCGTCAACCAAATTGACCAACAACTAGGCCGACATAATCTGCATTGCCAGGCACCATCAGGCACATGTTCGCAAGTGACTGAAAGAGGACAAGGCATGCACGTAATGACAAACAAGACGCTCATCAACCGAAAGAAACTACTGGCGATGATTCCATTGTCTGAGCGCACGATCTTCAACATGGAGCAACGGGGAGAATTCCCGCGCCGCATCGCGCTCACCAGCCGCAACGTGGCCTGGGACTTGACCGAGGTTGAGGAATGGATCGAGGCGAGGAAGTCATCGGGCAACCAGGCCACCCGACCCGGATTCACTCCGTCGATCGCGGTAGCTTGACCGTCCACTCATCAATCATGTCAGCCCAGTCTCGCAGCATCGCCGTGCGTTGCTCTCGATACTCGGCTTTGTTGTACACCGCCCTCACGCCTTTCTGCTCGTGGGCGAGACACTTTTCAATCCAGTCGGTGTTGTATCCAGCTTCATGCAGCAACGTGCTTGCCGTTCGGCGAAGGTCATGCGGTCCGAACTTCGCCAGCATCTTGCCCTCCTTCTGTGCCAATCTGTAGGTCAGCGTCAGCACCTGGTTAAGGGTGGCACTGCTCATTGGCAAGTCCGAGTCATAACGCGAGGGCAGCACGTATTCGGAACCACCTGCGAACGTCTTGAGCGCAATGAATATGTCCAACGCCTGCCGAGATAGATAAACGTGATGCGGGTTGCGCCGCTTCATCCGCTCCTTGGGAACAGTCCAAAGCGCCTCGCTAAAATTGACCTCGCTCCATGTCGCGTTCGTCAGCTCGCTCTTGCGCACCATCGTCAGCAGTAGCAGCTTGGCAGCAGCTCGAATGGAAGGCGTGGTGCCAATACGCTCCATGTATTGGTACATCACTCCGATCTCGTCGGGTGTCAGCGCCCGGTCGCGGGGTTCAAACTTGGCAATGGTGGTCGGCCTGACCATATCCGCCGGATTTTCAACTTTCTGGCCACGTTCAATCGCCCACCGGAACACCTGCATCACGACCTCACGCACGTGCACTGCTGTGGCCGGTGCGCCGCGTTCCACGATGGTATCGGTCAGGGTGCGCAAGTCCTCGTGCGTGATCTCGACCAGCTTCTGGTTGCCGAACTTGGGCTTCAACTCTCGTTCATAGACCGCGCGACGCATGTCGCGGGTCGAGTCGGCCATCTGGTAGCCGCGCAACCACTTTTCCGCCCAAGCACCGAATGTCTCAGCATCTTTTATGCGGGCTTTGTCTCGCGCCTTCTCTCTGGCCGGTGACTTCCCGTTAGAGATCATCTTCTTGGCCTCGCCCAACTGCTCGCGAGCTTCCGACAGGGTGATGCCTCCAGTGCCATAACGTCCGAAGGTGATGGTTTCCTGCCTGCCGTTGATCGAGTAGTTGTAGCGGAACGAGATCGCTCCGGCCGGTGTGACGGCCACATAGAGGCCATCGCGGTCGTTGACTTTGTAGAGCTTGTCCTGCGGCTTGATGTTGCGCAGCTTGGTATCGGTCAGCATGGCATTCGTCCTATCAAGGTTCAAAATACCATGATCAGAATTGGCTAGAAAATCGCCTTTTTCTATTTAAAAATCATGATGTTATGAATTTTTAATGCCATGCGCTGCATGAAGTTCGTGGCATGGTATTAGATGTCATTGTGATATCAAACGAGATAGTACCATCCGTCATACCATAAGAAAAGTGTGCTTGCCGGTGCTTACAGGTGCCAGCCAATGCAGGACCAAAAAGCAAAAAACCCGCATTTACGCGGGCTTACGGGTGTTTTGGTGCCATCAGCTGCCAACTGATGCCAGACGCAGGATCATTCCCACTCAATCGTCGCCGGCGGCTTGCCCGAAATATCGTAGACCACGCGGTTGATGCCGCGCACTTCGTTAATGATCCGGTTCGACACGCGACCCAATAGTTCGTGCGGCAGATGCGCCCAGTGCGCCGTCATGAAATCCTGCGTCTGCACGGCGCGCAGCGCCACCACGTATTCATAGGTGCGGCCATCGCCCATCACGCCGACCGACTTCACCGGCAGGAACACCGCAAACGCCTGGCTGGTGCCTTCGTACCAGTTCTTGACGATGCCTTGCTGGTCGATGCCGGTCGGCAGGTCGAGCGTGCAATTGCGCAGCTCGTCGATGAAGATCGCGTCGGCGCGGCGCAGCAGGTCAGCGTATTCCTTCTTGACTTCGCCGAGGATCCGCACGCCCAGGCCCGGGCCCGGAAACGGATGGCGGTACACCATCGTTGGCGGCAATCCGAGCGCGACGCCGAGGGCGCGCACTTCGTCCTTGAACAGTTCGCGCAATGGCTCGAGCAGTTTCAGGTTCAGGGTTTCAGGCAGGCCGCCGACGTTGTGGTGGCTCTTGATCGTGTGGCCCTTCTTGCCCTTGCCGGCGCTTTCAATCACGTCCGGGTAAATCGTGCCCTGCGCCAGCCACTTGGCATTTTTCAGCTTGGCCGATTCGACCTGGAACACTTCGACGAATTCGCGGCCGATGATCTTGCGCTTGGCTTCGGGATCGGTGACGCCGGCGAGGTGTCCCATGAACTGGTCGGTGGCATCGACACGGATGACCTTGACACCGAGGTTGTTGGCGAACATGTCCATGACCATGTCGCCTTCGTTCAAGCGCAGCAGGCCGTGGTCGACGAACACGCAGGTCAGCTGGTCACCGATGGCGCGATGGATCAGCGCCGCTGCCACACTGCTGTCGACACCGCCGGACAAGCCCAGAATGACTTCGTCGCTGCCGACTTGCTGGCGGATCGATGCGACCGCTTCGGCGATGTAATCGGGCATGTTCCAGTCCGATTTGCAGCCGCAGATTTCATGCACGAAGCGGCCGATGATGGCCTTGCCCTGAATCGTGTGGGTGACTTCGGGATGGAATTGCACTGCGTAAAAATGCCGTGTTTCATCGGCGATGGCAGCGATCGGGCAGCTCTCGTTCGAGGCCATCAGCTTGAAGCCGGCCGGCAGTTCGGTGACCTTGTCGCCATGGCTCATCCAGACCTTGAGCATGCCGTGGCCTTCGTCCGTGGTGAAGTCGCTGATGCCATCAAGCAGTCCGGTATGGCCGCGCGCCCGCACTTCGGCGTAACCGAACTCGCGCACGGTGCCATTCTCGACCTTGCCGCCGAGTTGCTCGGCCATTGCCTGCATGCCGTAGCAGATACCGAACACCGGCACGCCTAGTTCGAACACGGCTTGCGGCACGCGTGGCGTATCGCCGTCGATAACCGAGTTCGGGCCGCCCGACAGGATCACGCCGGCAGCGCCGTAGTTACGCACGAACTCGTCGCTGACATCGTACGGAAAGACTTCAGAAAACACGCCCGCGTCGCGCACGCGGCGCGCAATCAGCTGGGTTACCTGGGAACCGAAATCGAGGATCAGAATTTTGGAATGCATGGCTAGCTCGGCAAAAAATACGGGTCAATAAAACGTCAGTAGGGCTGCGCGGAAATCCGCCAGCCCTACCGGACAACAACAAGGAGCAATTACTCGGCCCGATAGTTCGGGGCTTCCTTGGTGATCTGCACATCGTGGACGTGCGATTCACGCATGCCGGCTGAAGTGATCTCGACGAACTCGGCTTTTTCGCGCAGCTCTTCGATGGTTGCGCAACCGCAATAACCCATTGATGAACGCACGCCGCCAACCAGCTGGTACAGGATGGCCAGCACGCTGCCCTTGTAGGCGACACGGCCTTCGATACCTTCGGGCACGAACTTGTCGTTGCCGCTACCGGCGTCCTGGAAATACCGGTCTGCCGACCCATCGGCCATCGCGGCCATGCTGCCCATGCCGCGATAGGACTTGTAGCTGCGGCCCTGGAACAGAATCACTTCGCCCGGTGCTTCTTCGGTACCGGCGAACATGCTGCCCATCATCACGCTGGACGCGCCTGCCGCCAATGCCTTCGAGATATCGCCCGAGAAGCGGATACCGCCATCGGCGATGCACGGAATACCGGTGCCCTTGAGCGCTTGCGCAACATTCGAGATCGCTGAAATCTGCGGTACGCCAACACCGGCGACGATGCGGGTGGTGCAGATCGAGCCCGGGCCGATACCGACCTTGACGCCATCAGCACCGTAGTCGGCAAGCGCTTTTGCCGCCGCTGCCGTGGCGATATTTCCGCCAATGACATCGATATGCGGGAAGTTGGTCTTGACCCATTTGACGCGGTCCAGCACACCTTGTGAGTGACCGTGGGCGGTATCGACGACGACCACATCGACGCCGGCCGCAGCCAGCAATTCGATGCGCTCGTCATTGTCGGCACCGACGCCAACGGCCGCACCAACGCGCAACTTGCCGTGCTCGTCCTTGCAGGCGAACGGGTGTTCGGTGGATTTCTGGATGTCCTTGACAGTGATCAGGCCGCGCAATTCGAAGTCATCGTTGACCACCAGTACGCGCTCAAGACGGTGCTTGTTCATCAGGCGTTTTGCTTCGGACAATTCAGCACCGTCCTTGACGAAGACCAGCTTTTCGCGCACGGTCATTTTGGCGCGGACTTCGGCGTCGAGTTCTTCTTCGAAGCGCAGGTCGCGGTTGGTGATGATGCCGATGACCATCTTGCCTTCGACAACAGGAAAGCCGCTGATGCCGTGCTGGGCCGACAGTGAAATGACATCACGGATCTTCATGTTCGGCGGGATCGTGATCGGGTCACGCACGACGCCGGATTCAAAACGCTTGACCCGGGATACTTCACGGGCTTGCTCGCGGGGGGTCAGGTTCTTGTGGATGATGCCGATACCGCCTTCTTGCGCCATTGCAATCGCCAGGCGGGATTCGGTTACCGTATCCATCGCTGCGGAGAGCAATGGAATATTGAGCGTGATGTTGCGTGACAAGCGCGTTTGCAAAATGGTGTCTTTGGGGAGGATGTTCGAATAAGCCGGGACGAGCAGCACATCATCGAATGTGAGTGCCTTTTGAAGAAGACGCATAGTATTTCCTATTGGCGCAAAATCGAATTATACAGAAAAGCCCTCCGCCATCGGAGTTTCAGTGCCCTTCATCAACTAGCAAGGCCCGCGCATTGACAGGCTTGCCAAAGCATGGCGAAATCGTGACCATCAGTTAATCCAGATCAACAAGGAAACCATGAACCTGATCTCGCTGAAATTCGCTTCCGTGATTGCCGCCCTGCTGTTCTCGGGTGCCGCATCAGCACAATATGTGTGGCGCGATGCCAAAGGCGGAAAGCAGTTTTCCGACCAGCCGCCGCCGGCATCGATACCACGCAGAGATATCCTGAAAGAGCCGTCATCCGAACCGCGAGCCGATACCGAAAGTGCGCCCGCAGCGACCACTGCCACCGCACCCTTGAGCACTGCCGAGCGCAATGCCGACTTCCGGCAGCGCCGGATGGAACAGGCCGACAAGGACAAGAAGGCCGCTGATGAAAAGGCCGTCGCTGCCGACAAGACGGCCAATTGCGCGCGCGCCCGGGCGTATCAGCGCAGCCTCGAAGAGGGAATGCGGATCGCCAGTACCGACAAGAATGGCGAGCGATATACGTTGAATGACAACCAGCGCGACGTCGAAATCCGCAACACCCGAAAAGTAGTCAACGATTGCCGCTGACGCAAACCGCGATATCGACGGCGCTCAGCTTTACTTGGCGCGTTTGCGCCGTGCGTCTTTGGGATCGGCCTGCAGCGGCCGGTAGATTTCGACACGATCCTGCGCGCGCAACACGGTCTCCGGCGTTTTCAGCTTGCTGAAGATGCCAAGCCGGTGCTGGTCGACATCCATGTCAGGCATCGCCAGGCGTACCGCATCGGCGATAGTGCTGCCGACCGGCAGCGCCAGGGATACCAACCGCTGTTCCGCGGGTGTCGCGTAGCACACCTGCACCGGCATCAGCGCCTCATCCATAGACCACCTCGGCTCGCTTGCAGAACGAGTCCACAAAACTGTTGGCGATGATATGGAAGACCGGGCCGATGACACCTTCGATCAGGCGGTTCGAAAATTCATAGTGCAGCTCGAAGTCGATCTTGCAGGCATCGCTGCGCAACGGCTTGAAATTCCAGGCACCGTTGAGCAATTTGAATGGTCCGTCGACCAGCCGCATCGTCATCAGCCTTGGCGGCTGATTGGTATTTTCGGTGGTGAAGGTTTGCCGGATGCCGTGATAATTGATGCTCAATGTCGCGGTCAGCTTGTTGTCTTCGCGCGAGCGCACTTCGACGCCGCCACACCATGGCAGAAATATGGGATAGTCTTCGACCTTGTCTACCAGTGCGAACATTTGCTCTGCGCTGTAGCCCAGAAGAACGGATTTGTGAACGACTGCCATTGTTTGAACCGCTTGATCAACTCAGAAGTCCGAAATTCTAACCGACCGCATCGATCTTTACCTCATGACCATAGTTGATAACAGAAAAGCATTCCACGATTACTTTGTCGAAGAGCGCTTCGAAGCCGGCCTTTCGCTGCAAGGCTGGGAAGCCAAATCGATCCGTGCCGGCCGCGTCCAGCTCAAGGAAGCGTACGTGATCGTGCGCAACAACGAGGTGTTCCTGTTCGGCGCACACATCAGCGCCCTGACGTCGACCTCGACCCACGTCCACCCTGAAGCCACGCGCACCCGCAAGTTGCTGCTGCACGCAGCCGAAATCAAGAAGATGATCATCAAGGTCGAGCGCTCCGGCTACACGCTGGTGCCGATCAACCTGCATTACGTCGGTGGTCGCATCAAACTCGAAGTCGGCCTGGCCAAAGGTAAGAAGCAGCACGACAAACGCGCCACCGAGCGCGACCGTGACGGTCAGCGCGAGGTCGCGCAGGCGATGAAGACGCATCGCCGCTAGTCTGCTGCTGCGAGGTGTCTTCGTGCGGGCACGGTTTTTTCGTGCACGCGAGCGGACTACATCACCCCTTCTGCTGCGACTTCACCACCTGCATCGCACCTGCAATCAGGCCGCTGATGTCGCTGAGATTGGCCGGCACGATGATCGAATTGTTCGTCTTGGCCAGTTGCGAGAACGCGGCGACATACTGCTCTGCCACCTTCAGGTTAACCGCGTCCGAACCACCCGGCTCCAGAATCGCCGATGAGGTTTTGCGTAACGCATCGGCATTGGCTTCAGCCAACGCCACGATCGCAGCAGCCTGCCCCTGGGCGCGGTTGATCGAGGCCTGCTGGTCACCTTCCGACCTGGCAATTTGCGCTTCGCGTTCGCCATTGGCAATATTGATCTGCTCTTGCCGACGACCTTCCGAGGCGGCGATCAAGGCACGCTTTTCGCGCTCGGCCGTAATTTGCGCCTGCATCGCGAGCAGGATTTCTTTCGGTGGTGTCAGATCCTTGATCTCGTAGCGCATCACTTTCACGCCCCAGTTCGCAGCCGATTCATCGATCGCATTGACGATGGCGATATTGATCTGTTCGCGCTCTTCGAAAGTCTTGTCGAGTTCCATCTTGCCAATCACCGAACGCAGCGTAGTTTGCGCCAACTGGGTAATCGCAAGGAGGTAATTCGAGGAACCGTACGAGGCCAGCTTCGGATCGGTTACCTGGAAATACAGCACACCGTCGACCTGCAGCTGCGTGTTGTCCTTGGTGATACAGACTTGCGGCGGCACATCCAGCGGAATCTCTTTCAGGATGTGCTTGTAGGCGACCCGGTCGATGAACGGGATCACGATGTGCAAGCCCGGTGCCAGCGTCGTGTGGTACTTGCCGAGGCGCTCCACGACCAGTGCAGTCTGCTGCGGAACGATATTGATGGTCTTCATCACGAAGACCACGGCCAGAATGAAAAGGATCAGCGAGACGCTACCAAAACTGAAGTCCATGGATTACCTCTTTGCTTGTGGTTGTGGATGGGGGGTTGCAGACGGCGCTGCCACGAGCAGGCAACTACCGCGGATTTCCTTGATCTCGTGCACGCCCGCCGAAGGCAGGCCGGTACCGATGTGTTCGACGTCCCACAGTGCGCCGCGATAGCGCGCCCGCGCACTCGAGCGGCCGCCGACCGGATGCTTCCACTCGTCGACCGTGATCATTTGTCCGACGTCGAGATTGATGTTGGGATCGCGCGCCGCGACCAGGCGACTGCCCTTGCCCAGCTTGCTGCGATTAAGCGCAATCGTCGCGCCGACTCCGACCACGCCAGCCACCAGCAGTTGCAGCGGCGTATCCAAGCCGGCATAGGCCGCGATTGCGCCGGCACCCGCACCGGTAGCGATCATCAGCAGATAGAACGTACCGGAGAATATTTCCAGCGTGACCAGCACGCCAACCACCGTCATCCACATCATCCATTGCGCCATGATTATTCCTTCCCCATAAAAAAACCCCGGTAGCCGCGAGAGCTCCGGGGTTGCAGATCATATTGAGGCATTTTCCGGTTCCGGTAGATGCTTTAATTTGACGATGACTTCCGCTTTCAGGCTGGCTTGTTCAGCGCCGCCAGTTTTTGCCAGGTATCGATGACCGAATCCGGGTTAAGAGAAATCGATTCGATCCCTTCGAGCATCAGCCATTCGGCGAAGTCAGGATGGTCCGATGGACCCTGGCCGCAGATGCCGATGTACTTGCCCGCTGCGCGGCAGGCGGCAATCGCTTTCGACAGCAAGGCCCGCACTGCAGGGTCACGTTCGTCAAAATCGGCGGCCAGCAATTCCATGCCGGAGTCGCGGTCCAGGCCCAGCGTCAGCTGGGTCAGGTCGTTCGAGCCGATCGAGAAGCCGTCGAAAAATTCGAGGAACTGTTCGGCCAGGATTGCGTTCGATGGCACTTCGCACATCATGATCAGACGCAAGCCGTTCTCACCGCGCTTGAGGCCGTTCTTGCCGAGCAGGTTGACGACTTTTTCGGCTTGTCCGAGGGTCCGCACGAACGGCACCATGATCTCGACGTTGGTCAGGCCCATGTCATTGCGCACGCGCTTCATGGCCAGACATTCCATCTCGAACGACTCGGCAAAGTCGGCCGACAAATAACGCGCCGCGCCACGGAAACCCAGCATCGGGTTTTCTTCGTCCGGCTCGTAGCGCGATCCGCCGATCAGTTTCTTGTACTCGTTCGACTTGAAGTCGGACAGGCGCACGATGACTGGCTTAGGCCAGAAAGCGGCAGCGATGGTTGCCATGCCTTCGGCCAGCTTATCGACATAGAACGCCTTCGGCGAAGCATGGCCGCGCGCGACCGACTCGACCGCTTTTTTCAGATCGGCATCGATGTTCGGATACTCGAGAATGGCTTTCGGATGCACGCCGATGTTGTTGTTGATGATGAACTCAAGACGCGCCAGCCCGACACCGTTGTTCGGGATCGACTGGAAGTCAAAGGCCAGCTGCGGATTGCCGACGTTCATCATGATTTTCAGTGGCAACTTCGGCAGTTCGCCGCGCAGCACTTCGGTGATTTCGGTTTCAAGCAGGCCGTCATAGATCTTGCCCTCGTCGCCTTCGGCGCAAGACACGGTGACAAACGTACCGTCTTTCAGGATCTCGGTCGCATCGCCGCAACCGACCACGGCAGGCACGCCCAGTTCACGCGCGATGATCGCGGCGTGACAGGTACGGCCACCGCGATTGGTGACGATGGCGGCAGCGCGCTTCATGACCGGTTCCCAGTTCGGGTCGGTCATGTCGGCGACCAGCACGTCGCCCGGCTGGACGCGTTCCATGTCGGCGGCATCGTGGATCACGCGAACCGGACCGGCGCCGATTTTCTGGCCGATTGCACGACCATGGACCAGCACGGTGCTGCTGCCCTTGAGCTTGAAGCGCTGTTGCGCGTCGGTCGCTTTCTGTTGCGATTTGACGGTCTCGGGACGTGCCTGCAGGATGTACAGCTTGCCGTCGCGACCGTCCTTGCCCCACTCGATATCCATCGGGCGGCCATAATGTTTTTCGATGATGACGGCGTACTTCGACAGTTCGACGATCTCGTTGTCGTTGAGCGAATAGCGGTTGCGCATTTCGATCGGGACATCGACGGTCTTGACCGAACGGCCGGCTTTTGCCTCGCCGGTGAATTCCATCTTGATCAGTTTCGAGCCGATATTGCGGCGGATGATAGGCAATTTGCCCAGTTCCAGCATTGGTTTGTGGACATAGAACTCGTCCGGATTGACCGCGCCCTGCACCACGGTTTCACCGAGGCCGTAGCTTGAAGTGATGAACACCACATCGCGGAAACCGGATTCGGTATCGAGCGTAAACATCACGCCGGCAGCACCCAGGTCAGAGCGCACCATGCGCTGCACGCCAGCCGACAAGGCGACTTCGGCGTGGGTGAAACCCTTGTGAACGCGATACGAAATCGCGCGGTCGTTGTACAGCGAAGCGAATACGTGCTTCATTGCTTCGAGCACGTTGTCGATGCCGACGACATTGAGGAAGGTTTCCTGCTGGCCGGCAAACGACGCATCCGGCAAGTCTTCGGCGGTGGCTGACGAGCGCACGGCGAACGACATTTCGCTGGTGGAATCGGCGACGAGCTGGTTGTAGAAAGTTTCGATTTCGGCTTGCAGACGCGGCTGGAATGGCGTCTCGACGATCCATTCGCGGATCTGGTTACCGGCTTGCGCCAGGGCGCGGACATCGTCGATATCGAGATCGACCAGGCGGTCAGCAATACGCTGGGCCAATGGTGCACCGCCGTTATCGCTGAAGGACAGGAAATCGCGGAAGGCCTGCGCCGTGGTGGCAAAGCCGCCCGGAACACGGACGCCGGCGCCGGCCAGCTGGCTGATCATTTCGCCGAGCGACGAATTCTTGCCGCCGACGGAATCCACATCCGTCATTCGCAAATTTTCGAAAGCAATGACATAGCTGGCGTCTGCGGATGCTCCTGTTTGTGCTGCGTTAGTCATGAGTACCTCTGCTTGATGATAAGAAATCTGCACGTGCGTCACGTTGGCCTTTACACTTTGTTTTTTTCGTCCGGCCAACCGGTGACAAGTTTGGCGGCCATTTTAACCGCTGCCATCGGATTTGACGTCAGCAACCTGTTTTTCTCGCTCTCTATGGACCATGAATTCACCCGAACTTACCCCGCATCAGCTTAGCGCCATTGACCGCACTGTTTTTTTTGTCTCCGATGGCACCGGCATCACGGCAGAGACTTTTGGCCATGCGGTACTGACCCAGTTCGACTTGCGCTTTCGCCAGATACGGATGCCTTTCATCGATACCGTCGACAAGGCGCACGATGCGGCACAACGGATCAACGAAGCGTTCAAGGCCGAGGGCAAGCGACCGATTATTTTTTCGACCTTGATCCAATCCGAGCTATCAAAAATCATCGGTCAATCCAACGGCATGGTGATGGACCTGATCCAGACCTTCGTCAAGCCGCTCGAACTCGAGCTCGGTGCAAAATCGACCCACACGGTCGGTCGCAGCCATAACATCGCCGACTCTGACGATTACAAGAACCGTATCGAGGCAATCAATTTTTCACTGGCGCATGACGATGGCCAGTCGCACAAAAACCTGGCGATGGCCGACGTGATCCTGGTCGGTGTCTCGCGATCCGGCAAGACGCCGACGACGCTGTATCTGGCCATGCAATACGGCATCAAGGCCGCCAACTATCCGCTGATCCCCGAAGACTTCGAGCGCGGCAAATTGCCTAGCGGCTTGCTGCCCTACAAGGCAAAGATTTTCGGCCTGTCGATCGCACCGGATCGCCTGTCGGAAGTGCGCAATGAACGCCGTCCCGGCAGCAAATATGCCGCGATCGAGAACTGCCGCTACGAGATCAACGAAGCCGAGGCGATGATGCGGCGCGAGGGCATACGCTGGATGTCGTCGACCGCCAAGTCGATCGAAGAAATCGCGACGATGATCTTGCAAGAAATCAAATCGGACAAGCGCGCCTACTGATCTACTATTTGTAATGATCAATTTTCGGGGAAGCGACGATGGCCTATGACTACAGTTCCGAGAGCCAGCGCCTCGAATTGCCCAATCCGTACCGGATAGAAAACCTGTTCCAGTTCGCGGTCAGCGCGTTCTATCTGATCTGCGGCCTGTTGTCCCTATTGGCTGCACGCAGCAATCTGACCGGTCTCAACATCAAATTCGCCGTGCCGGTGATCGCCGGCATCCTGCTCATCGCTTACGGCATCCGCTGCGGCGCGACCGGCATGACGCGGCTGCGGTTTTTCTTCGGCCGCGCGCTGCCGGTGGGCCTGGCACCGGAACTGCAACACGGCATGACCGGAAAATCACAGCACATTGATGCCGTCCAGGATGACTTGCGCCGCGGCGCCCTCAGTTTTCCGGAGCCTGCCGGCGCGCTCAATGGCTTGCTCTACGACCGCTTCCCACGGCTGATCCTGGCGCCGCTGCCGGTGCAGCAACTAGCACAGTCGCAATTCAGGAATGGCCTCGTCATCGCACTGACGCTGGTGTCGCTGCTGGTCGCGTGGATGGGTTTTTCGCAGCCGCAAACGGCGCAGTGGGTCGGCCTCTTTTACTTTACGTTTGCGGCCTGGCTCGTGCTGCGACCGATGACCGTCGAGCAGCAAGCCAGCGTCAATGAAACCGGCATCATCGCGCTGGTCGTCGCCGCCGTCATCGGACCTGTGATCATCGCGCTCTTTGCCCGCTCCCTGCCTGAACTGCACTGGCTGACGCTGCACTGGCAGGCCTTGTTCCTGCTGCTGGCCGCGCTGGGTTCGGTGGCACTGTTCTTCGTTGCACTGATCCGCCAATTGTCCGCGCCGCCTGCCACCAACATGAGCTGCGAAGTCCTGAGTCTGAACATCAACACCCATCCGGGCCAGATCATCAACGAATTCGATCGGGTGATGCAGCAGAAATGGGTCGAAAAAATCCCTAACCGGCGCTACGCCCGCATCGATCCGGTAGTCGATTCGTCGACTGCCACCGGCAGCTTCAGCGGCGAAATCGTCGAGGAAACCCAGCCGGTGCCAGCCGAAGTACTTTCTGCGCTGTCGCTCCCCGCCGCCCTTGCCGGCGCGCGCAGCCGCTGGCTGGTGATCCTGAACCTGTATGGCTTGGCGATGCTGTGCGCCGGCGCGGTCGCGCTGCTGCTATTCGTGATGCGCTTCGAAGCCGGCACGTTCGAACTATCGATAGTCGCTTACCTGACCTTTGCCTTCGTCGCGTTTTCGGTAGGCCGCTTTTGTTTTCGCTCATCCGAAAAACTCTGGGGCCGCTTCGACTTCGTGTCGGAAGTCATCTGGCTTGAACTGGCCGGCCAGTACACGACGGCACGCAACCGGCTCGGCAATGATTTTTCAAGCACAGTGCGTACCGAGAGCAACGGCATCCATGTCGACGCGATGACGATGCGGGTCTGGACGGCGCGGATCGAATCAGTGGTCTTCGGCAAGGACCAGAAACGCTGGATCACGGCCATGAACGGCCAGAGCGACATCACCAGCGGCCTTGCCGCACACCTGTCGGAATTCGCTCGCGCCCGCTCGATGTTTGTCGCCCCAACCAACGCCGACGACCTCGGCAAGATCGCTGCGACGCAGAGCGGACAAGCAGCGCAGGCCACGGTCGCGCAGGTCTTGCAGGACCTGGTGCCACCGGTGGCGGTGGCGTCGGCAGAAAATTTTTGCGGGGAATGCGGTGCGGCGCGGTTATCCGAGGCGCGCTTCTGTTCGGGATGCGGAGGGAAGTTTGCCTGACGAAAATAGCGAGATCGATCTGTGGCTGGAGAATGAAGCCGGCCCGGCCTACGACGCCATCAAGGCAGATCCGACACGTGGCATCACGATTGTCGAGGTCCGCACAAGCCTGGCTGCAGAATTAAAAAAAGCCAACGCCGAACGTTGATGGTCCGTGTTGTCGTTTTCACGCCAGTGCGTAGGGTGCAATAACCGAAGGGCATTGCACCGTGCAGCGACATCAGCGCACGGTGCACGACAAACGGTGCAATGCCCGTTGGTTATTGCACCCTACCTTGAATGAGCCTGCCATCGGTCGTGCGTAGGGTGGACACAAGAAGTATCGTGCCCACCCTACGATGACGTGGGCGGCGCGGCAGAACTATGAAGCGGTATTGAAAAACGGGCGCCCGCGATAAAAGAAGAAAGTCCTCCCGCTTATTTCTTCAGCAAATAACACTTCGAATCCGCCACCTTGGTGAACGCTTCCTCGCCCGGTATCGTCGCAACCATCTTCAGATAATCCCATGGCTTCTTCGACTCGGCCGGGGTCTTCACCTGCATCAGATACATGTCGTGAATGTAGCGACCATCCTGGCGGATGTAACCCTTGCTGTAAAAATCGTCGAGTTTCATTTTCTTCAGTTCGGCCATGACCGCGTCGGCGTCATCAGTCTTTGCCTGAGTCACCGCCCGCAGATACGTCATCGTTGCCGAATAGGCCGCCGCCTGATGCGTGCTCGGCATCTTCTTCATCTTCAGGAAGAAGCGATTGGCGAACTTGCGCGACGCCTCGTCCTTGTCCCAGTACCAGCTATCCGTCATCAGCAAGCCTTGCGCGACCGGCAGGCCCAAGCCGTGGATATCGTTGATAACCATCAGCAAGCCGGCGATCTTCATGTCCCTGGTCAGACCGAAATCGCGCGCGCTTTTGATCGAGTTGATGGTGTCCGAACCGGCATTGGCCAGACCCAGCACCTGCGCTTTCGAAGCCTGTGCCTGCAGGATGAATGACGACATGTCGTTGGCCGTCGGCGGATGTTTGGCCGAACCGACCACGGTGCCGCCGCTGGCCTTGATGACTTCGGAGGTATCGGCAAACAGCGAATGGCCGAACGCGTAATCGGCGATCAGGAAGAACCAGGATTTGCCGCCCGCAGCGACGACGGCCGAACCGGTGCCCTTGGCCAGCGCAACGGTGTCGTATTCGTAGTGGACGGTGTACGGCGTGCATTCTTCGTTGGTGAGCTTGGCGGTGGCGGCACCGATGTTGATGTAGACCTGCTTCTTCTCGGCCATGACGTTGTTCATGGCCAGGCCGGCACCGGAATTGACGCCACCGATCAGCAATTTGAGGTTGCGCCGGTCAACCCATTCGCGCGCCGTCACGGCAGCGGTGTCTGCCTTGTTCTGATGGTCGGCCGACAGGATTTCGATCTTCTTGCCGAGCACCTTGCCACCGGCATCCTCGACGGCCATGCGGATCGCTTCGAGGCCGCCGGCACCGTCGGTGTCGGCGTACGGACCCGACATGTCGGTGATGAAGCCGATCCGGATCGGCTCACTGGCAGACTGAGCCTGAGCGTGCGTACCGGTTGCAAATAGTAGCGTGATGGCAGCGGCGATGAGGGTGCGGTGGTTCATGGTGCGGTCTCCTTGTGTGGCGGGTCATTGCCCGCCGTTTTATAAGTGGTTCTGTGACAGTGACTACGACGACGCTACGCCGGCTTGCCCAATAATTCGGCAGCGAAGTCGGCCCGCACATCGCCGGCTGCGACCATCGCGCGTGCAATCCGGTCGACATCGGCACCGGTGGCACCGGCGACGATGGCGATATTGCGCGCATGCAGCGCCATGTGACCGCGCTGTATGCCTTCAGTCGACAAGGCCCGCAACGCGCCCAGGTTCTGTGCCAGCCCGACCGCGACCGCAATCTCGGCCAGCTCCTGCGCCGAGCGCACCTGCATGATCTTCAGCGACAGGCGCGCCATCGGATGGGTCTTGGTGGCGCCGCCGACCAGTCCGACCGGCATCGGCATTTCGATGGTACCGACCAGGTCACCGGCAGCCGACACTTCCCACGTCGTCAGCGAGGTATAGCGCCCGTCGCGGCAGGCGTACGCATGGGCGCCGGCTTCGACCGCGCGCCAGTCATTGCCGGTTGCGACGATGACAGGATCGATGCCGTTCATGATGCCTTTGTTGTGGGTCGCCGCCCGGTACGGGTCGATGGCCGCGAATGTGTACGCATCGATGATGCCATTGATGACTTCGTCGGCCGTGTAATCGGCGCTCTTGAGCAATTCGGGGCGGATCTGCACGCGTGCCCGGGCCAGCCGCAGGTCGGCCAGGTTCGACAGGATGCGCAGGCGCACCTTGCCGCCGGTGATCGCTTCGATCCGACCCGCCACGGCTTCGGCCATCGTGTTGACGGTGTTCGCACCCATCGCATCGCGCACGTCGACGATCAGGTGAACGATCACCATCGGGCCGCGCGCGGTATCGGCAAACACGTGGACTTCGATATCCTTGCAGCCGCCGCCCAGGCCGATCAGCACCTTGTCGCGGCTGTTGGCCAGCGTGATCAGTTCCTGCTTGTGGCTCAGTACCGCATGGCGCGCACCGAACGGATCGGCCAGCTCCATGACCTGCACTTGCGCGCGCATCAGCGGGCCGGTGCTCGAGGTCTGGAAGCCACCCGACTCGCGGATGATCTTGGCCATGAACGATGCCGCGGCGACCACCGATGGCTCTTCGACCACCATCGGCACCAGCACGTCGCGGCCATTGATCTGGAAGTAGCCGGCCACCGAATACGGCAGTTCGAATTTGCCGATGACGTTTTCGACCATGCCGTTGGCGACCTCCAGCGGCAGGCCGCCCGGTTCGGCGATGAGCGCACGCTCTTCGGGTGTCAGGCCGGCGACGGCGACGATGTGGTCAAGCCGGGCGGCGGGGTCGAGTGCGCGAAAATTCGGCAGGCGGGAATCGATGGTCATGCAGTCTCCTTCGTGAACGGTCGGACGCGCCGTTGCGGTGACCTATTCTAGAAATCGCTGGCCGCAATTCCTATGGAGCTAACTGCCATAAATCAAATTATTTTATGTGTGCTGTATGGTGTCGCTTGCCTTCACCTTCGCGGAATTCTGCCATGCACCCGTCCCCTGCCATCGACCAGTTATCTGCGCTGCAGTGCGACATCGTGATGCTGTTGCATACCGATGGCGTGAAGGATGACTTCGCCCGCCTGTTGGCACGGGTGCATGCGTTACCGGACGGACGCGACAAGGATCTGCTGCTCGATAGCGCGCAAAAAGGCATGGAGGTACGTGATCGACTCGACCATCACCAGACCCGTGAGCGCGGCCTGATGGCACTGATCGAAACGGCCCAGGACCTGACCGCGCTGCGCGATATCGACGCCGTCCTGCAGGCCATCGTGCAGCGCGCACGCAAACTGATCGGTTGCGATGTCGGCTACCTGTCGATCGTCGATCACGAGCACGACGATTTTTATGTGCGCGCCACCGACGGCGCCTTCTCGGAAAAATTCAAGCGCGTGCGGGTCAGCCGCGAAGTCGGCATCTGCGGCTTCGTGGCGCGCAACCGCGCGCCGTACTGCTCGTCCGATTACGAGTCTGATGGCCGCTTCGCCCACAACAAATTCATCGACGCGGCGGTCACCGGAGAAGACATCCGCTCGATTCTCGGCGTGCCGCTGCTGTCGGGCGACACGGTCATCGGCGTGCTGTTTGTCGGCGACCGCTACGTACGTTCGTACAACGCCTGGGAAATGTCCATCCTGTCCACCCTCGCCGCCCATGCCAGCGTCGCGATCGAAAATGCCCGCCTGTTCGAGCAAGCCCGGCAAGCGTTGCGACTGGCCAGCGAGGCCAACGCGAATCTCGAAAAGCAGCGCGCCGACACCCAGAATGCGGCTGACGCCCACGAGCGCCTGACCTCGCTGGTGGCCAAAGGCGGTGGCCTGCGCGCTATCTGCGACATGGTCGCGGCGATGCTGGACGGTGACGTTCTCGTCATCGATGCGGGCGAACAGGAAATCTGTCGCGCCGGCGTGGCCGACACACTGGCCAGCGACCGTCACCAGTTCGATCACCCGCTCCATCTGGCGCTCGGCGAAAGCCGGGTACTGGGTCGCTCGGTCAGCGTGGCCGGCCATGCCGGATCGGTGTGGCGCGTGTCGGCAGTCGTTGGCGGCCACGGCCTGCTCGGCGGGCTGATCATCCACACCGCCGCCGAACTCAATGATGTCGCGGTGCGCATCTTCGAACGCAGCTCGGTGGTGGCGGGCGTGGTGCTGCTATCCGAAGAAAACACCGACGCCGCCGCGCGCAAGGATGTGCCGCAACTGCTGCGCAATCTGGTCAGCCATGCGCGCCAAGACAAGGCCCGCAACCTGCAGCGCGCGGCACGGCACGGACTGGATTTGTCGCGACCGCTGCAACTGCTGCTCGTGAAAGTCGCGCATGGCGATACCGGCTACCTGCTCAACCGCTTGCGCCGGCGGCCGGAACTGGCCGGCATGCTGTTCGATGAAATGGATGAGGTGCTGGTCTTTGTCAGCGCCTGCCATGGGACGGCCGACCTGCGCGATACCGTCGCTGCGGCGATCGGCGACCAGCCGGGCAAAGCCTCGACCGGCGTCGTATCGCTGCCGCTGGCAGACGGTTCGGCTTTACCGGCCGCGTATGACAAGCTGACGCGCTGCCTGGCCATCCTGCCGGCGCTGGGCCGCTCGGGCGCGCTGTTTCATGAATCCGAACTGGCCTTGTATGCGCTGCTGTTTGCCGGAAAATCGAGCGGGGAGATCGATGTGTTTCTTAACGCTACGCTCGGCAAGCTCGCGCCTGGCGATGACACCCGCAAGGCAGAACTGGCCGCCTCGCTGCTGAGCTACCTCGATCATGGCCGGCACGCACGCGCAACGGCAAGCGCCCTCGGCATCCACATCAATACGCTGCGCCAGCGCCTCGAAGCCATCAGCACGCTGGCCGCAGACTGGTCCGATCCGGCCCGCCAACTGGATATCCACATGGCACTGCGGGTGTGGCATTTGCGACTGGCGTGAAGCGACTGGCATGAAGCAACTAGCCGGCGCTGCGTTGCCTGACTTGCTCGAAAAAACACACCGCTGCACAGGCCGCCACGTTCAGCGACTCCATCGCCCCGATGTGCGGGATGGCGACCTGATGCGTGGCCAGTGCCAGCAATTGTTCCTCGACGCCCTGCCCTTCATGGCCGAATAGCCAGGCCACCGGTTGCGTCAGGTCGATGTCATAGACCCGCTGCGCAACATGCGAACTGGTCGCCAGCACCGGAACGCTGGCGTTGCGCACGACCTCGGCGAGGTCGACGTTCTCGAAGATCTTCAGCAGGAAGTGCGCGCCCATGCCGGCACGCAGCACTTTCGGCGACCACGCGAAGGCAGTACCGGGACTGCAGAACACGTACTCGATGCCGGCGGCGGCTGCGCTGCGCAGGATCGATCCCATGTTGCCGGGATCCTGCAGGTTATCGAGCAGCACGGCGGAACCGGCCAGCGCGACAGGCATCACCAGCTGCGGGGTCTCGACGACAAACATCAGGCCGACGCCATGCTCGACCTGGCTGATGGCCTGATACAGCGCGTCCGGCAGGACAATGCATTGCACCCGCCCGGCTTCGCATTGCATCAGCAGCGGCACGACTTCCTGATTGATGGTGGCGCTCTGGCTGACGACGCACAGTGCCGGCATGCCCAGATGCTGCAAATACGCCTCGCACAGATGCACGCCATCGAGCAGCGTGCGACCGGCCTTGCGGCGCGCCTGCGAACTGGTGGCCAGTTGCTTGAGTTCCTTGTAAAGCGGATTGTCGCGCGAGCTGATCGGCTTCATGCGTCGCCCTCCTGCAGCAGGCGCCGCACCGGCGCGTACGAACGGCGATGCACCGGCGACACGCCGTGCAAGCGCAAACGCTCCAGATGCAGCGCCGTCGGATAGCCCTTGTGGCGATCGAATGCATAGTCGGGATAGTCGGCATGCAACACTACCAGCGCCGCATCACGCGCAGTCTTGGCGAGGATGGACGCAGCAGAAATCGCATCGACTTTGTCATCGCCACCGACGATCGCAATCGACCGGACCGTCATGACCGGGCAGCGATTACCATCGATCAGCGCCAGCGTCGGCATTGTCGGCAAGGTATCGACCGCCCGCTTCATGGCCAGCAGCGATGCCTGCAAAATATTGATCGCGTCGATTTCGTGGTGCGAGCATTCGGCAATCGACCAGGCCAGCGCATGCGCCTTGATCTCGATGGCCAGCGCGTCGCGGCGCGCTTCGGTGAGCTTCTTGGAATCGCGCAAACCGGCAATCGGATGAGCCGGATCGAGGATCACAGCAGCGGCAAACACCGGGCCGGCGAGCGGGCCGCGGCCGGCTTCATCGACGCCGCACACCAGTTCACCGGGGTAGTCATACAGGGGGAGAGAAGCAGTCAGCTTAGTCAAGGTCGCCATCGTTTATGAAGTTGCCGGACGCGATTGATCGATCAGCGCCAGCACCGCATTGGCACTTTCACGGGCCGTGTCGCGCAGCAGCGCATGGTGCATGTGCGTGAAGCGTTCGACCAGCGTCGCCCGGCCGTTCACGTCATTGAGTTGCTGCCACAAGGCATCGGCCATCGCCTGCGGTGTGGCAGCCTGTTGCAGCAATTCCGGCACGATGAATTCCTGCGCCAGGATGTTGGGCAAACCGACCCATGGCTGGTAGCCCATGTGACGCATGATTTCCCATGACGCCCGCAACATCTTGTACGCAATCACCATCGGCTTCTTGAACAGCGCCACTTCCAGCGACGCGGTACCCGACGCTACCAGCACGATATCGGCCGCCGCCATCGCAAGATGCGACTGGTCATACAGCAACTGAACGGGCACCTCGGACAAGCCGGCCGCATCGACCAGTTCGGTAAAGTAACGCCCCTGCTCCAACCCCGCCATCGGTGCGATGAAACGGATCATCGGATCGCGCTCCTGCAGCAGGCTGGCTGCCGCCACGAAAGCGGCGGCATTGTATTTGAGTTCCGACATCCGGCTGCCCGGCATAATCGCCACGACGGTGGCGCGTGGCGGCAACTTCAGTGCGATACGGGCTGCTGCCACATCGGGCGTCATCGGGATGATCTCGGCCAGCGGATGGCCGACATAGGTCGCGGCGATACCGGCATTGCGATAGATCGCCTCTTCGAACGGAAACACCACCAGCATGTGCGAGACCGCACGCTCGATTTTCTTGATGCGGCCACCGCGCCAGGCCCAGATCGACGGGCTAATGAAATGCATGGTCGGGATACCGGCTTTTTTCAGGTCGGTTTCGAGACCGAGGTTGAAGTCCGGCGCATCGACACCGATGAACACCGACGGCCGTTCGGCCATCAGGCCGGCACGCAGCGAGTTACGGATATTGGTGATTTCGCGGTAATGGGCCAGCACTTCGAACAGGCCGCGCACTGACAGTTTTTCCATCGGCCAGTCGCTGGTGAAACCGTATTCGGCCATGTGCGGACCGCCGATACCGTGCATGCGCGCCTGCGGCAGTTGCGGCCGCAAGCCGGCCAGCAAGCGGCTGGCCAGCAAGTCGCCGGAACTTTCCCCGGCCACCATCGCAATGACGGTGCCGGCCGGATCAGCGGACAATGCCACGGCTGGTGTTCTCCAGAAATTCACGCATCAGTACCAGTGCCGGCACGCAGCCGGCCGCAACGCTGGCCTCTTCGGCTTGCAGCGCCGCCTTGGCTTGCTCCATGGTCAGACCGGATTTGTAGATCAGCTTGTACGCATGACGGATGGCCGTGATCTGCTCGCGGCTGTAGCCGCGTCGCTTGAGGCCTTCGACATTGATGCCGTGGGCCGCTGCCGGATTGCCGGACAACATCACGAACGGCGGCACGTCCTGCGTCAGGCTGGTGCTCATGCCGACCATCGCATGGGCACCGATCTTGCAGAACTGATGCACATTCGAAAAGCCGCCCATGATGGCCCAGTCGCCGACCTGCACATGCCCTGCCAGTTGGGCATTGTTGGCAAAGATCGTGTGGTTGCCGACCTGGCAGTCATGCGCCAGATGGACATACGCCATCATCCAGTTATCGTTGCCCAGGCGAGTGACGCCGACATCCTGCGCGGTGCCGATGTTGAAGGTACAGAATTCGCGGATGACGTTGCGGTCACCGATCTCGAGCCGGGTCGGTTCGCCCGCGTATTTCTTGTCCTGCGGCGCGGCACCAATCGACGAGAACTGAAAAAACGTATTGCCGGCACCGATGCGGGTATGGCCGTCGATGACGACATGCGGACCAATCTTGGTGCCGGCACCGATCTCGACGTCGGGACCGATGATCGAGTAGGCCCCCACTTCGACCGTACTATCCAGCACGGCCTTCGGGTCGATCAGCGCAGTCGGATGTATCCGCATCGTCATTAGCCAACCACCGGCTGGGTCGCGTCGGTTGCACTGCGCATCGTGCACATCAGCTCGGCTTCGACGGCCAACTGGCCATCGACGGTGGCGCGGGCCTTGTATTTCCAGATGCCACGGGTGTGGCGCACGATCTCGACATCCATGCGGATCTGATCGCCCGGAATGACCGGACGCTTGAAGCGCGCGCCGTCGATACCAAGGAAATACACGATGCTGTTTTCGTCGGGCTTCTGACCCAGCGACAGGAATGACAGCAGCGCGGCAGTCTGCGCCAGCGCCTCGATCATCAGCACGCCCGGCATCACCGGCTTGTGCGGAAAGTGCCCATTGAAAAATTCTTCGTTGGCAGTGACGTTCTTGATCGCGGTAATCGTCTTGCCGGATTCCCAGGTGAGTACCCGGTCGACCAGTAACATCGGATAGCGATGCGGCAAATAGAGTTTGATCTGATTGATGTCTAGGCTATTCATTCTTCTTTTCTGTGAGCGATTTGACGGTTTTTTCCAGCGTGCGGATTTTCTCACGCATCGTGCCCAAATTACGCACGACGACGGCAGTTTTTTCCCAGTCGGCGTTTTTGGCCAGCGGATAGAAACCGGTGTACTGGCCGGCTTCATGGATCGAACGCGTGACCATGCTACCGGATGAAATATGAACCTTATCGGCGATCGTCAGGTGTCCGAGCACCATGGCCGCACCGCCAAACGTGCAGTATTTGCCGATGACCGCGCTGCCGGCGACGCCGACACAACCGGCCATCGCCGTATGTGCGCCGATATGACAGTTGTGACCGATCTGGATCTGGTTATCGAGCTTGACGCCCTCGTCGATGATGGTGTCGGCCAGCGCGCCACGGTCGATGCAGGTGTTGGCTCCGATCTCGACATCGTCGGCAATCATCACGCGGCCGGTCTGCGGAATCTTGATCCAGGCACCGCGTTCGTTGGCAAACCCGAAGCCGTCCGCGCCGATCACCGCACCCGAATGAATGATCCCGCGCGCGCCGATCTCGCAACGCGACTGGAACGTTACCCGCGCATGAAAGCGCGTGCCGGCACCGATCCGTGCGCCATGACCGATAAAGCAACCGGCTTCGAGAACCACGTCGTCACCGATCGCGACGTCGGCTTCGATGACGACGTGCGGTCCGACATGGGCGCTGGGGGCAATGCTTGCCGACGGATCGACACAGGCAGCCGGATGAATGCCGGCCGGATACGGCAATGCCGCGCCGGCGGCAAATACTTGCGCGACACGGGCGAAATAGGCGTACGGATTGTCGGTGACGATGCGGCTGCCGGCGAATTCGGTGCCCAGCAATGCATGGTCCGCAGGCGACAGGATGATTGCTGCTGCTTGCGTCGTGGCCGCGCTGGCGCGCAGCTTGGGGTTGGTCAGAAAGGTAATGTGATCCTGGCCGGCGTGGTCGAGCGGCGCAATGCCGCTGATGCGCAATCCGGCCTCGCCGATCAGCTGGCCGCCCAGCCGGGCAACCAGATCAGCCAGTAGCATGGGCATGGTGGCCTTTCGTCGAAAATGCTGTGTCGGAAGTGTCGTTCCCGATGGCCGCTTACTTGTTCAGGGCCTTCAGTACCTTGTCGGTGATGTCGATACGCGGACTGGCATAAACCGCGTCCTGGAACACGATGTCGTACTTCTCGGCTTCGGCGATTTGCTTGATGACCCGTGTTGTCCGTTCGAGTACCGAGGCCAGCTCTTCGTTCTTGCGCTGGTTCAGGTCTTCACGGAATTCACGCTGCTTGCGCTGAAAATCCTTGTCCAGATCAGTCAGCTCGCGCTGCCGGCGGGAACGATCGGACTCGGTAATCACCGCGACATCCTTGTCGAGCTTTTCGGACATGGCCTTCAGGCGCGCGGCGACTTCCTGCAGTTCTTTTTCGCGCTTGGAAAACTCCTGGTCAATCTTGACCTGTGCCGTCTTGGCTGGCGTGGCTTCCCGGAAGATGCGCTCGGTGTTGACGAAGCCAATCCGGCTTTCCTGTGCGTGCGCCTGCGATGCCATGCACAGCGTCGCGACGGCGACAAGCCGGATGGCAGTGAGAGTGGGTGACGGTAACTTCAAGGCGATTCTCCGCAATGCAAAAACGTGATTATGCCAGTGGCCGGTCAGAAACCCTGGCCGAGCTGGAACTGGAAGCTTTGCTGGCGATCATCCGGTTTGGCATTGAGCGGCTTACCATAGCTCAGGCGTAACGGACCGACCGGCGAGACCCAGCTGATACCGATACCGGCCGAGTAACGCATTTCCGAAAACTGGATTTTCTGGCGATCGGCAAACACATTACCGCCATCGACGAAGGTGTACCAGCGCAAGCTGCGATCGGCCCCCGAACCCGGGAACGGGAACTGTAATTCGGCATTCATGATCACGCGCGACGAACCACCGAGCGGATCGCCGTTCAGTGCTTTTGGCCCCAGCGACGAACTGTCAAAACCGCGTACCGAACCGATACCACCGGCGTAGAAGTTCTTGAAGATCGGGTAAGCCTTGCCGCCAAAACCGCGACCGTAGTCGAGCTCGGCATTGGTCGCCAGCGTGATGGTGCGAAACAGCGGCAGGAAATACTGGTGCTGATAAATCGCCCGGTAGTATTTCAGGTCGCCCAGCGGTGCCACTTCAAGGTTGGCGCGCTGATAGCGACCGGCCGATGGTGACAAGGCGCTATCGCGGCTGTCACGCTGCCACGCGATGGTCAGCGGGAAACTGTTGGTGGTGGCGTTCGTGCCATCGCCAAAGTTGCGCACGTAGGTCTTGTACAGTTCCGGACTGTCGTTGTGCAACGGATTGCCGGTAAAGGTTTCAACCCGGGTGCGCTCGACGCCGGCACCGAAAAACACCGTATCAAGCTCAGAAAACGGCACGCCGAATTTCATGTTGGCACCGAGCTGCTGAACCCGGTAATCGCCAGTGTTGATGTCCGGCGGACGGGTCGTACGCAGGAAGGTTTCGTAGCTGCGGCTGACACCGTCATCGGTGAAATACGGATTCGATTGCGACAGCGCGATGGTGCGATTGCGCTTGCTGGTGTTGACATCGAGACCGATCGTGGTGCCGCTGCCGAACGCGTTGGCCTGCTGGATCGACCCGGTCAGCGTCAGCTTTTCGCTACTCGAAAAACCGGCACCGATCAGGATGTTGCCGGTCGGCTTTTCGGTGACCGCCATATTGATATCGACCTGGTCCGTCGTGCCCGACACTTCCGGCGTATCGATCGTGACTTCCTTGAAATAGCCGAGACGGTCGACACGGTCGCGCGACAGGCGGATTTTTTCACCGTCGTACCATGAATTTTCAAACTGGCGGAATTCGCGCCGGACGACTTCGTCGCGGGTCTTGGTATTGCCAGCCACATTGATCCGGCGCACGTAGACGCGCTTGCCCGGGTCGATCAGGATCGTGAACGCGACTTCTTTTTTGGCACGATCGATCTGCGGATTGGCATTGACGTTGGCGAAGGCGTAGCCGAAGTTACCCATGCGTTCGGAAATCTTCTTGACGCTGGCGGTGAGCTTGTCGCCGGCATACAGCTCGCCGGCTTTCAGGGTCATCAGTGCGCGCAATTCTTCTTCGCGACCAAAGGTCTCCCCCTCGATCTTGACCGACGAGACGGTGTACTTCTCGCCTTCGCTGATGTTGATCGTGATGTAGATGTCTTTTTTGTCCGGCGTGATCGAGACCTGCGTCGATTCGACCTGGAACTCGAGGTAGCCGCGATTGAGGTAGAACGACTTCAATGCCTCGATATCACCGGTCAGCTTTTGCTTCGAATACTGGTCGGACTTGGTGTACCAGGTGAACCAGCCCGGCGTGCTCAGTGCAATCCTGCTGCGAATTTCGCTGTCGCCGAAAGCCTTGTTGCCGACTACGTTGATCTGGCGGATGCGGGCGGTTTCGCCTTCATCGACGGCAAACGTGATGTTGACGCGATTGCGCTCAACCGGTGTCACGGTGGTCGTGACGATCACGCCGTACAAGCCACGGCCGAGGTATTGGCGCTTGAGTTCCTGCTCGGCACGGTCAACCAGTGCCTTGTCGTAGGTACGCGATTCGCCCAGACCGATGTCCTTGAGCGCCTTGTTCAGCTGGTCCTTGTCGAACTCCTTGATGCCGGTGAAATCGACGGCAGCGATGGCAGGTCGTTCCTCGACCAGCACCACCAGCACGTCACCATCGGCTTCGATGCGAACGTCCTTGAAAAAGCCCGTGGCGTACAGCGCCTTGATGGCCGCCGAGCCTTTTTCATCGGTGAAGGTTTCGCCCACACGCACCGGGAGATAGCTGAAGACCGTACCGGCTTCGGTACGCTGAATACCTTCGACACGGATATCCTTGACGGTAAATGGCGCTACTGCCAGAGCCTGGCCGGAACACAGGGCAAAGGCAGCAAGGGCAATGAGTCGGCGAGGAGTAACTGAAGGGGCGTAGAGCGCGGATTGTAATTTCATTGGCTATAAGTTGTGTGCAATTCAGTGTGCAATTCAGTGTGCAATTCAGAGTGCAATTCAGAGATCGAGTCGCTTGGCGGCAGTGTCTGATCAGGTAACCAGGCGGACGATGTCATTGAAGACAGCTACCATCATTAAGGTCATCAACAACCCTATTCCAAGGCGCTGGCCGAGTTGTCCGACCCGCTCGGAAACAGGCCGTCCGGTCAAAACTTCCAGCGAATAATACATCAAAAGACCCCCGTCCAAAACCGGGATCGGCAGCAGATTCATGACCCCGAGGCCGATGCTGATGGCGGCAATGAACCCGAGATAAGTGACCAGTCCTATCCGTGCGGTCTGGCCGGCGTAATCGGCGATCGTGATCGGTCCGGAGATATTCTTGATCGAGGCTTCGCCGGTGATGACCTTGCCCAGCATCTTCAGTTGCAGGATGCTGCTGTCCCAGGTCCGCACGACCGCTTGCGACACCGCTTGTACCGGCGCGGCGCGCAGCGTCACCATCTCGACGCCGCTGGCGATCTCAACCTTGATCTGCCCGATGCTTTTGCCTTCACGCACGATGCTTGCCGGCGTCACGATCGCGGCCACTTCCTGGCCGGCGCGCAATAGTGTCAGGTTCAATGCAGTCGCTGGCGACGCACGGACCAGGTTGACGAAAGCATCGCCATCGGCCACGACATTGCCATTGACCGTGAGAATACGGTCGCCCGATTGCAGGCCGGCCTGCTGGCCGGCACCACCGGCTTCGACCCGGCCTAGCGTGGTTTTCGAGCGCGCCAGTCCGAGACCCAGCTTGCCGAGGAAGTCCCCCTCGAGGTCATCGGTACCGAGTGCAGTCGATGGAATCGTGATGGTAGACATCCGGTTGCCACCGGCAGGACCGTCATTGGCGCGTTCGAGGTCGATTTTTGCGGTGGTCTTCTCGACCGACAACTGGACCAATTGCCAGCGCAAATCTGACCAGCCTTGCACGGCCTTGCCATTGATCGCGGTGACCAGTTCGCCACCACGCACGCCGGCCTGGAAAGCGACGGTCTGTTCGGCCGGTGCGCGCAGGCGCGCTGCCGGTTCCGGTACACCGTACCAATACAATCCGGAAAAAATCAGTATCGCCAGCAGAAAGTTGGCCGCCGGACCGGCTGCCACGATGGCGATGCGACGCCATACCGATTGATTGGTGAATTCGCGCTTGAGGTCGGCGTCACTGAGTTGCAGGTCGGGTTGCTCGCGCTTGTCGAGCATCTTGACGTAGCCGCCGAGCGGCAAAATCGAGATGGCCCATTCGGTCTGGTCCGGACCAAACTTGCGCGAATAAATGACTTTTCCCATGCCGACGGAAAAGCGCAAAACCTTGACGCCGCACAAACGCGCGATGGAATAGTGTCCCAGCTCATGGATGATCACGAGGGAACCGAGTGCGACCATGAAGGCCAGAAGAGTTTGTAGCAGGTTCATGTTGTCAGGAATGCGTTAGCCAGTTGGCGGGCATGCCGGTCCTGTTCGAGCAGACCGGCGATATCCGGAACCGCCTCGAAAGAAGCGGCATGCATGACCCGGGCGATCAGCTGATCGATCTGGCGGAAGCCGATGCGTCCGTCAAGAAAAGCTTCGACGGCTACCTCGTTGGCGGCATTGAGCACCGCCGGCGCGCTGCCCCCCGTGGACAAAGCATCATACGCCAGCTTCAGGCACGGAAAGCGCAACAGGTCGGGCTGGCGGAATTCCAGCTTGGCCAGCCGGGTCAGATCCAGCGGTGCGACGCCCGAGACGATGCGTTCCGGATATGCCAGTGCATGGGCGATCGGCGTGCGCATGTCGGGATTGCCGAGCTGCGCCAGCACCGTGCCGTCGACGTAGGACACCATCGAATGGATCACGCTTTGCGGATGGATCACGACTTCGATGCGCTCATGCGCGGCACCGAACAACCAGTGTGCCTCGATGACTTCCAGCCCCTTGTTCATCATCGTTGCCGAGTCGACCGAAATCTTGCGGCCCATGACCCAGTTCGGATGCGCGACCGCTTCATCCGGCGTGACCAGATCGAGTGTCTCGACGGCACGCTCGAGAAACGGACCGCCCGACGCTGTCAATAAAATCCGGGCGATGCCATGGTGATCAAGATTGCGCTGGTAGGGTTGCGGCAGGCACTGGAAAATCGCGTTGTGTTCGCTATCGATTGGCAGCAGTGTCGCGCCACTGGCGGCAATCGCATCCATGAACAGCTGGCCGGACATCACCAGCGCCTCCTTGTTGGCCAGCAGGATTTTCTTGCCGGCACGGGCCGCTGCCAGCGTAGGGGCGAGCCCCGCAGCGCCGACGATGGCTGCCATCACGGTATCGCAAGCGCTGCCGCTGGCAACGCTGCATAGCGCGGCTTCGCCGTAGCTGACCTCGGTGGCAATGCCATCGGCGTGAAGCAGCGCCGTCAGTTCCTGCGCGGCAGCGGCAGTGCCAACCACGGCAACATCCGGCCGGAAACGCGCGCACAAGGCGGCCAGTTCGACGACTTTGGTGTGGGCGGTCAACGCGTGAATACGATAGCGATCCGGATGGCGCGCGACGACGTCGAGGGTAGACATCCCGATCGAGCCGGTGGCGCCAAGTATCGTTATGTTTTGCATCCGTGCTTTCAGTGAGTCGTTCAGATCGGGAGAGCGCTTCAGAGCCAGTAACCGATCAGCACGGCAAGTGGCAGGGTCGGCAGCAGCGCATCGATGCGGTCAAGCACCCCGCCATGGCCGGGCAACAGTTTGCTGCTGTCTTTCATGTCAACCCGGCGCTTGAGCTGGGATTCGAACAGGTCACCGACGATGCTGGCCCCGACGAACACGACCATCACGCCCACCAGGCCGGCCCAACCCCAACTGGCCTGAACATGCACGGCAAACGTGTCTGCCAACGCCGGGATAAACACCGATCCGCTGGCCAGCACGACGACCGCAAGAAATCCACCGGCCGCGCCTTCCCAGGTCTTGCCGGGAGAAATGGTCGGCGCCAGCTTGTGCTTGCCGAACGCCTTGCCGACAAAATAGGCACCGATATCCGCAATCCAGACCAGCGCCATGACCGAGACCAGGTACAGCGGTGACCAGCTATACAACACCGCGATCGCCAGAAAACAACCGAGTACGCCGATCCCGTAGACCAGACTGAGCAGGCGATTGGCGAATCCGTCGAGTGCCGGCAAACCCAGCTTCAGAGAGGGTGCGAAGCGGATCACCCACAATGCCACGCAAATGCCGAAAAACACTTTCTGGTTCACGAAGCGGGCATTGAGCATCAGAAACAGGAACAAGGCCGTCCACAAGGCAGCACCGCCCAGCGGACGCTTGCCGGCAAACAATCGCATCATCTCCCAGCTCGCTGCGGCAAAAAATACCGTCGTCGTTACCAGGAATAACTCGGCAGACTTGGACAACACGACGAGGAGTAATAACGCCAGCAAAACGACGGCAGTGATGATTCGGGTCTTGAGCATCAGGACGCCTTTTTGTGATCCACCAGCTGTTCGCTGGTACGCCCGAAACGTCGTTCGCGCTGCTGGTAGGAGGTGACCGCCAGTTGCAATTGCACGGCATCGAAATCCGGCCAATAGGTCTCAGTGAAAAACATTTCGGCGTAGGCGAGCTGCCATAACAGGAAGTTCGAGACCCGCTCTTCGCCACCGGTGCGGATAAACAAGTCCGGCTCCGGTGCGTAGGCCATCGACAGGAAAGGGGCAAGATCGTCTTCGGTGAAATCGAGGCGACCAGGCTGCTGCGCGACCAACTGATTCATCGCTTGCATGATGTCCCAGCGACCGCCGTAATTGGCGCAAATGGTTACGGTGAGGCCGGTGTTGCCGGCCGTACGACGTTCCGCATTGCTGATCATGCCGCGTAGCTTGTCGTCGAAGCGGCTGAGTTCGCCGACGACTTTCAGGCGAATGCCGTTAGCATGCATCTTGGCGACTTCGCGGTCGAGCGCAGTGACGAACAGCCGCATCAGCAGCGACACTTCATCGGCCGGACGTCGCCAGTTTTCCGAGCTGAAAGCGAACAACGTCAGGTACTCGACACCGCTACGTGCGCAGGCCTCGACAGCGCGACGCACTGCTTCAACGCCCTTGACGTGGCCGGCCACGCGCGGCAGAAAGCGCTTGGTGGCCCAGCGTCCATTGCCATCCATGATGATGGCAATGTGACGCGGCACCGCGGATACAGGGGGAACCGCTGCAGTGGAACTGAGATGCGTCGTCATGGCTCGCTTGGAAGTAAAAAGTGAATAAGCACGGGCTGGCGGCTATACCGTCAGCACTTCCTTTTCCTTGTCGACCACCAGCTTGTCGATTTCGGCAACGAACTTGTCGGTCATTTTCTGGATTTCATCCTGGGCACGACGCTCGTCATCTTCCGAGCATTCCTTATCCTTGATCAATTTTTTGAGGCCTTCGTTAGCATCGCGGCGGATGTTGCGGATCGCAATCTTGGCGTCTTCGGCTTCGCTCTTGACCAGCTTGACCATTTCCTTGCGGCGCTCTTCGGTCAGGGCCGGTGTCGGTACGCGGATCAGGTCGCCCTGGGTTGACGGGTTCAGGCCGAGGTCGGCGTCACGGATGGCTTTCTCGACGACCGAGACCATTTTCTTTTCCCACGGCTGGACGCCGAGGGTGCGGGCATCGACCAGCGTGACATTGGCCACCTGGGTCAATTGTGTCGGATTGCCGTAGTAGTCAACCATGATGTGATCCAGCATGCCGACGTGGGCACGACCGGTACGGACCTTGGCAAGATCCGTTTTCAGGGTGTCGATCGACTTGTGCATGCGTACATCGGTGTTTTTCTTGACGTCGACAATGGTCATGGGTTTCTCCTGTGCGAGCTGCGGGGATTCAATGGATTCGGTAAATCAGATATGGACCAGCGTGCCTTCGTCCTCGCCCATGATGACGCGCTTGAGCGCGCCCGGCTTGGTAATCGAAAACACCTTGATCGGCAATTTCTGGTCGCGGCACAGTGCAAAGGCGGTCGCGTCCATCACTTGCAAATGTTTGGAAATGGCTTCGTCGAATGTGATCGTTGTATAGCGCGTTGCTGTCGGATCTTTCTTCGGATCGGCACTATAGACGCCATCGACCTTGGTGGCTTTCAGCACGATCTGGGCGCCGATTTCGGAGCCGCGCAGCGCAGCTGCCGTGTCGGTCGTGAAGAACGGGTTGCCGGTACCGGCAGCAAAGACGACGATCTTGCCTTCTTCGAGATACTGCAGCGCCTTCGGACGGACGTACGGTTCGACGACCTGCTCGATACTGATGGCCGACATCACGCGGGCGGTAATGCCGGCTTGACGCATCGCATCGGCCAAGGCCAGCGAATTCATGACGGTAGCCAACATGCCCATGTAATCTGCCGTGGCGCGGTCCATGCCCTGGGCACCGGGGGCGACACCGCGGAAAATATTGCCGCCGCCAATGACGATGGCAAGCTCGACACCGAGCGCCGCGACTTCGGCGACATCGGCGACCATGCGTTCGATGGTAGCGCGGTTGATGCCGTAAGCATCATCACCCATCAGGGCTTCGCCCGACAATTTCAACAACACGCGCTTGTAGGCTGGTTGGGTCATGAACAAAACTCCTGTTGTGCTCTCGCAAGCGATGTCACTGGATGGATAAACGGATTTTGGTACGCGCCATTTTCAGGCCAAACGAAGGGAAAATCCAGTCGTGTGCCAGTCGCGCTCAAATCCGGCCTCTGTGGAGTCATCAATCGACTCCCGGAGCGCCTGACAAAACAAGCTGACCGTATCCGGTGTTGAGCATGCTTTGTCAGGCGTTCCCTGCCGCAGGCACACGGCCTGTGACAGGAATTAAAAACGGGCCTCGCAGCCCGTTTTACTGCGTTTTGCTGCGTTACGCCTGCTTTGCAGCAGCGACTTGCGCCGCAACTTCGGCAGCGAAATCGTCTTGTTTCTTTTCAATGCCTTCACCGACCACAAACATCTTGAACGATTTGATCGAGGCACTGTTGGCCTTAAGCATTTGCTCGATGGTCTGCTTGTCGTTCTTGACGAAGGTCTGGTTGAGCAACGAGACTTCCTTCAGGAATTTCTGGATCGAGCCTTCAACCATCTTGGTGACGATGTCAGCCGGCTTGCCGGATTCGGCCGCTTTGAGTGCCGCTACCGAGCGCTCTTTTTCGATCAGGTCGGCAGGCACTTCGTCCGACGACAACGACACCGGCTTCATCGCGGCAACGTGCATCGCGACATCTTTACCGACCTGGTCATCAGCCGCATCGAATTCGACGGTGACGCCGATCCGTGTGCCGTGCAAATAGGAAGCCAGCTTGACGCTGGTATCGAAACGCTCGAAACGGCGCACCGACATGTTTTCGCCGATACGGCCGATCAGCGCAGCGCGCTGTTCGTCGACTGTCTTGCCATCGAGCGGCAAGGCCAGCAATGCTGCCACGTCGGCAGGGTTGTGCAACGCGACCAGTTTTGCGCAGGCGTTAGCCAGGGCAATGAACTCATCGTTCTTGGTGACGAAATCAGTTTCGCAATTGACTTCGACCATCGCACCGATTTGTCCGTCGATATAGGCGGTGACCACGCCTTCGGCGGTCACGCGCGAGGCGGCTTTCGAGGCTTTGCCACCGAGTTTGACGCGCAGAAGTTCTTCTGCCTTGACTGCATCGCCACCGGCTTCGGTCAGCGCTTTCTTGCATTCCATCATTGGCGCATCGGTCTTCGCGCGCAATTCACCGACCATCGCTGCTGTAATTACCGTCATCACTATCTCCTTACATGAGGGACACCCCATCGGGCGTCCACAATTGAATGGTGCTTAAATTTACTCGAAAAAAAGGAGCAAATTGCTTTGCCCCTTTTCATGAAGCTCAACTAGTCAAACAACTGCTCAGGCTTGCTCGCTGACTTCCACGAAATCGTCACCGGACTTGACGGCTTCGACAACGTCGTTCAACGAACTGGCGCGACCTTCGAGGATGGCATCTGCCACGCCACGGGCGTACAGCATGATGGCCTTCGACGAGTCATCGTTACCTGGAATGATGTAGGTAACGCCTTCCGGGGAGTGGTTGGTATCGACCACGCCGATAACCGGGATGCCCAGTTTGGCGGCTTCGGTGATCGCGCCTTTGTGGTAGCCGACGTCGACGACGAAAATGGCGTCAGGAATGCCGCCCATGTCCTTGATGCCGCCGATGGATTTTTGCAGCTTGATCATTTCGCGTTCGAACATCAGGCCTTCCTTCTTGCTCAGCTTTTCAACTGAACCGTCAGCGATCGATGCTTCCATTTCTTTCAGGCGCTTGATCGAGGTCTTGATGGTCTTGAAGTTGGTCAGCATACCGCCGAGCCAGCGCTGATCAACGAAAGGCATACCGGCGCGGGCTGCTTCGGCGGCGACGATCTCGCGTGCCTGGCGCTTGGTGCCTACCATCAGGATGGTGCCGCGGTTCGATGACAATTGCTGGATGTACTTCATGGCGTCCTGGTACATGGCCAGGGTTTTTTCGAGGTTGACGATGTGGATCTTGTTGCGATGGCCAAAGATGTACGGTGCCATCTTAGGATTCCAGAAACGGGTTTGGTGACCAAAGTGGACGCCGGCTTCCAGCATTTCGCGCATTGTTACTGACATGGTGTTTTCTCCAGGGTTGGGTCTGGAATCCGCTCAGTGATTCAGTGTGCTGCCGGCCCGGTATCGAGCTGGCAACCTGAACACCCTTGTGGAACGGATTCGCGATTTTTACTGCACTTTTTACTTCTTCACTGCTATCCCGAGGCACGTGCCGCAAGATAGTCCGAGAGTGTACTCGAAAACATGCTGCAGTTTCAAGCGACCGACAACTATTCCCAGCCCCTGCAATGACGAGGCCGGTGCGCGTCGACTATAATCTCGCTCACCATCAGGTTTGCTCGCGAAAGGCAACGTTCAATTATGAGTTCCATTTCCATCAAGACCGAAGCAGACATCAAGGGCATGCGCATTGCCGGCCGCCTGGCCGCAGAAGTACTCGACTACATCGCGCCCTTTGTTAAAGTCGGCGTTACGACCGGTGAAATCGACCGGCTCTGTCATGAATATATGACCAACGTTCAGGGCACCATTCCGGCGCCGCTGAACTACTGCCCCCCGGGCTACACGCCCTACCCGAAAGCCATTTGCACCTCCGTCAACGACGTCATCTGCCACGGCATTCCGGGCGACAAGGTGCTCAAGAATGGCGACGTGGTCAATCTCGATATCACCGTCATCAAGGATGGTTACCACGGCGACACCAGCCGCATGTTTTATGCCGGCGAGCCATCGATCATGGCAAAGCGCCTTGGCCTGATCACCTACGAATGCATGTGGCTCGGCATAGCGAAGATCAAACCGGGTGCCCATCTCGGCGACATCGGTCACGTGATTCAGCAGCATGCTGAAAAAGCCGGTTACAGCGTGGTCCGCGAATTCTGCGGTCATGGCATCGGTACCGTGTTCCATGAAGAGCCGCAGATTTTGCATTACGGTCGCCCGGGCACACTCGAAGAAATGAAAGCCGGCATGATCTTCACCGTCGAGCCGATGATCAATGCCGGCCGCCGCGAAATCCGCGAAATGGGTGATGGCTGGACCATCAAGACCAAAGATCGCAGCCTGTCGGCGCAATGGGAACACACGGTGCTGGTAACCGAAACCGGTTATGAAATCCTGACTGTCTCGCCTGGCATGCCGCCACCGCCGGCGTTCATCACCGCACCGGTCGTCCCGATCGTCGCTGCCTGACAATGGTCTCTCTTGCGCTGGCGCTGAAAGAAAAACTCAAGGCAGAACAGCTTGATGTCATTGCCCGCTTTCAGGACGACGGCAAGCCCGACAATCTGCTTGCCGGCCTGCGCAAGAATGTCGATGCCGCGCTGACCGAAGCCTGGCTGGCGTGTGACCTGCCGGCCAGCGCCGCGCTGGTCGCCGTCGGCGGTTACGGCCGCGGTGAGCTATTTCCACACTCCGATGTTGACGTACTAATCCTGCTGGAAGCGGCTGCCGGCCCTGCCCTGCAGGAAAAGCTCGAAGCCCTGGTTCAGACTTTATGGGACATCGGTCTCGAAATCGGCCACAGTATCCGCACCATCCCCGAATGCCTCATTGAATCGGCTGCCGATATCACCGTACAAACCAGTCTGCTGGAAGCGCGCCTGGTGACCGGCAACCGTAAGCTGTTCCGCTTCTTGCAGGAGCGCTGCTCGGCGGCGATGGACCCGCAGGCTTTTTTTGAAGCCAAGACGCTGGAGCTGCATCAGCGCCATGCCAAATACGAAGACACACCCTACAGTCTGGAACCCAATTGCAAGGAAAGTCCCGGCGGTCTGCGCGATTTGCAAGTCATCCTGTGGGTAGCTAAAGCCGCCGGCCTTGGCGACTCGTGGCGCAAGCTGGCGCAACGCGGACTGATCACCAGCACCGAAGCGCGCCAGCTGGTGCAAAAGGAACGGGCCTTCAAGGACATCCGTATCCGCCTGCACATACTGACGCGTCGACGCGAAGACCGGCTGGTATTCGATGTCCAGACCGCGATTGCCGAGACCTTCGGTTTCAAGACCTCCGAGACGCGGCGCGCCAGCGAGTACCTGATGCAGCGTTATTACTGGGCGGCCAAGGCAGTCACCCAGCTCAATGTGATTTTGCTGCAGAACATCGGCGCGCAATTGTTCCCGATGCCCACCGTGACGGTGCCGATCAATCCGCGCTTCAATGACATCAACGGCCTCATCGAGATCGCCGATGAAGACACCTTCGTCACCACGCCATCGGCGATGCTGGAAGTCTTCCTGCTGCTGGCGCGCGATACCGCGCTGACCGGCATGACCGCGCGCACGATGCGGGCGCTGTGGCATGCGCGGCTGAAGATCGATGCCGCGTTCCGGCGTGATCCGGTCAATCGCGAACTATTCCTCGATATTCTGCGTTCGCCGCAAGGCATCACGCATGCGCTGCGCAACATGAACCAGACCAGCATCCTGGGCCGCTACCTGCCGAATTTCCGTCGCATCGTCGGACAAATGCAGCATGACCTGTTCCATGTCTACACGGTCGACCAGCACATCCTGATGGTGGTGCGCAACGTGCGGCGTTTTACGATGCCGGAACACTCGCACGAGTATCCGTTTTGCAGCCAGCTGATCGCCAATTTTCCGCGCGCATGGCTGCTGTATGTGGCGGCGCTATTCCACGATATCGCCAAGGGTCGCGGCGGGGACCATTCCAAACTAGGCATGGCCGACGCCGAAAAATTCAGTCGCGAGCACGGCTTGTCGAAGGAAGATACCGAGCTGATCGTGTTCCTGGTCGAGCATCACCTGACGATGTCGCAGACCGCGCAGAAGCAGGACTTGTCCGATCCCGACGTGATCCAGGCCTTTGCTGCACTGGTGCGCGATGAGCGCCATCTGACGGCACTGTACTTGCTGACGGTGTCGGACATCCGTGGCACCAGCCCGAAAGTCTGGAATGCGTGGAAGGGCAAATTGCTCGAAGACCTGTACCGGATCACGCTGCGTGTGCTTGGTGGCGAAGCGCCATCGGCCGACCGCGAACTGATCAACCGCCAACAAGCGGCATTGGCCACCTTGCGCCTGTACGGCCTGCCGGCCGATGCGCACGAAGTCCTCTGGAAGCAGCTCGATGTCGCGTATTTTTTGCGCCATGACGCATCCGATATCGCCTGGCAGACGCGCGCACTGTACGGCCGTTTTGACAGCCCGACGCCGGTCGTCAAATGCCGCCTGGCCACCATCGGCGAAGGCTTGCAGGTGACCGTCTACCTGAAAGACCAGCCCGACCTGTTCGCCCGCATCTGCAGCTATTTCGACCAGAAAAATTTCAGCATCCTCGATGCGAAGATCCACACCACGCGGCACGGTTACGCGCTCGATACCTTCCTTGTGACCGAGCCGAATTTTGCCAATAACTACCGCGACATCATCAGCCTGATCGAGCATGAACTGACGCATTTGCTGAGCAGTGCCGAGCCCTTGCCGGAACCCAAGCGTGGCCGCTTGTCGCGCCTGTCGCGCACCTTCCCGATCACGCCGACGGTCGACCTGCGCCCGGACGACCGCGGCCAGTACTATCTGCTGAGCGTCTCCGCCAACGACCGCAACGGCTTGCTGTACGCGATTGCCAGCGTGCTCGCCACCTACCGGATTTCGCTGCATACCGCCAAGATCATGACGCTGGGCGAGCGGGTCGAAGACGTCTTCCTGGTCGACGGGCCGACGCTCAATAATGCGCGCAGCCAGATCCAGCTCGAAACCGATTTGCTTGACGCCTTGCGCGTCTAAGCTCCACTTCTTTGATTGACGAACACCATGACCGAACCACTCCGCCTCTCCAAACGCATGTCCGAACTGGGCCTGTGCTCCCGCCGCGAAGCCGATGTCTGGATTGAAAAAGGCTGGGTCCGGGTCGACGGCAAGGTCGTCTCCGAACTCGGCAGCAAGGTCTTGCCAAGCCAGCACGTGACCATTGAGCGGCAAGCTGCCGCCGAGCAGTCGAAGCTGGTGACCATCCTGATCAACAAGCCGATGGGCTACGTGAGCGGCCAGGCCGAAGATGGCTACCAGCCCGCCGTGACGCTGATCAAGCCGGAAAACCGCTGGGCCGAAGACCATGCCACAACGCAATTCCACCCGACCCAATTACGTAGCCTGGTGCCGGCCGGACGACTCGACATCGACTCGATTGGCTTGCTGGTGCTGACGCAGGATGGCCGCGTTGCCAAGCAGTTGATCGGCGAAACCACCGAGGTCGAAAAGGAATATCTGGTACGGGTCCAGTACGATCGCCCCGGCCGGCTGCCGGAAAACCAGTTGCTGAAACTGCAGCACGGCCTGACGATGGATGGCAAGGAACTGCTGCCGGCCAAAGTGCGCTGGCAGAACGAGGACCAGCTCAGCTTCATTCTGCGCGAAGGCAAGAAGCGCCAGATCCGGCGCATGTGCGACATGGTCGGCCTGAAGGTGCTGGGCTTGAAGCGCGTGCGCATCGGCAACATCAAGCTGGGTGATTTACCGGTCGGTGAATGGCGCTACCTGACTGCTGACGAAGGCTTCTGATGCCGTCCGCCCATCGACAATATGCCATGAGGATTCCTTTTGCTTGACCACGCTTACCCTGTTCCCCCTTTAACGCATCTGGTCAGCGATTGCGATGGTGTGCTAATCGACAGCGAGGCCGTCGCGCTCGATGCGATGCTGACGTCCTTGCAGTCGCGCATGGCCGACCGCGAACAACTCGCCGCACTGATCCGTCCGCGCCTTGGCTTGCCGCTGGTCGAAGTACTGGCGCAATTGTTTGTCATTCTGGAGGCGACGCCCGCCCATGGCGAACTGATAGCCATTGGCGAATACATCGAACACGAATGCGATCGCCGGCTGTCGCTGGTGCCCGGCGTGGCCGACGCGCTGGCCGCGATCGCGCTACCGAAAGCCGTCGCCAGCAACAGCCACAGCGACCGCGTGCGCGCAGCGCTGGCCCGTACCGGCCTGGCGCCGCTGTTCGGCACCCACATCCACACGCCTGACAACAGCGGTTTGCCCAAGCCTGATCCGGCGGTCTATCTGGCAGCAGCAGCCGGCCTCGGCGTCGCACCGGGTCACTGCATTGCGGTTGAAGACAGCATCACCGGCGCGACCGCTGCGGTCGCCGCTGGGATGGTGGTGCTGGGATATATCGGCGGCGGACATGTTCCGGCCGGACAGGCATTGCGCATGCAGGCGCTCGGGGTTCATGCCACCTTCGACACAATGAGCGCCTTGCCGGAACTGGTCAACGCGCTGATCCTGCGCCGCTAGGAGCGACGCCGCAAGGTCATCTTCAGACCGACCGGCGACATCACGAACGCCATCAACTCGCGCGGTTCCTGACCGTCGTCGGTCTGCACCGACACCAGATCAAATTGCCCGAGTACCAGGGCGATTGCCATTTTTATTTCGAGCAAGGCCAGATAACGCCCCGGACACGTGCGCGCACCGGCACCGAACGGCATCGCAATGCGTTTGTCGGCACCGCCTTCGTCGCCTGCATCGCGCCAGCGTTGCGGGTTGAAGCTGCCGGCTGCAGTGAAGAACTGTTCATCGACGCTGTGCCGGCGCAGCACACACCATATCGGCGTACCCGCCGGTATCGCAATATCCCCGATCACCGTATCGTGCAACGCCTGGACCGGAATATACGGCGCGACCGGCTTGAGCCGCATCGCCTCCAGCGCGCAGGCATCGACATAGTCCAGCGCATCCATCTGTTCGATCGTATAGCCAGCCGGATCGGGCGCGACCCGGCGCACTTCGTCACTGGCCTGCTGCAGCGCTGCCGGATGCGCCTGCAGCAGATACAGCATCCAGGCGATCGTGTTGGCGGTGGTGTCTTCGCCAGCCAGCAGCATCGTCGTGACATTGCCGGAGACGGTCCGGTCGGTCACGCCGCTATCGGGTTCGGCGGCGGCCACCAGCATCGCTTCGAGCAGATTGCGCGGATTGTCACGGCGGGCCGGTTCGGCAGCGAGACGGTCGTGCGCACCGGCGATCAGTTCGCTGATGGCGCTCTTGAGCGCGACGACGCTGCGGTCCAGTCGCCGGTCGGAAGGCAGCCGCACGTAACGCCAGTAAGGAAACAGTGCCAGGCTGCGTCGTGCCACCATCGGCAGGATCACGTCCAGATGTTGCTGGATCCGGTCTTCGCCGGAGGCAATCGTGTTGACGTCGGTGCCGAATGCCAGGCCGGCGATGATGTCGACGGTATAGCGCTTCAGGTCGTCCGACAGGTCGATGGGTGTTTCGTTTGCAGCCGCCGTATTCCAGCGCTGCTGCAAGCGCAAGGCCACTTTGATCAGTGCTGGAAAATACGCCTTGATTGCCGTCGGCGACAGCGCCGTCATGACCATTCTTCGCTGGTTGCGCCAATCATCGCCCTCGGCCAGGAACAGGCCCGGAATACCGCCCATCTCGTGCGAGACTTTTTCAGTGACGGCCGGACGCCGGAAGCCGGCCGGCCGGTCGCGCAGGATCGCGCCTATCGTCACGTGGTCTGCGACCACCAGCAAGGTAGCGTGCCCCAGCGACATGCGGAAAAAATCACCGTATTGCCCGCACCACTGCTCGACGATCCGGTGCACGCGATCGGGTGTGATCTGGTGGATATTGCCGATTATCGGGAGCGTTGGCGGACCGGGCAAATCGCGTAACTGGCGAAGCGGCATTCTTGCGTCTGGCATGGCGACTCCGAAAAATGGTATCCCTCAAGGTACACTGAAAGTGGCGAGTAGCGGCCATTTCCGGGACTGTGACCATGAGGGACATCAACGCCTTGCGGCACCTTATAGCGGATGACTTGGTACGCTTGAGCGGGAGTCCAACTATCTCAACTATCATGGGCACCGATGCCGGATCAAGCAACGACTCCCTGCGCCGGCCGCGAACTCCTATCGCAGCCGGTCCGGACACCGCCGCACTATCAACTGCACCAGACTACGGAGAACTCCATGACCACACCACATATCGGCTTTCTCGGACTAGGCAGCATGGGTGCGCCGATGGCGCGCAACCTGCTCAAGAGCGGTCTTGCCGTCACCGTGTATAACCGCACCCGCGCCGTTGCAGAAGCCTTCGCTGCCGACGGTGCCAGCATCGCCGACACCGCCGCCGGCGCCGTCGTCGAAGGCGGTATCGCCATCACGATGCTGTCCAATGATGCCGCGCTCGAAGCGGTCACGCTGGGCCAGGACGGTCTGCTTCACAAGCTCGGTAAAGGCGGCTTACATATCTCGATGAGTACCGTGTCACCTGAGACCTCGAAAAAACTGGCTGCGCTACATGCCGCGAACGGCAGCCTGTTTTTGAGTGCGCCGGTATTCGGCCGGCCCGAAGCGGCTGCCGCCAGCAAGCTCTGGATTGTCCAGTCCGGCAGCGGCGATGCCAAGCAACGTGCCAAGGCCATCCTCACTATTCTCGGACAGGGCATCCATGACTTTGGCGACGATCCGGCGGCGGCGAACGTCGTCAAACTGTCCGGCAATTTCATGATCCTGGCCGCCATCGAAACCATGGCTGAAGCACAGGCCCTGGCCGAAAAAAATGGCATCGACCGCGCTGCGCTGGCGAGCTTTTTTGGCCAGACCATCTTCGCCTGCCCGATTTACCAGAACTACGGCCGCACCATCGCCGAACGCGCTTTCGAGCCGGCCGGCTTCAAGCTCGAACTCGGTATGAAGGATGTGCGTCTGGTGCGCGACGTTGCCGAAGCGGCGATGGTACCGATGCCACTGGCCGACTTGCTCCATGACCGGCTGCTGACCAGCCTTGCCAAGCAGCGCGGCAAACTTGACTGGACCGGTATCGAGCTGGTCACAGCCGAAGACGCCGCACTGCGTTAATCCTCAGCACGACATGCACGACCGGCCAGGCCTGTACATCAGCCCGGCGTTTTTCACCATTTCAAAGGAGTTACCCATGACTGATGCATCGACCTACACCCCGCCTAAAATTTGGACTGCCGACAAGGAAAGCGGCGGCCTTTTCGCCAATATCAACCGTCCGGTATCCGGCCCTACCCGCGACAAAGAACTGCAACGCGGCGTACATCCGCTGCAGCTGTATTCGATGGGCACGCCCAATGGCGTCAAGGTCACCGTGATGCTCGAAGAGCTGCTGGCCGCCGGACACACAGGCGCGGAATACGATGCCTGGCTGATCCGGATTCATGAAGGCGATCAGTTCGGCAGCGGTTTTGTGGAGATCAATCCGAACTCCAAGATTCCAGCGCTGGTGGACCATAGCGGCGCAGCGCCGATCCGGATCTTCGAGTCGGGTGCCATCCTGGTCTATTTGGCCGAAAAATTCGGTGCCTTCCTGCCCACCGACAGCGCCAGGCGCGCCGAATGCCTGTCATGGCTGTTCTGGCAAATGGGTAGCGGACCATTTCTGGGTGGTGGCTTCGGTCACTTCTATGCGTATGCACCATTAAAAGTCGAATACGCGATCGACCGCTATGCAATGGAGGTCAAGCGTCAGATGGATGTGCTGGACAAACGCCTTGCCGACAACGAATACATTGCCGGCGATGAGTACACGATTGCCGACATGGCGATCTGGCCGTGGTACGGCAGTCTGGCAAAAGGGCTGTTGTATGACGCCGGCGAATTCCTGCAGGTACAGGAGTACAAGAACGTGCAGCGCTGGACTAATCAGCTCGCCGAACGCCCGGCGGTCAGGCGCGGACGCATGGTCAACCGCACCATGGGCGAGCCATCCAGCCAGTTGCACGAGCGTCATGACGCCGGTGACTTTGCGACAAAGACGCAGGACAAGCTGGCGACATCGACCTGACCAAACAGGATCGTGTCACCGTTGTGCGTGGACACGATAATGCCGTGTTCACCTTACCGATTGCTTGGCCGTTACCGGCGTTATTGTGTCAGTAGCGCTCAAGCCAGTGTGCGTACGGTGCCGGCAAGGTCCATGACGCACGCGCAACGCCCAATTCCTTGGCGGCGAAATACGCCCAGTGTGGATTGGCCAGATGGGCCTTGCCCACCATGACCAGATCTAGCTGTTCTGACTTGACTGCTTGCTCGGCAAGCGCCGGCACACCAAAGCCCCAGGCTGACGAGACCGGCACGCCGGCTTCGCGACGCACGCGTTCGCTGACAGGACCCATGAAAGCCGGTCCCCATGGGATCGATGCAGTGGGCGTCGAGAAGCCAATACTGACGCTGATCATGTCCATGCCGGCGGCCTTGAACTGGCCGACCAGAGCTATCGATTCAAGCAGGGTTTGCTCGTCGCGGCCGTCGTATTCGATCACGCCGAAGCGCACCGTCAACGGCAGGTCTTCCGGCCACACTTCACGTACGGCTTTCAAGGTCTCGAGAAGGAAGCGGCTGCGGTTCTCGACGCTGCCGCCGTAGATGTCGGTGCGCTGGTTCGAGTGCGCCGAGAAAAAACTTTGCGCCAGATAGCCGTGCGCAAAATGCAGCTCCAGCCATTCGAAGCCGACCTCGCGGGCACGCACGGCAGCGTCGACAAACTCCTGACGCACGCGCGCGATGTCGTCCAGCGTCATCTCGCGCGGCTGGCGCGGCAGGTTCGCACCGAAGGCAATCGCCGACGGTGCGATGGTTTGCCAGCTGCGCGCATCGTCTTCGGCAATGTGGTCGTCGCCTTCCCACGGCCGGTTCGAACTAGCCTTACGACCTGCATGGCCGATCTGGATGCCCGGCACCGCACCGGCCGATTTGATTGCCTGCACGATGGGCACGAAGGCCTGTGCCAGGTCATCGTTCCAGATGCCGGTGCAGCCTGGCGTGATGCGTCCTTCGGGAGCGACACCGGTCGCCTCGACGATCACGAGGGCGGCACCGCCACGCGCCATGCTGGTGTAGTGCGCCAGATGCCAATCATTGACGAGACCGTCGACAGCCATGTACTGGCACATTGGTGGTACAGCGATACGGTTGCGCAGTGACGCATTTTTAAGCTTGAACGGTTGGAATAAAGCGGACATGGGTTCCTTTGGTTAAGTGAATAAGCAGAAGTTCGGTAGTTCGTAAATAGTCGAACAATAGAAGGAGTGTACAGCACGGTGTATCCTCTTGCCTATGCGCCCACTTAAACACCCCTCTGCCACCGACCTTGCCCTCGAACGGGTGCTCTATGCGTTGAGCGATTCGATCCGTCTGGACATCGTCCGGCACCTGGCGCGGGTCGAGGTTGCCACCTGCGGCGAACTTGATGGCGGACGGCCGAAATCGACCGTCTCGCATCACTTCAAGGTCTTGCGCGAAGCCGGTCTGGTCGTCACCGAAAACAATGGCACCAACCACATGAACCGCTTGCGCCGCGCCGACATCGAAAGCCGGTTTCCCGGCTTGCTGGCGGCGATCCTGAAACAGGACGCCTGACTTAAGCCGCCTTGACCAGCGGTCACACGCTAACAGCGTAATCCGCGAGTTATATTTTCGCGTTCCTTACCGAAGATGATTTCCGCACTGTGGCCGGCTTTTCTTTCTTGAGGTGATCGAGAGCCAGCAAGGTCTCTGCATAAATCATGAAGCGATTGAGATAATCCGGCGAGACGTCGCGCATCAGTGCCAGCGAGCGCAGCACCAGCATGTGCGAATTGATCGGCCCGGCGTTCTTCGGACCTTGTTCGAGCGCCCGCGCCACTTGCCGGCCGGCGCTCAGTGATGACCAGGTATTTCTCGCGCTGCGCAGAATTTTGAGTTCGGTGCGACCGCCCGTCCCGGCGGTTTCCGATCCGTACTGTTCGAGCTCGGACACCAGCCCAGACAGCAGACCGGGCTGGTCGCCGGATTTCAGCTGCTGCCGGTAGCGCATCAATCCCTTGAAATCGTGTTCGTCGAAAAGACGCTGCAACGCATCGGCCTGCTGCGGGTGGGCGGATACGGCCTCGGCCATGAAGCCCGCAGCGTTAGATCGCGCCTGTTCAAACCGTACGGCAAATATCGCCAGGGCCTGCGACAGCTTATCGACAAGCAGGTGCCGGATGTATCCGTCATGCGTCTTCGACCGCTTTGCCAGTGCCTCGAGATAGTGCTGACCGACAGCATCGAACCGTGCGGCACCGGCAGCACGCAATGCGGCGATGCGCGTGTCGATGCCAGCAGATGGATCCGTTGCCGCGCCGTGGCCGGCCTCATCCATCAGGCGACTTACTGATAGCGGGAGTTTTTGGTACGGGTGCCATTTCTACCCGCCGGTTTTGCGCACGCGCGGCGTCGTCGGTATTGGGGCTGACGGGCTGCTCGGCACCAAAGGCAGCAGCGAAGACCATCGCCGATGGCATGCCTTCATCGATGAGCGCGCGGGTCACGGTCAACGCACGCTGGGCCGACAGCTCCCAGTTGTCCGCAAAGCGACCGCCGCGAATCGAGATGTCGTCGGTAAATCCGCTCACCATCAACAGTTCGTCGCGCGTCGTCAGGTAAGCCTGCAGCGGCTTGACCAGACTGGTCAGGAGTTGCCGGCCCTCGGGCTGCAACTGATCCGAATTGAGACCGAACAAGACCTGGCCGCTGATGCCGATACGTCCGTTGCTGAGGGTGATGCGGCCGGTAGCCAGCGGAATTGCCAGCGCTTTTTCGAGCGTCATGCGACGCTGCTCTTCGACCTGGCGCTTGGCAATCTCGTCCTGCAAACTCGACGACAATTCCATTTGCACGCCAATCACGCCCACCAGTATCAGCACGAACGCGCCCAGCAATCCCGACATCAAATCGCCAAATACCGCCCAGACCGGCGCGGTATGCTCAATGCCGCCGTCACTGTCATCCATTACCCGCCTCCCCGGCAGCCATCGATTGCCGGCCTGGCAGCTGGCGCAATTGCTCCACCATTTCTTTTTGTGAGGTCATGCTCAGGTCGATGATTTCGCGCGCCTGGGCGACGTAGTAAGCAAGCTGCTCGTCACTGCGCAGCATGGATTTGTCCATCGCGCCTTCGATGCGCTGGAGGTTAGCGATCAGTTTTTCATTGCCTTCGTTGAACGATTGCACCGCGAAGCCGAACGCTTCGCCCAGGCTGGACACATCGACGGCGCTGCTGACCAAGTGGGCCGTGATGTCGGCGAGCTTGGTTGTTTCTACTGTCACGTTTTCTGAAAACGTGTTGCCGGCAGCCTCCAGCGCCGTGGCTGAAGACACCACCAGCGTATCGATTACGGCGCGCTGTTCGACAGACGCGTGATTGATTGCCCCTAGCAATGCGTTGAGCGTTTCCATGATGCGGCTGCGTTCTTCAAGCAGCTCGTTATCGCGCGCCACGCTGCTGGAGATTTCCTTGCGCAACTGGCCGATTACTTCAGCCGCAGCGCGTGGCGCTTCAGAGGCGGTGTGAATCAGGCGCGTGATCGGTTCTTCAAGTGCCGTACCAAGTGTCGTCAAATGGCGGGTCAGGGCGAGCTCCAAACCGGCCAGTCGCGCGACGGCAGCGTCGGCACGCAATGCTTCATCGTCCCGCAGTGCTCCCAGTTCCAAGCGCAGCGCACTGCTCAGCTGATCCATGGCGACACGCTGCTGTTCGATCCACTGCGCTTCCGCCGTGATACGGGAGCGCATCAGCTCCTCGGCGCCGCTAATGAGCTGTGTTGTTTGCGCAAGAGACTTGCTGGCGCTGACCTGCGCCTGCCCGGTGATCTCTTGCACGGTCCGCGTGAGGGTGTCACAGAGCTGGCGGTGCTGCGTCAGTGTCTGCGCACCGGTGTGCTGCCACTCGCTGGTGAGAGTCGCTGCGATCGCTTGCAGTGATTGCGTCCATGCCTGTCGCAGCTCGTCATCACTGATCGCCTGTGCGGCTTGCGAGCGGGCAAACGTATCGCCCACGGCGGTGACGAGATCGACGGAACGTTGCTCGAATGTGGCGTTGAATGCCTGCAACGAATGCTGGACTCCGGCAACGACACGGCCGCTGGCCTGTTCGTGGCTGGCGAGTGCCGTTGTCCAGGTATCGGCTACCGTCGTGACAGCGGTATCGAACCGGACAGACACGCCGTCAAGTTGACGTTGTACGGTGCCTGCCATGCGCTCGTACATCACTATTGATTCCTGAGCGATTGCACCCATCGCTGCGTCGACCACCGGCTTGATACTGTCGCCGGCTATCTGCGCGCTCAGGCTCAGGCTCTCGCGCAGCGATTTATCGACGGATTGAGCCAGGTCGGTGTAGACACCCTTGATGTCGCCATGAAAGCCTTCCTGACTGGCGAGCAAATGCTGGCTTAATTGCTGGCCCAGCTGCTGGTTCGTCGCTTCGATCCTGCTCATCATTGCCTGCAGCTGGTCAACGACGGCAGGCAATATCTGCGACTGCACTTGCAATGCCTTGAGCGTTTCTTCGCGCTGATGGGCGACTGAAAACCGGCGCAGCGTGGTCGCAATCCTGGTGTCGAGAAGCTGCGCAGCCAGCACGCGATCACGGCGGCACAATGCCGACATCAATCCCAGCATCGCGGAAGCGGCAACACCGGCGACCGACGTTCCGAATGCCAATCCCAATCCTCTGACCGGCATCGAAAGCGCCGAACGCATCGCCTGAAGATCAGTCGTTTTTTCGAGTGCAAAAACGGCACCGTTGAGTGTCACGACCATCCCCATGAAGGTACCCAACATCCCCAACATCACGAGCAAACCAACCAGATACGGCGTGAGCGCAGGCCCAGGCAGACCGACGCGCTCGCCTTCGATACGTAATCGCACCGCGTTTTGCAACGAGCCATGGACATGAGCTAGCCAGTCACCGAGGTCAGGTAACGCCTCGGGAATGGCCGCGAGAGCCGCAGTCAGTGTCGTCGTTGCCTGCCGAAACTGGCGGAGTTCGAGAGCACCATACACGTAGACGATACCGATGAGTATCGTCATCGTGAGCGCGAGTAAATTGTCACGAATGAATCCGGCACCTACCCAGACAATGCCGAGTGCTCCCAAAAAAATGCGACTGCAAATAACTGTCTATTCATTGTTTGTCTTAGTGTCGAATGCTTCGATGAGTCCCACGGTCGGTTGCAATCGCAACTCCAGTTCGAACAGCAACAACATTTGCATGTCATTGCAAAATTGTGTCAGCCAGCCGGTCGGGTGTATCCACGCAGCGGGGTTGTCTGCCTCGCGGGACTCAACAAGCCTCTGCTGATGAACTTTGAACAATTGCTCAAAGCGTATTTTTAAAAGTACCGGTATTTTCGAGAGCAATTTTCCCTCGCGCTCGCGCAGAATTGCCTCGAGTGCCGCATCCAGGTCGGCGAGTTTTTTTAGTCTTGGCGACACGTTCGCCAGGGCATTCCGGATCTTGGTTCGCAGTGGCTGGACACGCATTTCCATGTCGCGCTGGTGGGCGTCGTAAAACCAGCGATATGGCGCGTAGGCCGCGGCAATATCTATCGGTAACTCGAGTAAGGGGATCGGTAACTTGATCAGGGATTTTCCTGATTTTGGCGAGCAGTTCGCGATGATTGAATTGATCAAGCCGGTTTGAGTCCGGTCGAATTCGACGGCAATGGCAGTGCTCAGATTGATTTGCGCGGCTGCAGGCATGAAAGGCATCGGCATCGGAGCCGTGATGTCGCTATGCACGGCCGACAGTGTGATGGCATCGGCAAAGTGAATCCAAAGGCCTAGCTTTTCTGCAAACGCGTTCTCTTGCTCGAGCGTTCCCACCATCTCGAGACGGGCAAGACAGCGAATGAGTGTGGAGCTGTGGAAGTTTGTACGCGGTAGCGCTCGCGTCATAAGGACAGGCAATCAAATTCAACGAAATCAACACGACTGATGGTTCACGCCGCAATCTGGATACACATTATTGAGAACAAGACGCCCGCGCCTCAAGCCGTTTTAGGGACGCTTGCCGTGTTTTCGCTCGTGATTATAGCCCGCGAGGGACGCAAAACCAAACCCTCCGCGCCAACGCAAAAAGGCCCTTCTTTCGAAGAGCCTTCTTGTTTGCTGCATGTAACTGAGCCTGACGATGACCTACTTTCACACGTGTTGACGCACTATCATCGGCGCAACGTCGTTTCACGGTCCTGTTCGGGATGGGAAGGGGTGGTACCGACGCGCTATGGTCATCAGGCTTAACTTGTAGAATCCTCTGTGGGGGCCGTTGATCTGGCTCCTTCAGGGGACGCAATTCGGAAGAAGTAAAGAAGTACAACACACACCTTGAAATCATCTTCAGTGTGCAGTTAGCGGGCGTGATGCATCAACAATCGCATACGCCATACTCGTCGTCTCTAACCCATCAAGGTTATAGGGACAAGCCTTACGGGCAATTAGTACTGGTTAGCTTAATGCATTACTGCACTTCCACACCCAGCCTATCAACGTCCTGGTCTCGAACGACCCTTCAAAGGAATCAAGTTCCTGGGAAATCTCATCTCAAGGCAAGTTTCCCGCTTAGATGCTTTCAGCGGTTATCTCTTCCGAACTTAGCTACCCGGCAATGCCACTGGCGTGACAACCGGTACACCAGAGGTTCGTCCACTCCGGTCCTCTCGTACTAGGAGCAGCCCCCTTCAAATTTCCAACGCCCACGGCAGATAGGGACCAAACTGTCTCACGACGTTTTAAACCCAGCTCACGTACCACTTTAAATGGCGAACAGCCATACCCTTGGGACCGGCTACAGCCCCAGGATGTGATGAGCCGACATCGAGGTGCCAAACTCCCCCGTCGATATGAACTCTTGGGAGGAATCAGCCTGTTATCCCCAGAGTACCTTTTATCCGTTGAGCGATGGCCCTTCCATACAGAACCACCGGATCACTATGTCCTACTTTCGTACCTGCTCGACTTGTCAGTCTCGCAGTTAAGCACGCTTATGCCATTGCACTATCATCACGATGTCCGACCGTAATTAGCGTACCTTCGAACTCCTCCGTTACACTTTGGGAGGAGACCGCCCCAGTCAAACTGCCTACCATGCACTGTCCCCGATCCGGATAACGGACCAAGGTTAGAACCTCAAACAAACCAGGGTGGTATTTCAAGGTTGGCTCCACGAGAACTAGCGTCCCCGCTTCAAAGCCTCCCACCTATCCTACACAGATTGGTTCAAAGTCCAATGCAAAGCTACAGTAAAGGTTCATGGGGTCTTTCCGTCTAGCCGCGGGTAGATTGCATCATCACAAACATTTCAACTTCGCTGAGTCTCGGGAGGAGACAGTGTGGCCATCGTTACGCCATTCGTGCAGGTCGGAACTTACCCGACAAGGAATTTCGCTACCTTAGGACCGTTATAGTTACGGCCGCCGTTTACTGGGACTTCAATCAAGAGCTTGCACCCCATCATTTAATCTTCCAGCACCGGGCAGGCGTCACACCCTATACGTCCACTTTCGTGTTTGCAGAGTGCTGTGTTTTTATTAAACAGTCGCAGCCACCAGTTTATTGCAACCCTTTCGTCCTTCCTCCGCAGGGAGGTCAAACTACAAGGGCGTACCTTATCCCGAAGTTACGGTACCAATTTGCCGAGTTCCTTCTCCCGAGTTCTCTCAAGCGCCTTAGAATACTCATCTCGCCCACCTGTGTCGGTTTGCGGTACGGTCTCGTATGACTGAAGCTTAGAGGCTTTTCTTGGAACCACTTCCGATTGCTTCGCTTATAAATAAGCTGGCCTCAACCCCTTGAATTACGCACCCGGATTTACCTAGATGCCTTCTACAAGTCAAGGACCGGGACTTCCAACACCCGGACAACCTTCCGCGATCCGTCCCCCCATCGCATCATACGACGGTGCAGGAATATTAACCTGCTTCCCATCAGCTACGCATCTCTGCCTCGCCTTAGGGGCCGACTCACCCTGCTCCGATGAACGTTGAACAGGAAACCTTGGGCTTACGGCGTGGAGGCTTTTCACCCCCATTATCGCTACTCATGTCAGCATTCGCACTTCTGATACCTCCAGCATCCTTTACAAGACACCTTCGCAGGCTTACAGAACGCTCTCCTACCATATCGACGTCATAAATGACGTTAATATCCGCAGCTTCGGTGACTGGCTTAGCCCCGTTACATCTTCCGCGCAGGACGACTCGATCAGTGAGCTATTACGCTTTCTTTAAATGATGGCTGCTTCTAAGCCAACATCCTGACTGTTTTAGCCTTCCCACTTCGTTTTCCACTTAGCCAATCTTTGGGACCTTAGCTGGCGGTCTGGGTTGTTTCCCTCTTGACGCCGGACGTTAGCACCCGACGTCTGTCTCCCTTGCTCGCACTCATCGGTATTCGGAGTTTGCAATGGGTTGGTAAGTCGCGATGACCCCCTAGCCATAACAGTGCTCTACCCCCGATGGTGATACAAGAGGCACTACCTAAATAGTTTTCGGAGAGAACCAGCTATCTCCAAGTTTGTTTAGCCTTTCACCCCTACCCACAGCTCATCCCCTAATTTTTCAACATTAGTGGGTTCGGACCTCCAGTGCGTGTTACCGCACCTTCATCCTGGCCATGAGTAGATCACTTGGTTTCGGGTCTACACCCAGCGACTGAACGCCCTATTCGGACTCGATTTCTCTACGGCTACCCTATACGGTTAACCTTGCCACTGAATGTAAGTCGCTGACCCATTATACAAAAGGTACGCAGTCACGGATCAAGTCCGCTCCTACTGTTTGTATGCACACGGTTTCAGGATCTATTTCACTCCCCTTCCGGGGTTCTTTTCGCCTTTCCCTCACGGTACTGGTTCACTATCGGTCGATATCGAGTATTTAGCCTTGGAGGATGGTCCCCCCATCTTCAGACAGGATTTCGCGTGTCCCGCCCTACTTGTCGCAAGCTTAGTTCCACACCAGACATTTCGTGTACGGGGCTATCACCCACTATGGCGCCAATTTCCAGTGGCTTCCACTATGTCTCATGCTAGATCTTGCAGGCTCTTCCCATTTCGCTCGCCGCTACTTTGGGAATCTCGGTTGATTTCTTTTCCTGCAGCTACTTAGATGTTTCAGTTCGCCGCGTTCGCTTTGCAACCCTATGTATTCAGGTTGCAATGACCATTAAGGCCGGGTTACCCCATTCGGAAATCTGCGGATCACAGCGTGTTTGCTCGCTCCCCGCAGCTTATCGCAAGCTACTACGTCCTTCATCGCCTGATATCGCCTAGGCATCCACCATGTGCACTTAGTCACTTGTCCCTATAACGTTGACCTCTGTACCACCAGCGTCTTTCTTTCGAAATGCACCGGTGACACAAAGACGGTTAGAACAACTGAGTACTACGTATGCACTTGCACCTTTGTAGCTACTTGCGTAGCCCAGCTAGATGCAAGCATGTTGAATCCATGTTTGTTGATTACAATCACTACCCACCAGCGCCTTTAATTCTCGCTTTCACGAGTCTCATCGACACTGATAAATCTTTACTTCTTCCAAATTGTTAAAGAGCGAACAGCTCATGGTTTCTTGTTATAAAAAACCAAACCTAATACCTTGTCATTCGCTTCGCGAATGACGCTGCTTAGGTTTGCATTTTTACTTCACTGCATTTATTCATCGTTCTCTGGTGGAGGTTGACGGGATCGAACCGACGACCCCCTGCTTGCAAAGCAGGTGCTCTCCCAGCTGAGCTAAACCCCCCAGGTGTTTCACTGACTGCTTAACTACTTGCTGCTTACCACCCTACTCTGTCTTGGTGGGTCTGGTTGGGCTCGAACCAACGACCCCCGCGTTATCAACACGGTGCTCTAACCAACTGAGCTACAGACCCGCTTGAACCCGCGCCACTTCACCACGACATATCACCACACTCTCGTGCACTTCCTTGTCATCGCTTGCTTGTTTTTACTGCTTGCTGTTCTTCTCTCGACTAACAGCTGATAAGTGTGGACACAGGGCTTCCGCGCATGCTCTAGAAAGGAGGTGATCCAGCCGCACCTTCCGATACGGCTACCTTGTTACGACTTCACCCCAGTCACGAATCCCACCGTGGTAAGCGCCCTCCTTGCGGTTAAGCTACCTACTTCTGGTGAAACCCGCTCCCATGGTGTGACGGGCGGTGTGTACAAGACCCGGGAACGTATTCACCGCGACATGCTGATCCGCGATTACTAGCGATTCCAACTTCATGCAGTCGAGTTGCAGACTACAATCCGGACTACGATACACTTTCTGGGATTAGCTCCCCCTCGCGGGTTGGCGGCCCTCTGTATGTACCATTGTATGACGTGTGAAGCCCTACCCATAAGGGCCATGAGGACTTGACGTCATCCCCACCTTCCTCCGGTTTGTCACCGGCAGTCTCATTAGAGTGCCCTTTCGTAGCAACTAATGACAAGGGTTGCGCTCGTTGCGGGACTTAACCCAACATCTCACGACACGAGCTGACGACAGCCATGCAGCACCTGTGTACTGGTTCTCTTGCGAGCACACTCTGATCTCTCAAAGCTTCCAGCCATGTCAAGGGTAGGTAAGGTTTTTCGCGTTGCATCGAATTAATCCACATCATCCACCGCTTGTGCGGGTCCCCGTCAATTCCTTTGAGTTTTAATCTTGCGACCGTACTCCCCAGGCGGTCTACTTCACGCGTTAGCTGCGTTACCAAGTCAATTAAGACCCGACAACTAGTAGACATCGTTTAGGGCGTGGACTACCAGGGTATCTAATCCTGTTTGCTCCCCACGCTTTCGTGCATGAGCGTCAGTGTTATCCCAGGGGGCTGCCTTCGCCATCGGTATTCCTCCACATCTCTACGCATTTCACTGCTACACGTGGAATTCTACCCCCCTCTGACACACTCTAGCCATGCAGTCACAAATGCAGTTCCCAGGTTGAGCCCGGGCATTTCACATCTGTCTTACATAACCGCCTGCGCACGCTTTACGCCCAGTAATTCCGATTAACGCTTGCACCCTACGTATTACCGCGGCTGCTGGCACGTAGTTAGCCGGTGCTTATTCTTCGGGTACCGTCATTAGCCCACCGTATTAAGATGAACCGTTTCTTCCCCGACAAAAGAGCTTTACAACCCGAAGGCCTTCTTCACTCACGCGGCATTGCTGGATCAGGGTTGCCCCCATTGTCCAAAATTCCCCACTGCTGCCTCCCGTAGGAGTCTGGACCGTGTCTCAGTTCCAGTGTGGCTGGTCGTCCTCTCAGACCAGCTACTGATCGTCGCCTTGGTAGGCTTTTACCCTACCAACTAGCTAATCAGATATCGGCCGCTCCACGAGCATGAGGTCCTTGCGGATCCCCCACTTTCATCCGTAGATCGTATGCGGTATTAGCGCAACTTTCGCTGCGTTATCCCCCACTCCAGGGCACGTTCCGATATATTACTCACCCGTTCGCCACTCGCCACCAGGGTTGCCCCCGTGCTGCCGTTCGACTTGCATGTGTAAGGCATGCCGCCAGCGTTCAATCTGAGCCAGGATCAAACTCTTCAGTTTAATCTCTGTGTTTTATGTCCTCTCGGACATGGTCATCGCTGACCGGTCGCTCACTCAAAATACTGACAGGATCAATCTTTCAATCTTTCCTATATTTCTTCGTGAGCACTTGCTTATATGTAAAGACTCCGTAGCAACCTAAGTCACCACAGTGCACTTCCACCAAGTGCCCACACTTATCAACTGTTAATTGTTAAAGAACTTACCGCACCATCCACAACATTTCGATTACCCTCACCGACCGTGCCGTCTTTGATGCTGCTGACAAAGCGTTTTGTTTGTCTGCGCTTCGATGTCGCTGAAGCAGGAGGCGAACTATAGCCAATCCGCCCTCGGCGTGCAAGTTATACGGGTAAATAATTTAGATGATTCATTAGCCTTCACGATACGAAGACGTGTTTCTCCAGATGACGCCGTATTTACCGTTACTGCGGATACCACTACGGGCATCCTCCTTGTGAATTTGTATGAGGTTTCCCGTATTTCAAATCCGTTGACGCAGCAACGCACCAATGACCTTGAGCAAATCAGACAGCCGCTCCTATGCTACCCTCGCTCCATAAAATTCATTACCCGCCGCATAAGATCATGTTTTCGTCGATATCGCTTCGCCCATGGATGGCCCGTACGGCCAACGTCAAAACTATCACCGTATTGGTGATGGCACTGCTATTTGCGCAATGGCTGGGACAAATGCATCGGGTCGCTCATGACGGATCGGCGACAGCCAGCGCCAAAATATCCCCCGAAGTCGCGTCGGGTACCTCTTCTGTTTTTCAGCTGGTCGCGCATCTGGGCGATTCCAGCCATTCTTGTGCTGCATTTGATGCCGCAACCCTGTCTGCCGGGATCTGTACCGCGGCAATAGCGATTCCAGTCTTACCTAACTTGCACGCTCTGGCACTGTGGATTGCTTTCGCGTCAAGACTTCCCCCCTTCACTGCCCATTTTCTTTCCCGTGCACCACCCGCTGTCTGATTCGTTTTACTGATTAAATTTTGTGTACCACGCGGCTTCTCCCGCGGGCGCACAAGTCTTTGCTATCTATTCAGGAATCAACATGCACGCTCAACGTACTTTATTGGCAGGCGCCGTTCTGTCCGCGCTCTCCACAATCGCATTCGCCCAAATCACCGAACCAAAAATTCAGTCGATCGTCGTCACGGCAAGTCCCTTTTCCTCCAATGACGGCGACCAGATATTGACTCCTGCCAAAGTCCTCTCGGGCGATGAACTGCGCAACAAATTAGGTGGATCCTTAGGTGACACGCTCTCCGGCGAGCTCGGGGTATCAACATCGGCATTCGGCGCAGGCGCTTCGCGTCCGATCATCCGTGGCCTCGATGGCTCGCGCGTCAAAATCCTGCAAAACGGCATGGCGGTCTCGGACGTCTCCGGATTATCGAATGACCATGCGGTAGCCACCGATGGCCCTACAGCAAAACAGATTGAAATCCTACGTGGGCCAGCGGCACTAATGTACGGCTCGGGTGCAATTGGCGGACTGGTCAATGTCGTCAATGACAGGATCCCGACCACATTGGCCACCATCCCAACAGGAGAAGCCGAAGTGCGTTACGGCACCGTCGATCAGGCAAAAAATCTGTCGCTATCGGCTGACACCGCAGCGGGCCCGATCGGGCTACATGTCGACTCCAGCGTGCGCAATGCCAGCGATTACAAGATCCCCGGCAACCGTATCCAGGGCGATTCGACCAGCGCCAGCGGCACCCTGCCCCTGTCATTCGCCCGGCAAAACACTATCGGCGTCGGCGCCTCCTATATTCAGGACTGGGGACATGTCGGGATCTCCGCAGCAGAGGTCAGCAATCTCTACGGCATACCCGCTCTCGAAGGAGCGCAAATCGATCAAAAGCAACGTCGTTACGATATCGATGCATTGGTCAATGCGCCGTTTGCCGGATTTGAAACCTTCAAGTTCAAGCTCGGGTACACCGATTACAAACACAGCGAGCTAAATCTCGACAATGTCCCCCAAACCAACTTCGCCAATCGATCACTCGAAACCCGCGCCGAATTGACGCATAAACCAATTGCCGGATTCCGTGGAACGTTCGGTATTCAGACCGACAACACCAATTTTTCGGCATTAAATGCAACCGATGGCGGCCCGAACACGGTGCCTGTCACGCGCTCGACATCAAGCGCGGCCTTCCTGGTCGAAGAAAAAGAATTCGGTCAGGTTCGCATGAATGCCGGCTTGCGTCTTGAGTCGGTAAAACGCGCGCCAGTCAGCAATATTGACCGCAGCTTTGACCTGGCCTCGTATGCCATCGGTGGTTTGTGGACATTTATGCCCGGGTATGGCGCTGGCGCAACGGTGTCCATCGCCCAGCGCGCACCGACCGCCGACGAGCTGTATTCCGGCGGACCGCATGATTCCACTGCGACCTTCGATATCGGCAATCCAAACTTTGCCAAAGAAACTTCACGTAACGTCGAGTTGACGCTGCAAAAAAATACCGGCCTGATCCGCTGGAAGACGAATGTGTTCCAGACCAAGGCAAAGAATTTTGTCTACGGCCAGATCGCCGGTAATTTCGTCGACGAGGAAGGCAATCCAGGCGGCACATTAAAGGAACGTATCTTTAACCAGGCGGACGCCACAATCCGCGGGGCAGAAGCAGAAATTACCTATAACGCCCATGGCAACGGCGTGTCATTGCGCGCCTTTGCCGACACGTCGCGCGGCTCGCTCGATGGTGCTGGCAGCCTGCCGCTGCAACCAGCATCACGGTTCGGTGGTGACATCGGCTACAAAACCGGTGCCTGGCGCAGCGGAGCATCGCTGATCCATGCCCGGACGCAAGACCGGTTAGCCTCCTTTGAGACCAGCAATACACCTGCCTACACGCTGCTGGATGCGAACCTGTCTTACACCTGGAAGGTCGGCAACAACGATGTCACCTGGTTCGCCAATGTCAAAAACCTACTGAACCAGGATATCCGGCTGTCGACATCGATCCTGAAAGATGTCGCACCGCTGCCGGGCCGCAACCTGATCGTAGGCTTGCGGACCCGGTTCTAAGTCGAGCAACACATGGCGGAAAGCTGATCGACCAGCTTCCCGCCAATGCTGAATCACCCGAACAGCAACGCATAACCCAGCACCATGCCAATCCCCAGGAACGGCATCGCGTACCAATGAAATTCCAGCCAGGCCTTGCGCTCGCCACACAGGCGCAAGGCAATCAGGTTGGCCATCGAGCCGACCAGCAAACCAAACCCGCCCACATTGACACCATAGGCAATCACGCGCCAGTCGCGCGAGTACTCGACCAGTGCAATCGCGGCCGGCACATTGCTGACCAGTTGCGACCCGGCGATTGCCGCCAGATACAAATGGCGCGCTTGCGCCAGCCCCAGCACCTGCATCGCATCACGAACAATGGTCAGGCCGGCCAGCAAACGCAGGTCGATAAACATCAGTACGAACACCAGCAGCAAACCCCAATCCATGCGCGCCAGCACCGCGCGACGCAGCAGCAGAAACACCGCCAGTACCGTCAGCGCCGCCAGTTCGACATGACGCAAATCGGTCGCCAGCAGAAACGGCACGTATAACGCCAGTGACCACCAAAACAGGCTGCGATCGAGCCGGCCAGGGGGAGTGGCGGTCTCCGCTCTGATGGAACGACGTCCGAACAGGACACAGGTCAGCGCCAGCAGCAACGCCATCAGCATCAGTGCCAGTGGCAGCATATGCGCGACGAACTCTACGAAGGACACGCCGGAGAGCTGCCACAAAAAGAGATTTTGCGGATTGCCGATGGGCGTCAGCATCGAGCCGGCGTTGACCGCCAGCGCTTCCAGGATCACCAGCCGGGACCGCGGCAAGCCAGTCAACCGGCAGATACCTAGCGTCAGCGGCACAACCACGAACAGTGCGACATCATTGGTCAGCACCATCGACAGCAACGCAGCGGTCAGCACCAGACAGACGGCGACGGCGCGTTCGCTGCGCATGCGCGCCGTCAGCCAGTGACCGGCATGATCGAGTGCGCCGCTCAACTCCAGACCCTTAGTCAAGGCGAGCAAGCCGGTCAGTGCCGCGATCGTAGGCCAGTCAACCAGCGCCGGATAAGCCGCAATCCGGTCTGGTGAAAACACACTAAGTACGACCAGTACTGCCAGAAGCAACAGAAAAAAAACATCGTTAGCCAACTGCCGCACCCATGTTCCAAACAAGCCGAAACGGCTTTGTCGCACTGTGTCATCCATCGATTGTTGCGGGCTGCTCATGCCTATCCTTGCCGTGCTATTGGATTTTGCCGAAGCATACCTGAAGCGCTTTCTGCGCCGGCAAGCACGCTGGCTTTACCGCACAGTAATCGGCTGACATAAAATACCGGCTTGCTGTTACCAGCTCTCCTTTTTCTGATCGTGACCCGCAATGCCAACGTCCCTCCCCGCCACGCCGATGGTGCCCGCACCTGTGCTTATCCACTGGATCGAAAACGACTTGTCCTGCTCAGCGCGCTGGCGCTCCGAAAGCGGCATGCCCAGTCCGAAGCGCGTCGTCATCGCCGATGACCGCACCACCGCCGACGCGGCGTACCGGCTGGCGTGCGAAGGCACCGCGATGTTGTGGCGCGGCGACTTCCAGAATGCGCGCCAACTCCTGCAAGCCATGGCGCGCCGCTGCGACCGCAAGGTCCACAAGGCCGCCGGCAGCCCGCTCGAAGCATTCAATTTTCATCGTCAGGCGCAGTCCCAGCGCGCTCGCACCCTGGCGATGCTGCTCATGCCATTCGATAGCAATCACACGCTGCCTCTGCGCCGCGCGCCGGATGTCGCGGCCGCGTGCCTCGAGGCCTATGGCAGCGCCGATGCACCGTATGTGGCTTCACTGCGTGAACTGCTGGGACTGATAGGCGCGCACGAATGGCGCAAGGCCGGCGTCGACATTGCCGCGCTGGACAACCGGATTCATCCGCACTATGGCGTGTTCGCTCCGGTGCGCGGCGAATATGTCGGGCTGGTGGCAGAAATGCCCTTGCCCTCGACCACCCTGGCATTCGACATCGGCACCGGAACCGGCGTGCTGGCAGCGGTACTGGCACAGCGCGGCGTGCAGCGCGTGGTCGCTACCGACCAGGATCCGCGCGCCCTCGCGTGTGCGCAAGAAAACATCACCCGCCTCGGCATGGACGCGACGATAGAACTGCTCTGCGCCGACCTGTTCCCGCCGGGTCGGGCCGGGCTGATTGTCTGCAATCCGCCCTGGCTGCCGGCACGGCCCAGTTCACCCATCGAATACGCGATGTATGACCCGGACAGCCGCATGCTGCGCGGCTTCCTCGACGGATTGGCGGGACATCTTGAAAAAGCAGGAGAAGGTTGGCTGATCCTGTCGGACCTGGCCGAGCACCTGGGCTTGCGCACACGTGCCGAGTTATTGGAATGGATTAGTGCGGCGGGCCTGACGGTACTCGGACGCAAGGATGTACGGCCTGTCCATCCGCGTGCCAGCGACGCCGCCGACCCGCTGCATGCAGCGCGTAGTGCCGAGCTGACATCGCTATGGCGACTCGGTACCGGACAGGCCGGCACCGCGTAATCCCTATCAACCGCGGGCGATCAGTCCCGCGATATGCGCCAGTGATTCCTCGACCTGATCCACCAGAATCAGGCACAGATCCCCTGGCGACAGTCGTTCGAGCGCCGTATCAATGGCCAGGAACTCGCCACGAATCTCATCGATCACGGTAGTGCGTGATGCATCGGCCAGGCCAGCCCGCAGCAAGGCCACGACTTCACCATCGGCACGACCGCGCTGGCACTGGTCCTGATACAGCAAGACATCGTCGAATGCCGCCCCCAGGATTTCGGTCTGCTGACGGATATCTTCGTCACGACGGTCGCCGGCACCGCTGATGACCACCGAACGGCGTTTTGCCGGCAGGCACTCGACCGCCTGCACCAGCGCCAGAATGGCATCCGGATTGTGGCCATAGTCGGCAATCAGCGTCGCACCACGGTAATCAAAGACATTGAAACGCCCCGGCGCATTGTCGCTATCGTTGGCAAACGATTTCAGGCCGGAACGCATCACGTCCCAGTCCAGGCCGACGGCCCAACCTGCAGCAACGGATGCCATCACGTTTTCAACCTGAAACCCGATCGCGCCACCGCGCGTGATCGGGATCTCTGACAACGCGATCCTGTGTTCGATCGTGCCCTCGGCTGCCACTAACATGTCATCGTCGATGAACACGACGCGGCGTCCCTGGGCACGGTGCGTCGCCATCACCGGATGACGGCGATCGCTGCCAAAAAAGGTCACCGATCCCGAGCAATTACCGGCCATTCGCGCGACGATGGGATCCGTCGCATTGAGCACCGCAACACCGGTATCGGACACGTTCTGGACGATCACCCGCTTGAGCACGGCGAGGTCTTCGACAGTCGTAATGTAGTTCAACCCAAGATGATCGCCGGTACCGATGTTGGTCACCACGGCGACCTGGCAGCGATCGAACGCCAGCCCTTCGCGCAACACACCTCCGCGCGCCGTTTCGAACACGGCAGCATCGACATCCGGATGCAGCAGCACGTTGCGGGCGCTGCGCGGACCGCTGCAGTCGCCGCTGTCAATACGCCGACCGCGGATATAGACGCCATCGGTATTGGTCATGCCGACGCGCAAACCGGTCTGCGTCATCAGATGCGCAATAAGGCGCACGGTCGTGGTCTTGCCGTTGGTGCCGGTCACCGCGACGACCGGGATACGGCCATCGTCGCCGCGCTTGAACATCTCGGCGATGATGGCATCACCGACCGGACGGCCTTTGCCGAACGATGGTGACAAATGCATCCGCAAGCCCGGCGCAGCATTGACTTCCACCACGCCACCGCCCTGTTCCTCCATCGATTTGAGTACGTTGTCGCAAACGATGTCGACGCCGCAAATATCGAGCCCGACCATGCGTGCAGCAGCAATGGCGCGCGCCGCGAATTCGGGGTGGACATCATCGGTGACATCGGTGGCGGAGCCGCCAGTCGACAAGTTGGCATTATTGCGCAAGACCACGCGCCGGCCTTTTGGCGGGACCGTATCGGCGTCATAACCTTGAATCGCCAGGCTGGCCAGTGCAATGTCATCGAAGCGGATTTTGGTCAGTGAAGTCGCATGACCGGACCCGCGGCGCGGATCCAGATTGACCTGATCGACCAGTTGGCGCACCGACAGCACCCCGTCGCCGACGACTTGCGGAGGGTCTCTGCGGGCAGCGGCAACGAGCTTGTCACCAACTACCAGCAAGCGGAAATCATTGCCGGGCAAATAGCGCTCGACCAGAATCGCATCCCGGAATTCGGACGCCGTGGTGTAGGCCGCAGCCAGTTGTTCACGGCTCGTCACATTGACCGTAACGCCCTTGCCCTGATTGCCATCGAGCGGCTTGACGACCACCGGCAAACCGATTTCAAGCGCGGCTTCCCAGGCATCATCGACATCGCGAACCGCGCGTCCGTTTGGCACCGGCACGCCGGCGGCACTCAAGAGTTTTTTGGTCAGATCCTTATCCTGGGCGATCGCTTCGGCAATCGCGCTGGTGCTGTCCATCTCGGCAGCCTGAATACGACGCTGACGGCTACCCCAGCCAAATAACACCAGGCTGCCATCGGTCAGGCGGCGAAAAGGGATATTGCGTGCCACGGCGGCTTCGACAATCGCACCGGTACTCGGACCGAGCCGGACGTCTTCATCGAGTTCACGCAACTGGTGCAAGGCGTCGGCAAGATCAAAGTCGGTGTCATTGAGCGCCGCTTCGCACAGCGACTGGGCCAGCTTCATGGCCAGCCGGCCGACCGCTTCTTCGCTGTATTCGACCACGACTTGATAGGTGCCAGCCTCGAGCGTCTGCGTGGTGCGGCTAAATGTGACAGGGCAACCGGCCTGCGCCTGCAAGCCCAGCGCTGCCAGTTCAAGCACGCGAGCCAGCACGACTTCGTCCTGATGGCCGCTGGGCTGCAATTGATCCATCGCAGGAAACAGCGCGCGCAGGCGCACTTCAAAATCAGGCAAGGCATTGATCGCGCATTCCTGCCCGGTACACACAACGATCGCCTGGATTGCGGTGTGCTGACTCCAGAGATTCGGGCCACGTAAAGCCCGGATTCTTGAAACTTCCATAAAGCAGATTTCCTGTCCTAGAGTAGAGCCGGCGTCAGTGCGCCAATCTCAATAGTTGGTCTTGTGTGGATTCGATTCGAAGGTCCTCAAGCCGCCACCGATCAGTTCAGGGGTGATGCCCAGCGCCCATGTCGCAGCAACTGCCGCGAGGATCGCTTCGGGTTGCGCCGCTTTGCGCGCCTTGAGTGAGGACAGTGACAACAAAGTCATTTCTTCGGAAGCAACGGAGAGTACAACGTTTCCATCACGCAAAAAGATGACGCGCTCTCCAGATTTCCTGCGAGAAATAATTTCAGGCAATTCCGAGTCGATTCCGTAGAACACCACTTCGCCATCACATAGCGGGGCCATGGCGACAATACGCGGATCGGCGGCATTCAACACCGCGGCGCCGCTCGGCAGAATCACATCGATCTGGGTGCGCAATATCGCAGACATCTGATCCGGTTCGGTGATGTAAAACTCGCCGAGTTCCGCGTGACCATCCAGATCCGTAACAACACCGACTGCGCAACGGTCGTAAGCCAATCCTTCGGACAAGATGGCCCGGGCTGAATTCTCGAAGACAGCCGCTTCCACCGAGCGGTTGATCAACAGGCGCTGCCCGGCATCCCAGTCGACACTGCCGGCCTTGACGATTTGCCTGCTGTCCAGATATAGGCCATCGGCACACGCCAGCCCGACATTCTTGCCACTGATCTGGATGATCCAGGCGACGAGGCGCGCAATGAGTGCCGTACCACGGGTACCGGCGATACCCACAATCGGAATGCGCCCGCTGTCATGCGGTCCGAACAGATGCGTGACGATGGCTGCACCGACGTCGCGCGGCGTGCCACTGGCCGGTTTCAAATGCGACAGCAGGCCCGGTCCGGCATTGACTTCGATGATGGCGCCGCGCTGGCGCGACAGGGGTCGTGAAATATCCTGCGCCACCAGGTCGATACCGGCAACATCCAGTCCGACGATACGCGCGGCCAGCACGGCCATCTCGGCCACTTCCGGATGCACCTTGTCGGTCACGTCAAACGCCACATTGCCGTTACGCTGAATCAGTACGCGCTGTCCTGCAGGCGGAATGTCCGACGGTGTTAATCCCTGGCGTTCCAGTTCAAGCAGAATCTCTGCGCTGGTAGCGGGCTTGACGGTATTGAGGGGAAATTCTTCGGATTCACCACGACGGGGGTCCGCATTGATCTGCTGATCAACCAGTGCGATGACGGTGGCGCTGCCATCGCCGGTGACCCAGGCGGCTTCGCCGGCGGCCGCCGCAACCACCTTGTCACCGACCACCAGCAAGCGATGCTCGTTTCCGGGAATGAATTGTTCGACGATGACGGTACCGCCGTTGGCTTGGTACGCAAGGTGATAGGCTGCCTCGACCACGGCGCGGCTATCGAGGTCAAGCGATACGCCACGTCCGTGGTTGCCGTCGTAGGGTTTGACAGCGACCGGCAAGCCGATCTCTTCGGCGGCGTCCCAGGCTTCCGCGGCGCTGTTGACCATGCGGCCTTCCGGCACCGGCACGCCACAAGCACTGAGCAACACCTTGGTGAGGTCCTTGTCGCGTGAAATGCTTTCGGCGACGGCGCTGGTCTGGTCGGTCTCGGCAGTCCAGATGCGGCGCTGGTGAATACCGTAGCCAAGCTGGACCAGATTGCCGTCGGTCATGCGCATCGATGGAATCCGGCGTGTGGTCGCGGCATCGACGATGTGTGCGGTACTCGGTCCGAGGCAGCGCGTGTCAACCATCTCGCGCAGGATGGCCAGCGTGGCCGGCAAGTCATACGGACGGTCTTCGATCAGGGCCATCAGCAGTTCGCGACCGGCGGTCAGCGCGGTGCGCCCGACCTGTTCTTCGCGGGTCCGGAAAGCGACCTTGTAGATACCGCGCTGCGAGGTCTCGCGCGCCTTGCCGAACCCGGTTTGCATGCCTGCCAGGTTTTGCAGTTCGAGCACCACGTGCTCAAGAATGTGGGCCACGTAAGTCCCGTCACGCAGGCGCTGCAGAAAACCGCCGCGCACGCCAACACCGCAACGATGTTCGATCAGGCCCGGCAGCAAGGTGCTGAGCCGTTCGTATAATCCGGGAATCAGGTTGGAAGGGAAATCTTCCAGCGCGCCAATGTCAACCCAGACTTCGATGCAGGGTCGGTAAGTCCAAATGCTAGGTCCGCGCAAATGGGTCACGCGAAGCACTTCAATATCTTTCTTTTGGGTCATCTGTCTTGGTCAGGTTGCCAGTGCGCTGCTCTCAGCGAAAATCACACCGGATGCGCCGGGGGTCACGCCCATTCACGCATATTTTTCGCTTGGTTAGACGGCGCAGCCAAATGCTGCTTCCGGCATGGGAAATCAGGAATTCATTGCGGTATACTGCCTGCCGCTCTGCCGTCCCTCTGGTTGGTCAAGTTTCCATCAGATTATCGCCCGCGACAGAATACCGCAAATAAGTGGCGTCGTAACCCGTAACTAACCGGAAAGCGGGCACTTTATTGCTACAAAGAACAATTTCGGTCGGCTTTTGCCTGACCATTCCATCCTTTTTTCGGGAAGTCCGGCGTCGACGCGCTGCCTTTCCGGCCCGGAGTTTTCGCACGATGAACACAGCTGCTTCCCTGATCGATTCCTCCCACCAGGATATTCCGGCCGCATGGCGCGCGGAGACGCTGGCCCAGCTGCTGCCGGGCGAAGCGCTGGTGGCGGCGGTCGAAGTCGATCTCGATGCGCGCCTGCGTTTTGCCAAGGGACTGGTGGTCGTGACCGACCAGCGCATTCTGGCCCGCGCGCCCGGCGAAACAGCCTGGCGCAACTGGCAATTCCATGCCGGCCTGCACCTGATTCATCACGACCATGCCGGCGTCGGTCATCTCGACATCGCCGACGACACCGGCCGGCTGGCCAGCTGGCGTTTTACGCTGGGCCAGAATTTGCTGGCGATGCGGCTGATCGATCAGTTCGCGGCACAGCGCGACAGCCATGTCAGCGGTGTCGCCGTCGATGCCGATGACCTGACGCTGTGCCCGAGCTGCAAGGCACCACTGGAACCGGACCAGGATGTCTGCCCGATCTGCACCAAAGTCATCCACACGCCGCCATCCACCTGGACACTGTTCCGGTTGTGGCGCTTTGCCAAACCGTACCGCGGCCAGCTGCTGCTCGGTTTCATCCTGACACTACTGGGCACTGCGGCACACATGATCCCGCCGTACCTGACTATTCCGTTGATGGACAACGTGCTGATCCCCTACCAGAACGGTCAGCAAATCGACCAGCAACTGGTCACCGTCTACCTCCTCGGATTGTTCGGTTCGGCCCTCGTCGCGTGGGCGCTGAGCTGGGCCAAAACCTATGTGCTAGCGCTCGTGTCGGAGCGCATCGGTGCCGACCTGCGCACCTCGACCTATGACCATCTGCTGCGCCTGTCGCTGGAATATTTTGGCGGCAAGCGCACCGGCGACCTGATGTCGCGCATCGGCAGCGAAAGCGATCGCATCTGCGTGTTCCTGTCGCTGCATCTGCTCGACTTCGCCACCGATGTGCTGATGATCATCATGACGGCCGCGATCCTGTTTTCGATCAATCCGTGGCTGGCGCTGGTGACGCTGCTACCGCTGCCGTTCATTGCGTGGATGATCCATGTCGTGCGCGACCGCCTGCGCACCGGCTTTGAAAAAATTGACCGGGTCTGGTCCGAAGTGACCAACGTGCTGGCCGATACGATTCCCGGCATCCGCGTGGTCAAGGCGTTTGCGCAGGAACAGCGCGAAGCGAACCGCTTCAAGGAGGCCAACAAGCACAACCTCGCCGTCAACGATCGCCTGAATAAAATCTGGTCGTTGTTCTCGCCGACGGTGTCGCTGCTGACCGAGATGGGTTTGCTGGTGGTGTGGGGCTTCGGCATCTGGCAAGTCTCGCGCGGCGAAATCACCGTCGGTGTGCTGACTGCGTTCATCGCCTACATCAGCCGCTTTTATGGCCGGCTCGATTCGATGAGCCGCATCGTCTCGGTCACGCAAAAATCCGCCTCGGCTGCCAAGCGCATCTTCGATATCCTCGACCATGTATCGAGCGTTCCGGAGCCGGCCAATCCGGTCAAGGTCGGTCGCGTCGACGGCAGCATCGAATTGCGCGATGTCGGTTTCCGCTACGGCAACCGCTCGGTCAACCGCAACATCAACCTGAGTATCAAGCCGGGCGAAATGATCGGACTGGTCGGCCACAGCGGCTCCGGCAAGAGCACGCTGGTCAATCTGATCTGCCGTTTTTACGATGTCACCGAAGGCGCCATTCTGGTCGATGGCATCGATATCCGCTCGTATGCGATCGCTGATTTCAGACGCAATATCGGCCTGGTTCTGCAAGAGCCTTTCCTGTTCTTCGGTACTATCAGCGACAACATCGCCTACGGCAAACCGGACGCCAGCCGTGCCGACATCATCGCCGCCGCGCGCGCTGCGCATGCCCACGAGTTCATTCTGCGACTGCCGCAAGGCTACGATTCAATGGTCGGCGAACGCGGCCAGGGCTTGTCCGGCGGCGAGCGCCAGCGCATCTCGATTGCGCGTGCGCTGCTGATCAATCCGCGCATCCTTATCCTGGATGAAGCAACTTCATCAGTCGATTCCGAAACCGAAAAAGAGATCCAGAAAGCCCTCGACAATCTGGTCCACGGCCGCACCACGATCGCGATTGCACACCGCCTGTCAACGCTGCACAAGGCCGACCGGCTGGTGGTGCTCGATCGCGGCGAAGTCGTCGAGATCGGCAGTCACGATGACTTGATGGCGCGCCAGGGCGCATATTTCCGGCTCTATGAAGCACAAGCGCGCAATGCCGCCAATACGATGGGAGACCTCGCATGAACGAACCGCTACCAACTACCTTCAGTCTGACTCGCAATGCGTTCGGCAAGCTGGTCCTCGTGGACGCCGCCGGCCAGACCCACGAAGGCGTCGCCCCCGTGCGGGCATTTCCGATCCAGGCCCCCGATGATGGCATTGCACTGGTCAGCACCGACGGGCGCGAAGTCGGCTGGATCGACCGGCTCGATGCGCTGCCAGTGGCCATCCGCACCCTGGTCGAAGACGAACTGAGCGGGCGCGAATTCATGCCGGAGATAAGCGCCATCCTCGACGTGACCAGCTACGCCACGCCGTGCACCTGGTCGGTCGAGACCGATCGCGGCGCGACCCGTTTCGTACTGCGCGGCGAAGAAGACATCCGCCGCGTCGACGCCGCATCACTGCTGATCTCCGACAGCCACGGCATCCATTTCCTTATCCGCGACATGCACACGATGGACAAGCTGTCGCGCAAAATTCTTGATCGGTTCCTGTAATGACTGCTACTCCCAACTCCTTTTCCACGCTGGCGCTCTCGCCATCGATGCTGGCCAATCTCGACTCGCTGGGTTATCACGAGATGACGCCCATCCAGGCTAAAAGCCTGCCGGTGATTCTCGACCGGCGCGACCTGATTGCGCAAGCCAAGACCGGTAGCGGCAAGACCGCTGCGTTTGGCATCGGCATCCTGCAACGCCTCAATCCGACCTGGTTTGCGATCCAGGCGCTGGTCATTTGTCCGACCCGCGAACTGGCCGACCAGGTCTCGAACGAGCTGCGCCGGCTGGCACGGTTTGCCGACAACACCAAGATCCTGACCCTGTGCGGCGGCGCGCCCATGCGCCCGCAAATCGCCTCGCTCGAACATGGCGCGCACATCATCGTCGGCACGCCGGGCCGTCTGCGCGATCATATCGGGCGCGGCAGCATCGACCTGTCGACGGTCCAGACGCTGGTGCTCGATGAAGCCGACCGCATGGTCGACATGGGCTTTTACGAGGAGATCTCCGGCATCGTCTCGGCCTGCCCGACGCGTCGCCAGACGCTGCTGTTTTCCGCGACCTACCCGGATGACATCCGCAAGTCGAGTGCGCCCTTCCTGCGCGACCCGACCGAAATCACGGTCGAAGCACAGCACGACGACAACCGCATCGAACAGCGTTTCTATGAAGTCGGCTATGACGACCGCAATGATGCTGTCGGCCGCCTGCTCAACAATTTCAAACCGGCATCGGCGCTAGCCTTCTGCAATACCAAGATCCATTGCCGTGAACTGGCCGATGAATTGCGGGCGCAAGGTTTTAGTGCCATGGCCTTGTATGGCGAACTCGAACAGCGCGAGCGCGATGAAATCCTGGTGCTGTTTGCCAACGGCAGCTGTTCGGTACTGGTCGCCACCGACGTAGCCGCGCGCGGACTCGATATCCAGAGCCTTGAGATGGTGATCAATGTCGATGTCTCGAAAGATACCGAAGTCCATATTCACCGGGTTGGTCGTACCGGTCGCGGCGCGGCACGCGGACTGGCCTTGAGCCTGTGCGCCCCGAATGAAAAAAAATGGGTCAAGCTGATCGAGGACTACCAGCACGGACCCGTCAGCTGGTTCGATCTGGCCGACCTCGAAGTCGCCCCCGGCCCGGCGCTGGAAGCACCGATGGTGACGCTGCTGATCATGGGCGGCAAAAAAGACAAACTGCGTCCAGGCGATCTGCTCGGCGCCCTGACCGGCGACGCGGGCCTCACCAAGGAACAGGTCGGCAAGATCAACGTGTTCGAATTCATGACCTATGTGGCACTGGACCGGCGCATCGCGAAGAAGGCGTTTGCCAAACTTGAGGGTGGCAATATCAAGGGGCGTAACTTCAAGATGCGATTTATTTGAGCGGATCAGGACGATATGGTTGACGGGCCTTGTGCGCTCGCATCAGTCGCAGCCTGAGTAAGCGCTCTCGCGCACGCCATGGTGCAATGCCCTTCGGTTATTGCCCCCAACTTTCTGCTGGTCATTGCGCCCTATCTTCTGCTGGTGATCGGCGTCAGTGTGTAAGGTGGGCACAGCACTATCGTGCCCATGCGCGTGCACAGCAAAACGATCGGCATTAGCCGGAGTCTTTGGTGCGCGCGCATCGGCATGTGATGCGGTGCCCATCCTACCGTCGGCAGCACTCTGCACCACCCGTTTCTTGTTTCACAATCCAAGGTAAGCCTTCTTGATCTCGTCGTTATTGAGCAAATCCTTGCCGGTCCCCTGCATGACGATGCGACCGGTCTGGATCACGTAGCCGTAGTCGGCAATCGCCAGCGCCTTGTGCAGACTTTGCTCGACCAGCAACACCGACACGCCTTGCGAATTGACCATCTGTATGGTGTCGAGCACCTTGGTCACGAACTTCGGTGCGATGCCCCAGGAGGGTTCGTCTAGCAGCAGCAATTTCGGCTTGGCCATCAAGCCGCGCCCGATGGCCAGCATTTGCTGCTCGCCGCCGCTCATCGTGCCGGCCAACTGGCTACGGCGATCTTTCAGGATGGGAAACAGCGTGTACATGGTATCCAGCGATTCCCGTACTTCATGCGCGTCCTGACGCGTGTAGGCTCCCAACTCCAGATTACGCTGTACCGTCAGCCTGGCAAAAATGCGCCGCCCCTCAGGTATGAGCGACATACCCATCGGTACCCGCAAATGTGCTGGCGTATTCTGGACTTCTTCGTCATTAAACTTGATCGTGCCTTCGTCCACCAGATTCAATCCGGCGATCGCGCGCAAGGTCGTCGATTTACCGTTACCGTTGCCGCCGACCAGGGCCACCAGTTTGCCGTGACCAACATCAATATCGACTTTGGAAATCGCCAGCACCTTGTCGTAGCTGACCCGCAGATTTCGGACTTGCAGCATTATTCTTCTCCCAGGTAGGCAGCAATGACTTGCGGGTTATTCGATATCTGTTGCGGCGTACCATCGGCGATTTTTTTTCCGTAGTCGAGCACCACGATGGCATTGGCAATCGGCATGATGCCTTCGAGTACGTGCTCGACGATCAGGCACGAAATGCCGCGCTGGCGGATCTTGAGTACCACCTCGACGGTTTCCTTGACCTCGGTCGGATTCAAGCCGGCCATGACTTCATCCATCAGCAGTAACTTGGGCCCGACCGCCAGCGCGCGCGCCACCGCCAGGCGGCGCTGTTCGCTGATCGTCATGCTGCCGGCCGGCTTATCCTTGAACTTGCCCAGGTTGACGAACTCCAGCAAGTTATTTGCCACCTGCCGCGCGGCACCGACATGCTTGTTTTTCAGAAAGGCACCGACCATCACGTTTTCTTGGGCGCTCATGCTGGTGAAGGTGCGCGCGACCTGAAAAGTGCGGGCAATCCCGGCCAGTGCGCATTGCTCCGGCGACAGGCCGGATATCTTTTCTTCATTCAGATAAATCTCTCCCGAGGTCGGTGGAAAGTAACCGGCGATGCAATTGAACATCGTGGTCTTGCCCGCACCATTCGGACCGATCAGGCCGACGATTTCGCCGGCCCCGAGCGAGAACGACACATCCTGATTGGCGGTGATACCACCGAATTTTTTGGTCACATTTCTGACGCTGAGCAAGCTCATTGATGTTCTCCCCGTGCTACCTGTGATTGCACTGCCTGGCGTCGTGCCATCCAGCTCTTGAACCAGCCGATCACGCCGTTCGGATAGTAGACCGCCACCACGATAATCAGCGCGGCATAAATAATCAGATCGGTACCGCGCCCGGTACCACCAAACAGCGCGCGCGTGCCTTCATCGATCAAGGTCAGGATGCCGGCACCGAGTACAGGACCGGACAGCGTGCCGATCCCGCCGAGGATGGACACCAGCGCCATCTTGATCGACAGACCGGTACCCAGTACCGACGCTGGATCGATATACAGCTCTTTCTGTGCATAGAAGCTGCCGCCGAGCGCAGTAAAAAAACTGCTGACCGCGAAGGCAATGAGCTTGTATTTGCGCAAGTTGACGCCGAGGCTGCGGGCGGCATCCGGTTCATCCTTGATGGCGCGGAAGTAGTAGCCAAAATAACTGCGTTCTATCATCAGGTTCGCCAGCAAGGTCAGCACCAGCAAGCCCAGTGCGATGTAGTAATACGGCACCTTCGAGGCGAACACGAACACGTCCCAGCCTTGCTGGTCCATCGGGATGGTCAGACCGACAGCACCGCCGGCAAATTCCCAGTTTGTAAATACGATCTGTATGATCTCGGCCACGGCGATGGTAGCCATCGCAAAGTAGTGGCCTTTGAGGCGGAAACACGACCAGCCGATGACGATGCTGATGAGTGCCGCGACGCCCCCGCCGGCAATCATCGCCAGCCACGGATTGAGCCCGAACTGGGCGAACAGCAAGGTCGACGTATAAGCGCCGATGCCATAAAACGCCGCCTGGCCAAGCGACACCTGCCCGGCATACCCGCCGACGATATTCCAGGCCACGCCCATCTGCGCCGCCATCAGGATCAGGATCGCGATGTTCTGGTGTGACGGGCTGTCAACAAACTGCGGCACGAACACAGCGATGACCAGTAGTGCCAGCATCAGCGCATAGCCGGTGCCGGCAGTCTTGCGGGGTAGCGATTGCGGCGGCTCCGCCGGTTGGGAAACGACAGCGTTATTACTCATGACAGTCCTCTCGAAGACGATAAAAAATCACGCTTTGCCCATCAGGCCTTGCGGGCGAAACATCAGGACGGCCAGGAAGAGCACCAGGACGATAGCCAGTTTGTATTGCGGTCCGAGCAAGAAGCCGCCCATCACTTCGATCACGCCCACCAGAATGCCGGCCACCAGCGCACCGACGATGCTGCCGAAACCGCCCAGATTGACCACCACGAAAGCGATAAGAATGAAGTTCGCGCCGACGTCCGGAAAAATCGGAAAAAACGTCGACAGCAAGCCACCCGCCACGCCCGCGCAGGCCGCACCGATTCCCCAGGCCAGCGCAAACATTTTTTGGGAATCGATACCCATCAGCCGGGCCGCCTCTTTGTCGGCAGCAGTCGCTTCCAGAGCGGCACCCAGCCGGGTTTTGGTGATGAACAGGTACACGCCCACCGTGACCAGAATCGCACCCACGCCGGCGGTCAGTTGTGGCGTGCCGACCTGAATCCCGGCTAGCGAAAAGTGTCCGCTGACCATCGATTTTTCGATGGTGCGGAAATCCGGTTTCCAAAGGAACTGAGCGATTCCGCGAAACAGCAGCATCAAGCCGAAGGTCGTGAATATTTGCGAGACCATCGGTGCGTTCGTGATCTTGCTGATCACGAGTTTGTAGACCACGACGCCGAGACCAAACAGGAACAGTGCCGTCAATGGCAACGTGAACATCGGATCGAGTGCGTAGAGCGAGAACATCCAGAAGCTCGAATACATGCCGAACATCAGGAATTCTCCGTGCGAAAAGTTGATGATGTCCATCACCCCGAAAATCATGGTCAGGCCAATTGCCACCAGCGCATAGATCAGGCCGATGAGCAGGCCCGACACCAGCGTCTGTACAAGTATTTCAGACATACCTTCCCCTTCGATGCTGCGAGTTAAAAAACATTGCAGTCAAAAAAAGATCCCGTCGACCAGAAGGCGGACGGGATCGCTCATCCCATTATTTGCGCTGGTCCCACTTCGGCATGGGCCAGACAACTTCCCGTGTGGCCAGTTCGAACGGCCAGACCGTGTGGTACTTGCCGTCGATGATCTGGACCAGAATGCCGGAGCCGTACATGTTCTGGCCCTTGTCATCGAACTTGATGCCTTTCCACGGCATGATGATTTTGTTGCCGGGGATATCGGTTTCGGTCAGAGCCTTGCGAATGGCTTCCGGCTCGGTCGAACCGGCGCGGTTAATGGCATCGGCCAGTGTCATCAGACCGGTGAAGGTGCGTGAGGAATTACCAGTGAAGTTGATTTTGTTACGTTCGAAAAATAGATCGTTGACTTGCTTGATCAACGGATTGTTCTTGGCCAGATCGAGCGCCCAGACATCGCGTGTAATCACGTAATCCGCGTCCTTGCCCAATGTGCGGATGAACTCGGTATCAGTGAAACCGGCATTGTTTGCGAGGATCATGTCCGGTGAAAATCCCAGTTCCTTGTAGGTCTTCATCGCCATGATGGCGTCCCCGAGATACGAGGATTGCATCACCACCTGCGGCGCCGCGGCCTTGAGCAATTGCACTTCCGATGTCAGTTGCGTGCCTTTTGCCGGATAGGAAATTGTCTTGGCGAGGTCATAGCCTTTTTCAGCGGCCAGCTTCACTTCGAGCTTGGTGGTTTCATTGCCCCACAAGGTGTTTTCATTGAATGCGGCGAGCTTCTTGACCTTGACACCTTTCCTGGCTTCGAGCTCCTTGAAGAATTCAAAAAAATTCTGTACGAACAGATCATCGTGCGCGGTGGTCCTGAAGAACCACTTAAAGTTGCGCTGTGTCAGTGATGCCGATGAGGATTCGGGATTCACGAAAGGGATTTTGTAGCGCTCCGCGACCTGGCTCGATGTCACGGTGACGTTGCTCGAATACGAGCCGACAAGGGCCACGACTTTTTCCTGCGTGATCAAGCGTTCAGCCTCGGTCGCGCCAACCTGTGGATTACCCTGATGGTCGGCGAACACCAGCTTGATCTTTGCCCCCTTGAGGTTGGGCAACCCGCCACCAGCCGAAAACGGCAGTCCGGGAACCGACTTGGCACCGTTGTTGATGATGTCGACGGCCAGTTCCAGCGCGCTTTTCATTTCGGCACCGGAGGAGGCTGCTGCTCCCGTGAGCGGATAGAGGACACCGATCCTGATTTCCTGCTGGGCGTAGGCCGATACGCTGATCGCCATCGCCGCTCCCGCCTGCACAAGGCGAATGCACATGGTTTTGACAGACATGGTGAGATGCTCCTATTTGTAGTACTGCTAACTAGATAGTCCCGTCATGAACATGAGCAGGATGGATTCGATGCAACAGCAAACCAGCCAGGTCGGAGAAGGCCATCGACGTACCGTTTGTGTGAACGATGCGCGCGGCCTCTTTTTGTGAAAAAACCGGGACGAACGCTTTTGGCGAAGGTGGCCCGTCAATTTCATCCATCCCGGCAGCACAACTTGCGACTGGTTATCCGCCGTCTGCGGCGACTACCTGCAGATGACACCAGCGCAAAAAATGGAGCCGATACCGCTATTTTTATTTGGGAAATGTTTTACTGATGAATTGTCGATAAATTATATTACCATTCAATGACAACACAACTAAAATATTACAAAATATTCAAAAGTAAAACTGCGACAATATCTTCACTTTTCAGGAAGGAAAATACGTGATGAATAACACCGAAAGTACAGCTGACACCCAAGACCAACGATGGCAATTCTGGATAGACCGCGGCGGTACCTTTACCGACATCGTCGCCAGACAGCCCGATGGCAAGCTGCTTACCCACAAACTTTTATCCGAAAATCCGGAGCAATATCCGGATGCGGCCGTCGCCGGCATCAAGCTGCTATTGGGAATTCCAGCGGATGCTGTAATTTCGCCACAAGTCGTTGACGCAGTAAAAATGGGGACTACCGTCGCGACCAACGCCCTGCTCGAGCGCAAGGGCGATCCCACCGCACTGCTGATCACACGCGGCTTTCGGGATGCGCTGCGCATTGCCTACCAGAACCGTCCCCGCCTGTTCGACCGGCATATCGTGCTGCCCGAACTGCTCTATCAGCAGGTCATTGAAATCGACGAACGCATCAGCGCGCATGGCGACGTGATCACCCCGCTCGATACGGTGCGCGCGCAACGCGATCTGCAGCAATTATTTGCCAGCGGCATCCGCTCGGTTGCCATCGTGCTGATGCATGGTTATCGCTACACGCAACATGAAGCCACACTGGCGACGCTTGCCGCAGCGGCCGGCTTCACGCAAATCTCGGTATCGCATCAGGTCAGTCCGCTAATGAAACTGATCTCGCGCGGCGACACCACCGTCGTCGATGCCTATCTGTCGCCCATCCTGCGGCGCTATGTCGACCAGGTCGCCGGCCAGATGAATGGCGTGCGACTGCTATTCATGCAAAGTAATGGCGGACTCACCGATGCCCACCGCTTCCAGGGCAAGGACTCCATCCTGTCCGGTCCGGCAGGCGGCATCGTCGGCATGGCCGGCACCGCAAAAACAGCCGGATTCGACAAGATCATCGGCTTCGACATGGGCGGTACCTCGACCGATGTCTCGCACTACGCCGGCGAATTCGAACGCGAATTCGAAACCCAGGTGGCTGGCGTACGCATGCGGGCGCCGATGATGAGCATCCATACGGTCGCTGCAGGCGGCGGCTCCATCCTGCATTTCGATGGATCACGCTATCGGGTCGGCCCCGACAGCGCGGGCGCCAATCCGGGACCGGCCAGTTACCGGCGTGGCGGTCCGCTGGCCGTCACCGACTGCAATGTGATGATCGGCAAGATCCAGCCGGATTATTTTCCGGCGGTGTTCGGCCCGCAAGCCGATGCCTCGCTCGACCATGCCGCCGTAGTCCGGAAATTCACTGAAATGGCCGAGCGCATTTCAAGCCAGACCGGCAATCGTCGCACCGCCGAGGAAGTCGCCGAAGGTTTCATCGACATCGCCGTCGGCAACATGGCTAATGCGATCAAATTTATTTCGGTCCAGCGCGGCCACGACGTCACCGAATACACTTTAAGCACCTTCGGTGGTGCCGGTGGCCAGCACGCTTGTCTGGTGGCCGATGCGCTCGGCATGACACGCGTCTTTGCCCATCCGTTTGCCGGCGTGCTGTCGGCCTATGGCATGGGACTGGCTGACCAGACTGCGATGCGTGAACAGGCGATGGAACTGGCGCTGTCGGCCTCCATCGTCGATACCGTCGAAGCAAAACTGCACCTGCTGGCGCAATCGGGCCGGGACGACTTGCTGGCACAAGGGGTCGCACCGGAACGCATTCAGGTCGTCGAGCGGGTGCACTTGCGCTATGACGGTACCGATTCGGTCATCGTCGTGCCGTATGCCGGGGTCGCGCAGATGGTGGCGCAATTCGAAGCCGCCTATAAAAAGCGCTACTCGTTCCTGATGCCCGACAAGCAACTGGTCATCGAAGCGATTTCCGTCGAGGCCATCGGCAAATCACAGGACAGCGTCGAACTGATCGAGCAATTGCCGGCGCGCGCCGGCAAGTTGCAGGCGCGCGAAACAGTGCGGGTCTTCTCGGGAGGGCAATGGCATGAAACCGGCTTGTACCTGCGCGAAGACATGCGTCCCGGCGACCTGATCCCGGGGCCGGCCATCATCGCTGAAAAAAATGCCACCAACATCGTCGAGCCCGGCTGGGTCGCCGAAGTCACGGCCCTCAATCATCTGGTCATGAATCGCGTACAAGCGCGCGTCCAGCGCAAGGCCATTGGCACCAGTGCCGATCCGGTCATGCTCGAGGTATTCAACAACCTGTTCATGAGCATTGCCGAACAGATGGGCTTGCGCCTTCAGAACACCGCGTTCTCGGTCAACATCAAGGAGCGGCTGGACTTTTCGTGTGCGCTGTTCGATGCCGATGGCAACCTGATCGCGAACGCACCGCACATCCCGGTCCACCTCGGCTCGATGGGCGAAAGCATCAAGACCATCATGCAGGAGAACGCCGGCAAGATGCGCCAGGGCGATGTCTTCATGCTCAACGATCCGTACCACGGCGGCACGCATTTGCCCGACATCACAGTCATCACGCCGGCCTTCGATGCGCGCGGCGAGCGCATCCTGTTTTATGTCGGCTCGCGCGGCCACCATGCCGATATCGGCGGTATCACGCCGGGATCGATGCCGGCCGACAGCAAGGTGGTCGAAGAAGAAGGCGTGCTGATCAACAATTTCCAGCTGGTGCGCGACGGCCGCTTTCTCGACGCCGAGACCGCCGCCCTGCTCGGCTCTGGCCGCTATCCTGCACGCAATATCCCGCAGAACATCGCCGACCTGCAAGCCCAGATCGCCGCCAACCAGAAAGGCGTCGACGAGTTGCTGAAGATGGTCGAGCACTTTGGACTCGGCGTGGTGCAAGCCTACATGCAGCATGTGCAGGACAATGCCGAGGAAGCGGTGCGGCGCGTCATCACATCGCTCAAGGATTCGAGCTATGAATACCGGCTCGACAACGGCGCACTGATCAAGGTCGCGATCCGCGTCAACCAGGCCACGCGCAGCGCCGACATCGATTTCACGGGTACCTCGCCGCAGCTCGACAACAACTTCAACGCCCCGAGTGCGATCTGCATGGCGGCCGTGCTATACGTGTTCCGCACGCTAACCGACGATGAAATCCCGCTCAATGCCGGTTGCCTGAAACCGCTCAACGTCATCATTCCACCCGGCTCAATGCTCAACCCGCATTACCCGGCAGCGGTCGTGTCGGGCAATGTCGAAACCTCCAGCTGCATCACCAATGCGCTGTATGGCGCGCTCGGCGTGCTGGCCTCGTCACCGGGAACGATGAACAACTTCACCTTCGGCAATGACGAGCACCAGTACTACGAAACCATCGCCGGCGGCTCGGGTGCCGGCAATGGTTTCGATGGCACCGACGTGGTCCAGACCCACATGACCAATTCGCGCCTGACTGATCCGGAGATCCTCGAATGGCGCTATCCGGTGCGACTCGACAGCTATGACATCCGCCCGCATTCGGGTGGCAGCGGCAAATGGCATGGCGGTAATGGCGGTACGCGTAAGATCCGTTTTCTGGAAAAGATGAGTGCGTCCATCCTGTCCAACAATCGCGTCGTCGCCCCATTCGGCGCAGCCGGTGGCGACGATGGCGAGTGCGGCAAAAACTACGTCATCCGCCACGATGGCCGCATCGAGGAGCTTGGCTTTGTGGCCAGCACCGAGATGGAAGCCGGTGACGTGTTCGTCATCGAAACCCCGGGTGGCGGCGGCTTTGGCAAGGCCAGCTGACCGGCACCATCGATAAAAAAGCCGCTCGTCCCTGGCAAGGACGAGCGGCTTTTTTTCGTATTGTGACTATCGTTAAATCTCGACCTGCGTTCCCAGTTCAATCACCCGGTTACTCGGAATCCGGTAGTAGTCCGCCGCATCGCGCGCATTGCGCGACATCGTGGCGAACAAGCGTTCGCGCCATAGCGCCATGCCGGCGTTGCCGACCGTCGGGATCACGGTCTGACGCGAAATGAAGAACGAGGTCTCCATCATCTCGAGCTCGACACCGACATTCTGGCAAACCCGCAACGCCGCCGGAATATCGCGATCGTCCTTGAAGCCGTAATCGACATTGATCTGGTAACAGTCATGCCCCAACGGCTGCACCGTCACGCGTTCCGATTCCGGTACACGCGGGATGTCGCGATTACGTATCGTCAGGAACAGCACCTGTTCATGCAGCACCTTGTTGTGGGCGAGATTGTGCAACATCGCATGCGGCACGCCGTCACCCTCGCCGCGCAGGAAAATCGCGGTACCCGGCACCCGTGTCGGCGGACTCATGAACAGCGAGGTGAGGAATTGTTCGAGCGGAATCGCATGCTTTTGCAGGTTGTCGAACACCATCTGGCGGCCGCGCTTCCAGGTCATCATGATCATGAACATGACCGCGCCCAGCACCAGCGGGAACCAGCCACCATGGGCAATCTTGAGCAGGTTGGCCGAGAAAAACGCGCTGTCGATGATAAAGAAAAAGCCGGTCGCCAGAATGCAGATCCAGAAGTTATAGCGCCACGCATAGCGCACCACGAAGAAGGTCAGGATGGTCGTCGTCGTCATCGTCGCCGTCACCGCGATGCCGTAGGCGGCCGCGAGGTTGGTCGATGAGCCGAAGCCGACCACGGCCAGGATCACCACCACCAGCTGGATCCAGTTGGCGGTCGGTATGTAGATCTGGCCGATCTCGCGCTCGGAGGTATGGTCAACCCGCATACGCGGCAAAAATCCCAGCGAGATCGCTTGCTGGGTCATCGAGAACGTCCCTGAAATGGTCGCCTGCGACGCAATCACAGTGGCCATTGTCGACAGAATCACCAGCGGATAAATGCTCCAGGCACCGAGCTGGTTATAGAACGGATTGGCAATCGCGCTCGGGTCTGCCAGCAGCAAGCCGCCCTGCCCGAGATAGTTCAGCGCCAGCGCCGGAAACACGATCAGCGACCAGGCCAGCCGGATCGGCCGGCGGCCGAAGTGCCCCATGTCGGCATACAGCGCTTCGGCACCGGTGAACGCCAGCACGATGGCGCCCAGTGCGATGAATGCCATCCATGGATTACTGGCCAGGAAGGTCAACGCGTACAGCGGATTAAGCGCGCCGATGATTTGCGGCATGCGGGCAATATTGATGGCACCCATAGTCGCCAGTGTTGCAAACCAGACCAGCATCACAAAGCCGAACCATTTGCCGATACCGGCCGAGCCTTTGTACTGGACCAGATACAAGGCCACCAGCACCACCACGGTGAGCGGTACCACATAGGCCTTGAATGCCGGCGTCGCCAGTTCCAGGCCCTCAAAGGCCGACAGCACCGAGATCGCCGGGGTAATCACGCTATCGCCATAAAACAAGGCCGCGCCCAGCAAACCGACGATGGTCAGTGGCCGGTACCAGGCTGATTTCTGGGTCACTGAGGACAGCGCCAGCGCCATCAGCGCCATGATGCCGCCTTCGCCGCGGTTATCGGCACGCAGGATCAGCGTCACGTATTTGAGCGACACGATAATCGTCAGGCCCCAGACAATCAGCGACACGATGCCGAACAGGTTGGCATGGTTGAGCGGTACGCCATGGCTGCCGGAGAACACTTCTTTGAGTGCATACAGAGGGCTGGTACCGATGTCGCCGTAGACGACGCCGATGGCACCGAGGGTCAGGCCAGCGATATTTTTGGAAGAGGTCGAGGTCGTCATGGGAGGTCGGGAACGTTATTCGGGGAGGTCGTGGATCTGGTCAGGGACCGAATCGTAGCATTGTTCGGGCCGCATTTCGCTGACAAGCGCACAGCTTGCAACAGCCAAACAATTTTTGCTAAAAACCAACTCAACAACCGCACTACGCGTCGCGCATCATGCCGTCAAATTCGCCAGCAAGGCATCGACCCGTACCAGCACTACGCCCTCATTATGCTTGGCCAGCACCCGCATCGCCGCGCCCTGTCCGCTGGCCGCGCGCCATTCTTTCCAGGCCACTGCCGCGCCGGACGGAAAGACAATTTCGCCATCCAAAGGCAGCAGCGTCCCGACCTGCGTGAGCAAGGCCAGCCCATCAGCCAGCGCCGCTGGCGTGGTCGGCTGCAACAGGATGTCAAGGTCGGAACTCTCGCGCAGATACGGCAAACCGGTGATCGCCTGCAGCGCCGCCGAACCGAATACCGCAAGCGGCATCGCCGCTGCCGGCAACGCCGCTTGCCATGCCGGTGGTAACACGAAGCGCACTTCGGCCAGCGTCAGCGGCGGGCGCGAGCGCGTGACTTCGTTGATCGCGATCCGCAATGGCAGCCGGTACTTGATGCCCGACTCCGGTTCCGGTGGCAAAGCCAGCCCGACGCAGACTTGACCGGTCGGACAATCGACTTCATGACGCCGCACAATCACCGGCCAGTCGGCCGCACACCAGCGCTCGACTGCCGCGTGATGCCTCGCCTCGACCTGCGCGCGGGCCGAGGCCCAACCCGCTGCCGACAAAGTCAACAGGCTATGACGCGACAGCATCCGACACCGGTCGCGCCATCTTGCGACCACCGCGTTCCAGTCCGAGCGTGCTGCGCCGGTCGAGCGGATCCGCCGCGGCCAGTGCCTCGACCAAGCGCAGCGACAGGTCACCCTGCCAGATCGCCTGCAAGCCACCCATGCGCACGTAGTTTTCCGGACCGGGCGCGAAGACCGGATTGTCCTTGGCCAGTTCGATCAAGCGCTCTTCCGGCACTTTGGTGATGCGCGCCATTGCCGGCAAACCCATCACGCGAATCGTCGTGCCCGGCAGCGCGTAGCAATCGTCAGCCATCAAGCCGCTGGTAATGAATCCGCCCGACAGCGCCTGGTCATACACCAGACCGATGACGCGATGCCCGCTTTGGCGTGCCAGTGCAATGCACTTGCCGAGGTGCGCCATATAGCTATTGATGCCCAACATTTCATCGCGGTGGCGCAGGCGCTGGCCTTGGGTATCGACCAGAATCAGAATCGGCCGCTGCGGAAAATCGCGCACCGTCGCCAGCACCGCGCGGGCTTGCGCCAGCGCGATCTCAACGCCTATCGGCGTGTGGTCGGTGGTGCCGATGACCGCAACCGTGGTGTCGCCGACCATCGCGGTGCCGGACAGAAATGAGTCCGATGCAGTGATCTGATGGCCTTGCGGAAAAAGCTGTGTCGCCAGTGTTTGCCAATCCATCAGTGGCTCCTTGCTGTGGAAGTCGATACCAGCGCCATGAAGTCATCGGCTTCCAGCATCGCGATGGCTTGCGGATCTGCGATACCGAGCTGACGCCAGATGGCCATCGGCTCGGTCTGCATGCCGAAGCGGTCGATCCGGTCTTGCAGCATGTGTTGCTCGGCTTCGAGTGCCGCCAGTGTCAACGGGATAGTTTTGTCGTAAGCGGCAGCGACCAGTTCCAGCGCCGCCGATCTGAATGCATCGATGCTGTCATCGACCAGCCGGTCGCAATCACCGAGCAGGTAACGATGCTTGCCACCGGTGGTGCGCCAGACCAGCCCGCGATCGCGTGAATCGAATTCCTCGACGCCGCTGGCTGTCTCGATGACTTCCGGACCCGACATCGCCAGCCGGCCTTGCTCGGACATCACGATCGCATTCGCGCAACGGGCCACGATGCCCATGCCGCCGAAGCAGCCGTTCGAGCCGCCGACCAGCACCACCACCGCAATGCCGGCGGCACGCACATCGAGCAAGGCGCGCATCACTTCCGAGACCGCAATCAGTCCGGCATTGGCTTCATGCAAACGCACACCACCGGTTTCGAGCAGCAGCAACACTGCATGGGGCCGTTCGACAAGCGCGCGTCGCAACAGGCCGACCAGCTTCGCGCCATGCACTTCGCCGACCGCGCCGCCCATGAAACCGCCCTCTTGTGCGGCAGCGAAAAACTGTTTTTCGTCCAACACGCCACGACCAATCACGACGCCATCATCGAACGCAGTGGGCGCATCGAGCTGGGCCAGATGCGGACTGACGAAGCGTGCTGCCGGCGGCAACCACTCTGCAAAATTGTCAGGACCGAACAGCAGCGCAAGGCGTTCACGCGCAGTCGATTCCAGATAGCTGTTCATGCGTGTGCTCCCAGCAGGGACTCGACGGCCTGATCGAGTCGCAGGCTGACCACGGCCGGCGTCGCGCCCATGTCATTGATCGAAATCCGCACGTCGGCCAGTTGCCAGCGCGCGTGAAAATCACTCATCACTGCTTGCCAGATCGTGCCGAAACCGCGTGCGGCAGTCTGCACTTCAATCTCGCAACCGCCCTGCAAGTCGGCCGGTTCGACCAGCACTTCCAGATTGCCGGAGCTGACCACGCCGACCAGTAGCGCCTGCTGCTGGCCACGTCGCTGGCCGCCATCGAATCGATAGTTCAAGGTTTCCATAAGCTCTCATTTACCAGTTACGGAAACGTTCCGGCGGCTGGTACAGCCCGCCCGACGCCCGCACCAGGTCTTTCATGTTTTTTGCTGCCAGCAAATCGCGCGTGGCCAGTCGCTTGTCGATACCGATGTCTTCCGGACGCACGATGATGCCGCGATCGCGCAGGTTCTCGACCATGCGCTTGTCACGCGCGAGGCCGACCGGCGTGTAGCCGGCCACGCCACGGATCGCCTGTTCGCGCTCGGCATCGCTGCGGCATAACAGCAGATTGGCGATGCCTTCTTCGGTCAGGATATGGGTCACGTCGTCGCCGTAAATCATCACCGGCGGCAGCGCCATGCCGGCCTGTTCGGCCAAGTCCCACGCATCGAGTTTGTCGACGAAGGCCGGCTGCATGTGTTCGCGAAAGGTCTCGACAATTTGCACCACCAGTTTCTGACCGCGCGGCATGCGGTTGCGGCCGGCACCGGCTTGCTGGCCGGCTTTCAGCCAGGCCGGACTGGCATGGCGACGGCCTCGGGCATCAGCACCCATATTGGGAGCACCGCCAAAACCGGCGATGCGGCCCTGCGTGGCAGTCGATGAATTGCCCTGCAAATCGATCTGCAAGGTCGACCCGATGAACATGTCGCATGCGTAATGACCAGCGGCCTGGCACAACGCGCGGTTGCTGCGCATCGAGCCATCCGGGCCGGTGAAAAACACGTCGGGCCGCGCGCTGATGTAGGCTTCCATGCCGAGCTCGGAGCCGAACGAATGGACCGATTCGACGAAGCCTGCCTCGATCGCCGGGATCAGTGCCGGATGCGGATTGAGCGCCCAGTGACTGGCGATCTTGCCGCGCAGGCCGAGCGATTCGGCATAGGTCGGCAACAGCAATTCGATCGCAGCGGTGTCGAAGCCGATGCCGTGGTTCAGGCGCTGCACGCCGTACTCGGCGTAGATGCCCTTGATGGCCATCATCGCCATCAAGACCTGGATTTCAGAGATCTGTGCCGGATCACGCGTGAACAGCGGTTCGATGTAATACGGCGTCGGCGATTCGATCACGTAATCGACCCAGTCGGCCGGAATATCGACGCGCGGCAGCACGTCCATGATGCGATTGACCTGCACGATGACGATGCCGCTCTTGAAGGCCGTCGCCTCGACGATGGCCGGCGTGTCTTCGGTGTTCGGGCCGGTGTACAGATTGCCGTAGCGGTCGGCGGCTTCGGCGGCGATCAGCGAAACCCGCGGCGTCAGGTCGACAAAATAGCGGCCGAACAGTTCGAGGTAAGTATGGATCGCGCCGATATCAAGCTTGCCAGTGCTGACCAGCCGCGCCAGCCGCGCTGCCTGCGGACCGGAAAACGAAAAGTCGAGCTTGGACGCGATGCCGTTGTCGAACACGTCCAGATGCTCGGGCAGGGCCAGCACCGATTGCAGCATGTGCAAGTGATTGATGCGCAATGGATCGAGTGCGGCCAGTGCCTTGCCCAGAAAATCCGCCTGCTTCTGGTTATTCCCTTCGAGGCAGACGCGGTCGCCGCATTCGAGCACCGCATGCAACAGGTCGGTGGTGCGACCGTCCGGCACCAGCTTGCCGGCCAGGTCGCTGCCGAGCTGTTCGCGCACCCGCGCAAGGCGGGCATCGCGGTTACGCTGCTGGTGATTCCAGATGCGCGTTGGTACCGCAGCTGCGTTCATTTACTTCGCCCCCATCAGCATCGCTGGCAGTCCGGTGGCGATCTCCGGGAACACGCACAGCAGGATCACGGCGACAAACATCAGGCCCACGAAGGGCATCACGCCGACGATCACATCTTTCAGCGGAATGTCCGGTGCGATGTTCTTGATGACGAAAATATTCAGCCCGACCGGCGGATGAATCAAGCCCATTTCCATCACGATAGTCATCACCACGCCGAACCAGATCAGGTCGAAACCGGCAGCTTTCAGTGGCGGCAAAATGATAGGCGCGGTCATCAGGATGATCGATACCGGCGGCAGGAAAAAGCCGAACACCACCACCATCAGCAGGATCACCGTCAGCAAGACCCACTTCGACAATTCCATCGCCACCACCCACTGCGCGGCCGACTGGCTGATGTGCAGGTAGCTCATCACGTACGAATACAGCAGCGACATCCCGATGATCAGCAACAGCATCGACGATTCCTTGATGGTCGAACTGAGGATAGGTGCGAGGTCGCGTGGCTTCCAGATGCCGTAGACGATGGCGATCAGCACCAGTGCCAGCATCGCGCCGAGGCCGGCGGTCTCGGACGGCGTGGCATATCCGCCGTACAGCGCCACCATCACGCCCAGCAGCAGCACGATGAACGGCAACACGCGCGGCAGCATTTCGACTTTCTGGGCCAGCGTGAAGTGTTCGACTTCGAGGTAGGCCGAGGCCGTGCCATTGTTTAGAAAAGCTGCATGCGCAAGCCGGTATTCCTTGCGTGCCCGATACACCGCGTAACCCGAGAACAGCCCGACCAGCAACATGCCCGGTCCGATCCCGGCGAGGAACAAGCGACCCAGCGATTGCTCGGCAGCGACTGCGTACAGGATCATCGTGATCGATGGCGGCAGCAGGATGCCCAGCGTGCCACCGGCGGCGATGATGCCGGCCGCGAAGCCGGGCGAATACCCGCGCCGGCGCATTTCCGGAATACCGGCCGAGCCGATCGCCGAACAGGTTGCCGGCGATGAGCCTGCCATCGCCGCAAACAGAGCGCAGGCAAACACGTTGGCAATCCCGAGTCCGCCCGGCACCTTGTGCAACCAGGTGTGGATGGCCGAGTACAGGTCTTTTCCGGCCGGTGATTTGCCGATGGCCGCACCCTTCAAAATGAACAGCGGAATCGACAGCAAGGTGATCGACGCCATCTCTTCATAGACGTTTTGGGTGACCGTATCGAGTGACGAGGCCGGCATGAAAAAGTACATGAAGCTGACGGCAACCACGCCCAGCGCGAACGCAATCGGCATCCCGGAAAACATCACTACCAGCGTGGCCACGCCATACATCAAGCCCAGGGTCAGTTCGCTCATGGCGCGCTCCGCTCATTTGTTTTATTCGTTGCGCGAACCAGTATCTGCATCGCAATCTGTAGTGCCAGCAAGCTCATGCCAAACGCCATCATCCCGTACGGAATCCACAGCGGCGGCGCGAAGGTCGAACTGGTGGTGAAGCCTTCGACATAGGCTTCATGGAACAAGGCCCACGATTTCCATGAAAAGAACAGGCAGAACAGCAGCGACATCACGTCGACGAACATCATTCGCGCCGCATTGACGCGCGGCGACAGGATGGACGCCAGCGCTTCGATGCCGATGTGACCGCGCAGCGCTTGCACGTAGGCGCAACAAAAGAAGGTCACGCCGACCAGCATGAAGACCGAGGCTTCGTCCTGCCAGTCGGTCGGCAGCTTGAAAAAATAGCGCGACACCACCGAATACGTCAGCACAAGCGCAGTGAGGATCAAGGCGCCCATCGACAACATCAGCAAGCCGCGATTGAAGGCGTCGAGCGCCCTCGACAGCTTCGCGACCAGCGGATGATCCGGCTCTGCCGGTCCTTTCACCGGCTCGAGTTCAAAACCATGACTCATAGTGTTTTCTCAGCCAGCTTGAGCAAATTGGCGCAATTGGCATTGCGTTCGGCGTAGTCTTTCCAGGCCGTGGCGCGGGCGATGGTTTGCCATTTCTTGACGGTGGCATCGCTCAGGTCAACCACTTTTGCGCCGGCTTTCTGGTACACGGCAGCGACCAGCGAATCGTCGGTTTGGGCCGACTTACGCGCCATCGTTTCGAGCTCGCCACCGACGGCCATGATGATGGCCTGCTGGTCCTTGCTGAGTTTGTCGAAGATCGCTTTCGACATCATCAGCGGTTCGAACATGAACCAGTAAGCCTTGCCGCGACCGGTGGTCAGGCTCTTCGAGACTTCTTCGAGACGGAATGAAATCAGCGAGGTCGATGAGGTCAGCGCCGCATCCATCGCGCCGGTCTGCATGGCCGCATAAATCTCGTTCGATGGCAGCGATACCACGGCAGCGCCGGCAGCTTTCAGGATCAGGTCCATCTCGCGCGAGCCGCCGCGTATCTTCAGGCCCTTCGCATCTTCCGGTTCGACGATAGGAATCGTGCGGGAGGCAACACCACCGGCCTGCCAGATCCAGCTGACGACGACGATGCCTTTTTCGAGCAGCAGGCGATTGAGTTCACGACCGACCTCGGCGTTTTTCCAGCCATAGCCTTGTTCGTAGGAGGTGACCAGGCCAGGCATCAGGCCGATGTTGACTTCCGGCATTTCACCGCCGGCATACGACAGCGGTACCAGCGACATGTCAAGCGCACCCTTGCGCATCGACGAGAACTGCGCATTGGTTTTCATCAGCGACGAGCCCGGATAGACCTCGAACTTCAGGCTGCCTTTGCTGCGCTTTTCGACTTCGGTGGCGAACTGGCGGCACAGGCGGTCGCGGAAATCGCCTTCGGTGGCGGTGCCGCCCGGGAACTGGTGCGAGATCTTCAGCGCCGTGGTCTGGGCCCAGGCAGCAGGAATGGAAAACAAAGGGCTGGCCGCGATGGCGCCCAGCAGGGTTCTGCGGGTAGTTGAAAACATGGTGTCTCCTCGATGGGATGGTTTTTTTGCCGATGCCGGCAAGGGGCACTGCTTTTTTGTGTATACAAGAATATATTTACTGCATGCATTGTCAAGGTTTAAATACACCCTATACTCGACTCAAGTTAATTATCACCATGGTGACCGTGATCGATACCCCGACCAGCCCAATCAAGAACCGCTCATCATCCCTGCGCGAGGCCATCGAAGAGATGATCGCCGTCGGCGAACTCGCGCCTGGTGCCCATCTCGACGAGACCGTGCTTGCGGAAAAATTTGACGTCTCGCGCACGCCGATCCGCGAAGCCCTGATCCAGCTCGCCTCGATGGGATTGATCGTGATCCGGCCGCGCCGCGGTGCAGTGGTCGCCGAAGTCAGTCCGCAGCAGCTCGTCGAGATGTTCGAGGTGATGTCGGAATTCGAAGCCATGTGCGGCCGGCTGGCAGCGCGGCGCATGACGCCGGACGAACATCAGCAACTGCTGATCGTGCACCACGCTTGCGAACAGGCGCGCGACGCGCAAGACCCGGATGGCTACTTCTACAAGAACGAAGCCTTCCACGCGGCGCTCTACAGCGGCAGTCACAACACCTTCCTGACTGAACAGGCGCTGGCGCTGCACCGGCGCTTGCGACCGTATCGCCGCCTGCAATTGCGGGTCCGCAATCGCATCGCGAATTCGTTCAATGAACACGAGGCAGTCGTCAATGCGATCATCGCCGGCGATGGCGAGCTGACCGCCACGCTGCTGCGCAATCACATCATGATCCAGGGCCAGCGCTTCGCCGATCTGATCGCGTCCCTGCCGCAGCTAACGACGATGACCGCGCTGGCCAGCCTGCCGGCGACCTCGCCGCAATGACGGTGCTAACGACAGGATTGACCTTGTTCGGCGTGGCAATGCTGGCCGGCGGTATCAACGCAGTCGCCGGCGGCGGTTCGTTCCTGACCTTCCCCGCCTTGCTGCTGACCGGCATGCCAGGCATCGCGGCCAATGCCACCAACAACACGGCGATGTGGCTGGGCACCGCGGCCAGCGCACACGGCTATCGCGAAGAATTGCGCCAGACCAGCGCCGTCAACCTGCGCCTGGTGCTCTCGAGCGGGCTGGGCAGCATCATCGGTGCGCTGCTGGTACTGTGGACGCCGGAAGTCGCCTTCAACAAGGCCGTGCCGTTCCTGCTGCTGGCGGCGACCTTGCTGTTCATTCTCGGGCCGCTGCTGTCACGCCGGCACGGTGCGCAACCGGACGTAATGATCCTGCCGCGCTGGGCCATGCCGGCACAATTTTTTCTGGGGATTTACGGCGGGTATTTTGGTGCCGGGGTCGGCATTGCGACGCTGGCCCTGCTCGGGCAAATCGGCTTTACCCGCATCCATCAGATGAACGGGCTGAAGACCTTGCTGACCTCGTGCATGAACGGCATTGCGGTGATTCCGTTTGCGATTGCCGGTGCCATCGTCTGGCACTGGGCGCTGGTGATGTGCGGCGGGGCAATCATCGGCGGCTACATCGGTGCGCGGCTGGCACGCAAGGCGTCACCACGGGTGATCCGGTCTATCGTGATCGTGGTGGCGGTCGGGATGACGGCTTACTTTTTCTGGAAAACCTATTTCCAGGCAAGCCTGGCTTAGACCCAGTTCTCGACGGTCGGCAGCGACTCGAAACCCGGCCGCGCAAAATAATATCCCTGCATCAGGCGGATGCCGTTGGCCTTGAACCAACGTGCTTCGGCGGCGGTCTCGACTCCTTCGGCGATGACTTCGACGCCCAGCAAACCGGTGGTCAGCAGGATGCCCTTGACTACCGCTTGCTTGACCGGATTGGTATCGATATCGCGCACCAGCTTGATGTCGATCTTGATCAGCGTTGGCTGGAAATCGGTCAGCAGGCCGAGACCTGCGTAACCGGCACCGAAGTCGTCGATGGCCGTGGCGAAACCGCGATCACGGTAGTAGCGGAAAATCGACAGCAGTTTTTCCGGCTCGAGGATCTGTTCGGATTCGGTGACTTCAAAAATGATCCGGTCCAGCGGAAAACCGGCCGCTTCGGCGGCCAGGATGGTGGTGCGGATGCACAGTTCGGGCTGATAAATCGCGTTGGGCAGGAAGTTGATCGAGATCCGGCAGGTCATGCCCAGCTGCTGGGCCAGAAAAATACTGCGGATCCGGCAGCCCTGGTCGAAGCGGTAGCGATTGTCGTCGTTGACCTTGCCGAGGATCTCGGCTGCGCCTTCGCCGTCGGTGCCGCGCACCAGCGCCTCGTAGGCGTAGACCGTGCGCTGTTCGACATCGACGATAGGCTGGAAGGCGAACGTAAAATCAAAATCCAGCTGATCCTTGCAGACTGCGCAACCGGGGTCAGGTATCTCGATCGGCAAGACCCGGATGATTTTATTGGGCACGATATTCCCTGTGGTATTTTTTTTTAATGCACGGATGGTAGCACCGCCATGGTCAACCTGACGTACCTTTCCTCCTTCAGATTCCATCGTCATCAGATCGCCGGCAAGCGCATCAAGCCGACATCATCACCGGACCGCCCTTCCCGATTGCCCGCTGATAGGCCGGCCGCGCATTCATTTTTTTCTTGTAGGCCATGAGTGCCGGATACCGGCCCGCATTCGCCGCGCGCGACAGCGCTGCCTCGACGGCAAAGCTCATCTGGAAGTCGGCCATCGTCATCTGTTCGCCGGAAAACCAGGCATGCGTGGCCAGATGCTGCTCCATGTAAGCCATCGCCGTGGCGAGGTTGGGATCGATCAGTTTCAGTTGTACCTGCTCGCATAATTTACGCGCGATCGGGCGCACAAAAAATGGCATCGGCTGCGTCGGGATGCTGGTGAACACCAGCTTCATGACCAGCCAGTTCATCAGCGAGCCCTCGGCAAAATGCATCCAGAAACGGCACTCGCGATACTCGGGCGTGCCCTGCCGCGGTTGCAGCGCGGCGCAGTCACCGGTGCCCTTGTCGCCATAGGTCTCGACGAGGTATTCGACGATGGCACCGGATTCGGCCACCGTAACGCCGCCATCAGTGATGACCGGCGACTTGCCCATCGGATGGATGGCCTTCAGTTCGGGTGGCGCGAGGCGGGTCTGCCTGTTGCGCTGATAGCGCTTGATCTCGTAGGGAAGACCGAGTTCTTCGAGCAGCCACAGGATGCGCTGCGAGCGGGAGGTGTCGAGATGATGGACGGTGATCATGGGGTTCCTGTCGGGGAGCGAACGGGGTTGGCAGAGCGGGGCTTGAGTATATACGGCACGCCGGTTCGTCCTCGACGGCGCGCCCTGAAAAACTTATGCCCGCAAAGTGTGAACAACTTTGTGCATAACCCTGTGCGAAGCGCTCGCAAGCCACTGGCCATGCAGCTTGGCGGCACTGCTGCTTTTTTAAGCAGCGCACGACGACGGGCGATTCAGGGATTGACGAGTGCGCGAGGCCGGGTTCGCCGGCGACAACTGCTTTACCATGTCGCTCCCGGCGTCGCGGCGGGTCTCACCGCGACCCGATATCACCACTTTTCAAGGTCATCCATGCACATCACCGTCAACGACGAACTCCGCGGCACCATCGATCCGCTCACCACCAACGAGTACACGGCACTCGAGCGCAGCCTGCTCGCCGAAGGCTGCCGCGATGCGCTGGTCCTGTGGGGCGATATCCTCATCGACGGTCATAACCGGTATGCGATCTGCCAGCAACACGGGATCGCCTTCAATACGGTGCAGAACACCAGTTTCGGCACGATAGCTGACGTGATGCTGTGGATGATCGATAACCATCTGGCGCGCCGCAGCGTGTCGGATTTTCAGCGTGGCGTGCTGGCCTTGCGCAAGAAGGACATTGTCACCGCCCGTCATCGGGTGCACATGCAGGACGCGCCCGTCGGCACGCCCGCCATTGTGGGCGCGCCGATTACCACGCGTGACGACGTCGCCCGTCTGGCCGGCATCAGCAGCAATACGATTACCCGCATCGAAAAAATCCAAAAGGGAGCCACGCCGGAGCTGGTCGAGGCAGTGCGGGCCGGGACGATTTCGATCAATGCGGCGGCAGAAGTATCGACGCTGCCGGCGGCTGATCAGGTCGCGGCAGTCGCTGGTGGAAAGAAGGAGTTGCAACAAGCAGCGAAGCAAGTGCGGGAGATGAAAGCCGGCACCCGACCGGCGCGTACGCCCGTGCCGGAAGTCGATGCGGTACCGCCTGTCGACACGGATGCGCTGCAGGCCAGAGTGCTTGAATTGACTGTGCAAAACGCTGCGCTGATCGAGCGGGTTGTGGTGCTCACTGCGGCGCTGGAGACTGCGCGGCACGCGGCTTGATCGAGAGTTTTGACATAAGCATCAAACGTTCGCCTTGAGCTTGTCGAAGGCGCGTCCACCGCTGCGCCTCACCCCGGCTTGGTCATGGCAATGCTTAGACAAATCCAGCTAACGAAGAACGTTTGCGCTCAAGGAAAAATCCCCTCGAAGCAGTTGAACATAGGCAGGGATCCGATCGTGGGCCGGAGCCAGGACAGGACCGCCAGCCCCTTAAATCGGGATAGCTAAAAGCCTGTAGTATAAAAAAACTTACTCACCCGTAGCGTGCAGCAAGCCGCGCCCTGCTGACAATCTCAATCACATCGAGGAAAAAATGCAAACAGCCTTGCTCATCATCGACATCCAGAACGACTACTTCCCCGGCGGCACCATGGAGCTGGTCGGCGCCGACGCCGCCGCCCGCCAGGCTGCCCTGTTGCTTGCAGCCTGCCGCATCAAAGGCATACCGGTCATTCACGTCCAGCACATTGCGCCCCAACCGGAAGCGACCTTCTTCCGGCCGGATACCACCGGCGCACAAATCCATTCCAGCATGCTGCCGCTGACCGATGAAACCGTCATTACCAAGCATTACCCGAACGCGTTCCGCGAGACCGCCCTGCCCGAGACGCTGCGCGCTGCCAGCATCACCCGTCTTGTGGTGGTCGGCATGATGACGCACATGTGCATAGACTCGACCGTGCGGGCAGCGACTGATCTGGGCTTTGATTGCCAGGTGGTGCAGGATGCCTGCGCGACCCGGGATCTCGCTTCGGGCGGTATGACCGTACCGGCTGCTGCCGTGCAGACGGCATTCATGGCTGCGCTTGATGGGGCTTTCGGTAAAGTCGTGTCGGCTGCGCAGGTCCTGGCTGCCTTGCCGAAAGGTCGCTAACACTCAGGCGAATCGCCCCCGACGATCAGGCTTGCCCGCGAATCGGATAGCCTTTGTCGAGAATGAACTTCAGGCCCTGCAGCATTGACGCAAGATCCGGCCGGGCAAACGGCGCATTGGAGATATCGACGATCTGGACATGGCCTTCCGGGTTAATCACGAAAATCGCGGGTTCGGAAAATGGCCTGTCGGTTTCTTCCGGCGAACGCGGGTCCGAGATGTACAGCCCGAGTTCGCGCATTTGCGGAATCGACAGGCCGTAGCCCAGCGGAAAAGTCCACTTGCATTCAGCCGCCTCTGCCTCGGCTTTTGCCTGCGGATCGGCGGACACCGCCGCGATCTGTATGTTGGCGGCCTTGAATGCGCCCTGCAATTGCTCAAGCTGGTCGAGGTATTTTTTACAGAGCGGGCAGTGCTTGCCGCGATAGACCACCAGCATGCGCCAGCCGGAATCCGTCTTCGGGGCGATGCGCCCGCCACCTACCGCGTCCCATGCCATGTCAGGAAATGCGGCACCTGCGTTCATCTTTGTATTGCTCATCGATTCACCTCTGAAAATGGGCTGGCGCATGGCATGCGCAGTCCGGGAATGAAGCATCAGGATGGGCCGATGAAAACGCGCTGTCTGTGCGCAGGCGAACGCTGGGGTGTCAGCGCCAACGTGCCTACCCGGGCGTCCTGCAAACGACCGGAACTGGCAACGATTTCTGGTGCGCGCGCGTGGGCACGGATGGTTGTGCCCATCGTACGACTACCAACGGAGGTTTGCGCTCGCAATATCGTAGGGTGCAATAACCGAAGGGCATTGCACCGAGTGGACTGACTGCGGTAACTAAACCTGTGTTTGCTCCGCCACGACCGGGCAAACATCGTTTCATCAACCGCAAGAGAAGCATTCGGTGCAATGCCCTGCGGTTATTGCACCTTACGACCTAAACCGGGCGGGCGTCAGCCAGCAACTCATCCCGAAGTCCGCCCGGCAAGTCAGCCGGCGTCCACACCGTGACCGGAACACGCAACCGCGCTTCCAGTTCTTCCTGCAGTCCGCCCAGATCGACGGCGGTGGCACCGGCTAGCGCATCGACCACAAGATCGAGTCCGGCACCATTGAGCGTCGAGCCGTCCTGCGTCGCCCAGAATATGCGTGGATTAGCCGCCCGGAAGCGGGTTGCGGTGGCGCGGATGAATGGCCGGTTCATTTCTAGGACGGTGGATGGTCGCATTGCCAATTGGGGTCAACCTTTAAGAGGAGCGTGAACAGAGGCCCGGATTATTCCATTGAATCGGAACCGGCGTTCGACGTGCCCTCCGGTCAAGCCGGCACAGCGCGCTTTTGCAGCGCGTGAACCCGCACCGACCACAGCACCCCGGCAATCAGCAGCACCATCGCGGCAATCTCCAGCGTACGTGGCAATCGCTGCTGGTAAATGAAGCCGTACAGCAAGGCGAATAACGTCTCGAACAGGATCAGCTGCCCGGTCAGCGTCATCGGCACGCTGCGGCTGGCGATGTTCCATAACTGGTTGCCGATCACGGACGCGCCCAGCGCCAGCAGGCTGTTGGCGATCCAGAACAGCGTCCAGTCACGCCCGCTGGCCACAGCGGCAACACCGGTCACCTGCTCATGCCAAATCGCAAACGCCGCAACGCCGATCAGTAGCGCGATCAACCCGCTCGACATGCCGTACAGGGCCGACCATTCGGTGCTACTGAAATGCGGATTGCCCCGCAGATAGCGCGCATTGTCGATGGCGTACCAGGTCCAGCACAGCAGTGCGCCGGTGGCCGACAGCACCCCGAGCATGGTGCGCGCGACGTCGATGCCGGAGGCGCTGGCGTGGCTGAACAGGTCGATGTTGATGCAGACGATGCCGGCGGCCACCACCAGCAATGGCAAAATGAGCCGGCGCAACGGGACCGCGCCGTGATCCTTGTGACCGATCAGCGTGACCGAGATCGGCAGCAAGCCGATGATCAGCGACGTCGGGGCCACGCCGGCCAGCTTCACGCCCAGTGCCAGCAGCATGTAATAAAGGAGATTGCCGGTCAGTGCCTGACGCAGCAGCGCGGCAACGTCGTCGCGTTCAAGGCGCAGCAGCAGACCGCGCAGACGCGGCAACATCAGTGTAACGGCGATGACGCCATAGGCGATGTAGCGGCCGACCGCCAGTTCCAGCGGCGAAAATGCCGACAGGATTTCCGGCACGATGAACACCATGCCCCACAACGCTCCGGCCAGCAGACCGCACAACACGCCATTGCGCATGGTTAATTTCCAATTCGACGGGGGGCGCAGTGTCGCACATGCCATGCCGGCCGCAGCGGCCTTGCATCCTGCGCCCCGGAAACATGCCTGTAAAATACTGCGAAAGATCAAACAGTACCACCGGGTAGCTCGCCCGCCGGAACGCGTTGCCCCATTCATTTGAAACGGAATCCCATGTCACTCCAAAAACAACTGCGGCTAGACTGGCTATCGAACATGCGCGGCGATGTGCTTGCCGGCGTGGTCGTCGCGCTGGCGCTTATTCCGGAGGCGATTGCCTTTTCCATCATCGCCGGCGTCGATCCGAAAGTGGGTCTGTACGCGTCCTTCTGCATTGCCGTGGTGATCGCCTTTGTCGGCGGCCGGCCAGGCATGATCTCGGCGGCTACCGGCGCGATGGCGCTGGTGATGGTGACGCTGGTCAAGGATCACGGCTTGCAATATCTGCTGGCGGCGACCTTGCTGACCGGCGTGTTCCAGATCATTGCCGGCGCGCTGCGCCTGGGCACGCTGATGCGATTCGTATCGCGCTCGGTCGTGACCGGATTTGTGAATGCGCTGGCGATCCTGATTTTCATGGCGCAATTGCCGGAACTGATCAACGTCACCTGGGTGGTCTACGCGATGGTCGCCGGCGGACTGGCCATCATTTATCTGTTCCCCTACCTCACCCGCGCGGTGCCGTCGCCGCTGGTCTGCATCGTCGTGCTGACCGCACTGTCGCTCTGGCTGGGGCTCGATATCCGGACCGTCAAGGACATGGGGCAGCTTCCCGACAGCCTGCCGCTCTTCCTGTTCCCCGATGTACCGCTGACCCTGGCGACACTGCAGATCATCTTTCCGTATGCACTGACACTGGCCATCGTCGGCCTGCTCGAATCGATGATGACCGCCACCATCATCGATGACCTGACCGATACGCCGAGCAACAAGAGCCGCGAATGCGCCGGCCAGGGCGTGGCCAATATTGCCTCCGGCCTGCTCGGCGGCATGGCCGGTTGCGCGATGATCGGGCAGTCGGTCATCAACATCAAATCCGGCGGACGAGGACGCTTGTCGACACTCACGGCTGGCGTAGTCCTGCTGATCATGGTGGTCTTCATGGGACCGTGGGTCGGAATGATTCCGATGGCGGCGCTGGTGGCGGTGATGGTCATGGTGTCGATCGGGACGTTCAGCTGGGACTCGCTGCGCAACCTGCCGAAAAATCCGCTCAGCTCCAGCATCGTCATGGTCGCCACCGTGGTCGTCGTCGTTGCCACGCATGATCTGGCCAAAGGTGTCTTTGTCGGCGTGCTGCTGAGCGCGCTGTTCTTTGCCGCCAAGGTCGGCCGCTTGCTGCGTATCAGCTCGGTGACTTCCGGCGACGGCGATGTGCGCGACTACACCGTCACCGGCCAGGTGTTCTTCGCCTCGTCGGCTACCTTCAATGCCGCGTTTGATTTCCGGGAAGCCATCGAACGCGTGCGCATTGATGTCAGCAACGCGCATTTCTGGGATATCACCGCCGTCGGCGCGCTCGACAAGGTCGTCATCAAGTTCCGCCGGCAAGGCACCGTGGTCGAGATCATCGGCATGAACGCAGCCAGCGCCACCATCGTCGATCAGTTCGGCATCCATGACAAACCGGACGCTCTCGACCCATCCCTCAAACACTAAGGAGCCACCGCATGAACCAGCAGATCATCGCGTGCATCGATCAATCCGGCTACAGCACCACCGTCTGCGATTACGCGGTCTGGGCGGCACAGCGACTGGAGGCGCCGCTACAATTTGCCCATGTGCTGGACCGCGTCGCGCAGCCAGCCAGCCACAGCGACCTGAGCGGCAATATCGGACTGGGATCGCGCGAAGACTTGCTCGACCAGCTCGCCGCGCTGGATGAACAGCGCAACCGCATCGCGCAGGAAGGCGGCCGGCTGCTGCTCGATAGCGCCAGGGCGCGCGCACATGACGCCGGCATCGCCGCACCGCAAGGCCATCAATGGCACGGCGAACTGGTCGATACGCTGCTCGAGCTCGAACACGATGTCCGGCTGTTCGTGGTGGGCCAGCGCGGCGATGCGGCAGACCAGGCCGCGCGTCACCTCGGTGGCAATCTGGAACGCGTGGTGCGTGCGCTGCACCGCCCCATCCTGGTCGTGCCCGCCACCTTTGTGCCAGTGCACAAGATCATGATCGCCTTCGATGCCAGCGCCACCGCGGACAAGGGCATCGCCCTGCTCGCCACCAGCCCGCTGTTTCGTGGCTTGTCCTGCGCTGTGGTGATGGTGGGCGCAGAAACCGACAGCCATCGGATTGCGCTGGAACAGGCCCGCCGGCAACTGGCCGGCAATGGCCTGACTGTCACGGCGGATCTGCTGCCGGGCGACGCCGATCACGTCCTCGCCGATTACGCCAGGACGCAGGCAATCGATCTCATGGTCATGGGTGCCTACGGCCATTCGCGCCTACGGCAACTGATCCTCGGCAGCACCACCACCACGTTGCTGCGGACCACACGGATTCCTATTCTGCTGCTGCGCTAGGCATCAACGCCACGGCCCGCAGGGAGCGTGCGCCAGACGCACGCTGTGCTCCCGCGTCCCGAGCATTCCCAATTCTCACCCCCCCTAAAATACCCCCAAGCAATTTATCGTCGACTCAGTGCGACCGGAGATCTCTCTCTCCTACGCCTCCAAATAGGCATTATTTTATATATTCTGAATTTATTTTTTTTTGTTAGTATGGCGACCTGCAGCTCAATCTTCATAGCGCAATTAGCTAGCCGGACACCGGCTGCTGCAAGTCACTTTAATAAGCAATAAACCGCATATATGAAAATCGAAATCCGCCCTGTTTCCTTCTTGCTTAATGGCGATGACAAGCCCTTTTCGCTGGTCAAGGGACTGGCATTGCTGGTCGCCATCGACAAAGCAGGCAATTTGCAGGCGGCCAGCAAAGCACTGGCGATGTCCTACCGGCACGCCTGGGATGCGCTGGCCGATATGGAAACCGCGATCGGTGCGCCGGTGGTGAGCATGTCGCGCGGTCGCGGCTCGGTGCTGACGCCGCTGGGCCAGCGCTTGATCGCCGCCGACCGGCTCATTCATGCGCGCATGGACCCGCTGCTCGCGAGCATGGCAAACGAAATCGACGCCGACATCCAGAGTGCGATTTCCGAGTTGCGCGATGTCCTGAAAATCTACGCCAGCCACGGCTTTGCGATCGAGGCGCTGAACCGCCGCCTGCAAAAAGAGCAGGTGCCGCTGGACCTGAGTTATCGCGGCAGCCTCGAAGCCGTCAGCGCCCTGAGCCGCGGCAATTGCGATGTCGCCGGATTTCATGTGCCGGTCGGCTCCTGCGAGACAGCGATTTTCAGACACTTCGCACCGCTGCTCAAGCCGGGCCACCGTCTGATCAAGCTGGCCAACCGACGCCAGGGCATCATGGTCGCCAAAGGCAATCCCAAACAAATTTGGCACATTGCCGACCTGCTGCGCCCGGAAGTATTGTTCGTCAATCGTCAGCTTGGCTCGGGCACGCGGCTCATTGTCGATCTGCTGCTGGCGCAGGAAGGGAAGAGCGGCACCGACGTCAACGGTTACGAAAACACCGAACTGACCCACGCAGCGGTCGCGGCCTACATCCTGTGCGGCAAAGCTGATGCCGGTATCGGCGTCGAAACCGCGGCACGCCAGTTCGACCTCGACTTCGTGCCCCTGCTTACCGAGCGGTATTTCCTGGTGTGCGATCAGACCCTGCTGGCCGACATCCGCTTCATGGCGGTCATGGGGGTACTCAACTCCAACGAATTGCGCGCCACCGTCAACGACTTGCCCGGCTATGACGTCAGCGATACGGGGACCATCCTGAGCGTCGACGAAGCCTTCGCCGTCATCAGTGCGCCATGACCCCATCATGAACAAGGGAATGAATTCGTACCTTTCGGTCAAAAAAAGTTTCCTACCAAGTACTGTACCATTTCAAAAGTTTTCCAATAGCAAGTTTTGCCATAATCGAATGAAGTATGTTGACTGACAAGAAAAAAGGAATGGTGATGAACAAGCCAGTGAATCGACGGCAATTTTTTAGAATTTGCGCAGCCGGGGTTGGCACCTCGACGCTCGCTGCATTAGGTGTGATGCCTTCCATCGCTCACGCCGAAATGCGTATTTACAAGCTCGACCGCGCCACCGAAACCCGCAATACCTGCGCCTACTGTTCGGTCGGATGCGGCATCCTGATGTACAGCACCGGCGACAAGTCCAAGAACGTCAAGTCGGAAGTGTTCCACATCGAGGGTGACTCGGACCATCCGGTCAAT